>JBDUBL010000008.1:0-43521 GCA_040004125.1 Actinomycetota bacterium
TGGCGGATCGTCCCACTCGGAACATGCGGGCGCTGCTGGCCGCCACAGCATCCTTCTCTCCGGGATGCCTCAGCCGATCTCGAGTGAAAAGCACTCGGCCGGCGGAGGTCTGTTGTTCGATCCACTCCGGATCAGCCTCAGACTCCTCTGTATCCGGGTATGCCTCGTACATCGTCACGACAACGAAACCTCTCTCCCTTAGCGCGGTCGAGACCTTGTAGCGGCCAAGATCCCGATCGATGAAGAACTCAGGGGGAAGAGCGGCCTCTTTACGCCGCCTTGTAGAAGGCACGGATGACCTCTTCGACGTCCCTGCGCGGCACGCCGAAGTCCTCTGCGATCTCTTCGAATGACTCCTCGCCCTCGAACCTGTCGAGGATGTCCACAATGCGGGCCTCACCGTGAATCGTCAGCGCTTGTCCGTGAGCCTTGTAGGGAGTGACAGCCGCCACGGGTCGCGTCGTAGGCAAAACGATGTGCTTCGCCCAGCCATCCCTCGCGTACTCGATGCGGCGAAGATAGTCCTCGACAACTTCCGTAAAGACGACGTTGTCAGACACAACTTCTACGAGAAGGCGCGTCTCAGCTTCGCGCTGGCCGTGATCGAACAGAATCTTGGCTCCGTCCGTGTATAGCTGCCTCGAGGCCAACGCATGCTCGAGCCCCATTTCTTGCTGCACACGAGCCAGGGCCTTTCGTATGTACGGCCACGAGAGTCCGTGAACCCTTCGAAACACCGAGGCCACGAACGCCTCAGTGAACCCCACGAATGGAACTACAGGTTGGTTCCGACCGCCGGCCCTACTCATCATCGTGACCACGGGAGGCATTCCGGAGTGCGGCTTGGCCCAATACGCCACCGTCTGGCGCGGCAGACGAAGGTAGCGAGAAAGGTCCTGCATCGTGTAGAGAGCAACGTCGAAGCGCGGATCCTCCCGCGTCATGCCTCCAACCGCATCAGTCTCGTTAGCGATCCTGTCCACCCCCGCGTAGGACGGTACTCGGGACCACCGACGTCCTCCAGCACATCGCGAGGTGGTGATCACCCGGGCGCGCTTCCCTGAGGGGTGCCCAGCGGACTCGAACGGTGCTGAGCAACTCGAATGGAACTCGCCCTGGGACCAACTATCCCCGGGGGGAGCTCGCTTGAGTGCTTGCGGAGGTAGGCCTGCTGCCTAGCTGCTGCCCCGGCTCCACCTCGCAGGTGAAGCCTCTGACGTTTGGGACTCCTACCTGCGCCTTTAGTGGTGGAGACGATCGGACTCGAACCGACGACCCCCTGCTTGCAAAGCAGGTGCTCTACCAACTGAGCTACGTCCCCGGGGGATGCAGGAAACGTGGCAGAAAAGTCCTTCCCGCTCCAGCATCCGTGGGACACCAAGTCTACCGAGCACGCGACCGCAGCGGAATCGTGCGTCGGCGCCGACGAGGTGCCATCCGGGAGGAGCGCGACTCTGAAGCACTAGTCAGGCGGGTGGCTCCACGAGCGCGACCCTGCTACGAGGGCGCCGCCAACCGCAGTCGCTTGAGCAACAGAGCATTCATCGCCACGATGAAACTCGAGCCCGACATCGCGAGCGCCGCGATCTCGGGCCGGAGCGCGAGGCCGAAGGCCGGCACGAAGACACCTGCTGCGATTGGGATTGCTATCGCGTTGTACCCGACCGCCCATCCGAGGTTCTGGCGCATCTTGCGAAGTGTGCCACCACCGATCGCAAGGGCGGTGGCGATGTCGAGCGGATCCGAGCGCATCAGCACGACATCCGCCGTCTCGATCGCAACGTCGGTCCCGGCGCCGATCGCGATGCCGAGGTCGGCCTGGGCGAGCGCGGGCGCATCGTTCACGCCGTCACCGACCATCGCGACGCGCCTACCCGATTCCTGCAGCGACGCGACCTTGGCGGCCTTGTCCCCGGGAAGGACCTCGGCGATGACGTTCGAGATGCCGAGCTCATCCGCGATCTTCCGCGCGGTCGCCTCGTTGTCGCCGGTGAGCATGAAGACCTCCACACCGCGTTGGCGAAGTTCATCAACGGCTGCGCGCGACGTGGGCCGCGGCGCGTCCGCGAGCGCGATCAGCCCGGCGACCCGGCCATCGACGGCAACGAGCACCGTCGTTCGCCCAGCCGCCGCGCTCTCGCCAACGTGATCGGTGAGTGGCGTCAGGTCCACAGAATCGGCCCGCATCAATCGCTCGTTCCCGACTGCCACAAGATGTCCATCGACCTTCGCTCTGGCTCCATAGCCGGGGACGTTCTCGAACCCCTCCGCCGAGGCCCGTGCAGCTCCTGCGTCTTGGGCATGGCGTACCACCGCTTCGGCCAACGGGTGCTCGGACTCACGTTCAACCGCCGCTGCCAGCCGCAGCAGCTCCGTGTCGTCGATGCCTGAGGCGATCACCTCGACGACCTCGGGCTCGCCCTTCGTAAGCGTCCCGGTCTTGTCCATCACGACGACCTGGATCCCAGCGGACGTCTCGAGCGCTATGGCGTTCTTGAACAATATCCCGCGCTTGGCTCCGAGCCCGGTACCGACCATGATCGCGGTCGGGGTTGCGAGGCCGAGCGCATCGGGGCAGGTGATCACGACGACCGTGATCGCGTACAAGATTGCGGTGCTGAACGTCTCACCCGCAGCGAGCCATGCCAGCAGGGTCACCAAACCTCCGATGAGCGCGACCAGGACCAGCCAGAAGGCCGCGCGGTCGGCGAGCCGCTGACCCGGAGCCTTTGAGTTCTGCGCCTCCTGGACGAGCTTCACGATCTGGGCGAGCGCCGTGTCGGATCCGATGGCGGTCGCGCGGGTCCGCAAGGTCCCGTTGCGGTTGATCGTCGCGCCGATCAGATGGGACCCGGGGTGCTTCGACACGGGGAGGCTCTCACCGGTGACCATCGACTCATCGAGATCGCTCTCGCCTTCGACGACCTCCGCATCGACGGGAACCTTCGCGCCCGGGCGGATTAGCAGGAGATCGCCGACGACGACCTCGGAGGTCGGCACCTGCACGGGCTCACCGTCGCGGATGACCTCCGCCATCGGCGGAGCGAGGTCGAGCAACGTCCGGATGGCGTCGTTGGCTCCGCCCCGCGCGCGCATCTCGAACCAATGCCCGAGCAACACGAATGCGGTCAAGATGGTGACTGCCTCGTAAAAGACCTCGCCTCCGCCGGTCAGGGTGACGATCACTGAGTAGATCCAACCGGCCGCTATCGCGGTTGCGACGAGAACCATCATGTCGAGCGTCCCGGCTCGGAGCGCCCGAACGGCACCGTCGAAGAAGATCCACGCCGAGTAGAAGATGACCGGCAGGCTCAGCAGGAACTGGAGAACGTCGTCGCGCAAACCGAAAGGCGCCGGCGCCGTGAACCCCAGCACCTCGCGTCCGATGCTCGAGAACAGCAGGATCGGTACGGACAGGGCGGCAGCGACCAGGAAGCGGCGACGCATGTCGCGGACCATCTCGTCCATCGACATCTCCGCATGACCGCCGTGACCCATCATGTCGTGGGGCGTGGGCTTAGCGGCGGGTGCGTGCCCCGCGTGGTCAGCCGTCGTCGGCGTCGCGGGCGCTGGCTCCTGCATCGGATCGCAGACGTGGTTCGGAACCGACTGGCCGGCGCAATGCAGACCGCAGTCGCGGACCCACATCTGCAGGTTGGCGATCGAGGTCACGTGCGGATCGAAAGTGACGGTCGCTGTCTGTGCGACCGGATTGGCGTCGACCGCGAGCACGCCCGGCCGCTGCGCCAGAACCTTCTCGACGACGTTCTTCTCCGTCGCCCAGTTCAGACCACCGGTGTGCAGCACGACGCTGGTGGCATCGTGGATCGAGTGCTGGCGCTCCACGGTGCCCTCACCGGGGTGCTCGATCATCTCGAGAATCTACCGCCCCGATCTCACCGTTCGCGCACCCGTCAGCCGTCAGTCGCCGTCGAGTTGCTCGATCGTGGCCAGCGACGGCTCGCGCTCGCTTTGGAGCCGGGCAGCAACCGTCTCGGCCTCGCGCATCAGGCGCAGGATGTTGCGACCCGCGATCTGCTGCAGTTCCTCGTCGGCATAGCCACGATCGCGCAGCTCGGCGAACACCAACGGATAGGTCGACACATCGCTCAAGTGTGACCCCATCGTCGGCACACCGTCGTAGTCGCCGCCGATGCCGATCGCGTCGATCCCGGCGACCTCCCGCACGTGGTCGATATGGTCGGCAACGTTGGCCGGCGTCACCTCCACCTCGCCCTGTTCGGCGAACCACTCGTCGATCGCCTTCTCGACCGCGAGCGGATCGCCCGGGTACTCCTTGCGCAGGCGCCGCGTCACGTCCAACCCCGCTCGGCTGATCGCCGCGCCCTGCTCGGTGACGAACCATGGAACGAACGCCACCATCACGACCCCGCCCGTGCGGCCCACCAGGTCGAGCACGTCGTCGGGCACGTTTCGCGGCACGTCGGCCAGCGCACGCGCCGACGAGTGCGAGAACACGACCGGCGCATCGCTCACCTCGATCGCCCGGCGCATCACGTCGTCCGACACGTGGCTGCAGTCCACCAACATTCCGAGCCGGTTCATCTCCCGCACCACCTCCTCGCCGAAAGGGGTGAGGCCGCCATGGGCTCGGTCGCCGGTCGCCGAATCCGCCCAGGGTGTGTCGTCGTTGTGCGTGAGCGTCATATAGCCAGCTCCGAGGCGGGCCAACATCCGCAGCGCACCGAGCGAGCACCCGATGGACTGACCGCCTTCGACACCGACCATCGAAGCGACCCGACCGGACTCGCAGACCCGCTGCACGTCGTCGGCTGTGCGCGCAGCACCGAGGTGCTCCGGGTAGCGCGCCACCAGCCGGTGGTAGCCGTCGATCTGTTCCAGCGTCTGGGTCACGGCCTCATGCGGGGACAGATCCGACGGCACGTACACCGACCAGAACTGCCCGCCCACGCCGCCGGCGTGCATCCGTGGCAGATCGGTCATGAACACGGGGTAAGGCTCGCGAAGATCCGGCTGGGGCTCGTCCGGCGAGTTGCGGTGCGCCGATCGCAGGGCCCACAGCAGATCGTTGTGGCCGTCGATCAGGGGCGCGTCACGAAGCAGGTGTGCGAGATCCTCGCGTGGCATCGCGAAAGACTACCGCTGGGTCCAGGTGGGCTTCTTGCCGGCGTCGTCCATGAACTGGACGAACGGGGACTCGTCGTTGGCCAGACCCACGAGCGCGCGAACCGTCCCTTTCTCGTCGAGCAGTCGAAGGACCGGGGCGCCGTCGGCGGTCAGCCCGAGCCGGATCCGCGCCTTCCCACGCTGGTCGTACAGCCCCATCGTTGGCGTGCCCTGCTCGGCTAAACGGTTGCGGTGGTGAAGTTCTCCGTCCTCGACGTCGATCTCCATGGTCGGCGAGGCATCCTGACTGAGCCCGAACTTCGCTCGCATGCGCCCGTTCTTGTCGCCGAACGCGAGCGAGGCCGAGCCGTCGGACGCGAGGCCCATCGTGGCGCGGATCTTGCCGTTCTCGTCGCCGATCGCGATGCCGGCCGAGCCGTCGCCCTGCACGCCGAATCGCGCGCGCACGACGCCGCTGAGATCGAGCATCGACAGAAAGGGTTGCTGGTCACTCGAGATGCCGAGCCGCAAGCGGACGTGACCCTCTTCGTCGACGATCTCTAGCGCCTCGGCTTGCACGACGTGTTTCTTCATGTGCGGCACACGCGGAGGGGGAAGGGAAGACTCCGCGAGCGGGCCACATCGTCGCGCAGACGGGGCGTCGCCGCAAGGAAGCCCGCGTGCAAAAGCGCGAAGGGCGATCAAGGGATGCCGATCAACAGCCGAGAGCTGCTCCCCTCTTCGTCGGACTCGGTACCGGCGACGACCACCGTGATCGGCTGGAGGTTCTCGCCGCCCTGATCGAGGAAGTCCTGGTACGCCGAACCGGGCAAGATACCTTGCACTGCAGTCAAGATACCCTCCGCGTCGATGTACACCACGCTTTCGGTGCCGGGCAGACCGGCGGTTGCCGAGGTGTAGCCGCCATCGGTGGTGATGCCACCCCCGTTCTGCGCGAGATCGACCGCACCTTCGACAGCGTTGGGCGACGAGCCGATCACCACGGTGTCGTTCACCACCCCGTATGCGAACGGGACGGGGGACAACGGGTCCGCGTAGGTGATCGTCACGCCGTTGTAGTCCTCGGTCCTCATCGACGGCTTCGTGCCCAACAGATCGCTGGACAGCAGCTTCGACAGGTTCGCGTCCAGCCACGTCTGCACAGCCGCACCGTCGTTCGAGCCGATCAAGACGGTGCCGCCGACCGGCAGGAGCCCGCTGCCGGGACCGACTTGCAGCCCGACGGCGCCCGACAGCAACCCGAGCAGGCCGTTGGGCCCGATCAGATGCAGCTTCTCGATCGTGCGGGCCGTCGACGGATCCAGCTGTGCCAGTTGGTTCACCGACTGCTCGAGACCGGCGGTCATACCCTGTGCCGCCAGGACGGCGTACGCATCGGCCGGCACGAGATCGAGCGTCTGGTTCGGGCCGTCGCCGGCCGCCAGCGTGTCACGCTGATCCTGCGTGAGCTTCGACGGATCGGTCGTCGTCACCGAGTCCAGCGCGATCCCGTCGGAGCCGGCGGAGAGCGCGAAGCCGATCCCCTGCGCTGCCGCGAGCTGTTCCACGCTGCCCTGCAAGCCCGTGGCCGCGCCCGGGATCGCGTTCACGAGATCCATCAGCTGCTGGACGTTTATGAATACGAAGCCGAGGTTGTCCTCAGGGAGACGATCCGACACGCCTTGGAAGACGGGGTCATCCTGGATCGAGGTGGCGCCGTTGGCGGTCGTGATTACCGTCCGCATCGCGTCCTCATCGCTGGCGATCACCGCGACGCCGTCGACGAGCGCCATCGCGGGCTGATCTGAGGAGGCCGGCACCGCGACGTCGATCCCGTCGATCGTCGTGGTCGTGTAGCTCGCGTGCGAGGCATCGCGCATCCGCTGCATCGCGGTGTTCGCCCCGGCCTCGTCGTTCGTGGCGATCATGATCGCAAACGACGGCGTGCCCGAGCCGATGTCGACGTACCCTCCCGCCTCGCCCCCAACCCATGCAAGATCCTCGTGCGTCAGCCCCGTGTCGGTCAGCACGCTGTCGAGCGCATCGTTCAGCTTCCGCGTCAGCTCTGCTTCCGACCCGAGCGCGGGGAACTTCTCCGACATCCGGAACAGGTTCATCTTCTGCGACGCGGATGGGTCCAGGTGGGCCACGACCACCACGTCGGCCGAGGCCGGCACCTTGTCGAGCACCGACTCCGGGGCGCCACGCAGGAAGAGGAACGCGCCGGCCGACACCGCGCCCACGAAGACCACGATGACGACGCCAACCACGAGTGCGAGCCGGCTGCCCTTCTTTGCGGGCGCGGCCTCGGGCTCAGCCTCGGACACTGGGACCGGGGTCGGATCCGACGTCGGCGCCTCGGGCATCACGGGCTCGGGCTGCGGCAGCTCCTCGGAGGTGTGGTCGTTGGGAGGTAGGTCGCTCATCGGTGCTCCTAGAGGGTCTCGGCGGGATTGCTTGCAGGGTAACCCCTCGACGGCCGCTTACCCCTGAAGGAGTTCCCGACGCACGGTGCACGCTGCGAGACGATCCGGGCGCGGCTCGACGCCGATGCCCGGACCGGTCGGTATCACCATCGTCCCGTCGGGCTCCAGGGTGAACGGCTCGGTCAGATCATCATGGAAATATCTGGCCGATGCGCTCGTATCGCCCGGCAGCCGGAAGTTGGGCATCGCGGCCAACGCCAGGTTCGTCGCACGCCCGATGCCGGTCTCGAGCATGCCGCCGCACCACACCGGCACGTCTACCGCCGCGGCCGCATCGTGCACACGGCGGGCCTCGAGCACGCCCCCGACGCGGCCCTGCTTGATGTTCACGATCCGGCACGCGCCGAGCTCGATCGCCGCCGCCGCGTCGGCCGCCGAACGGATCGACTCGTCTAGACAGACCGGCGTCGAGATCGCGGCCTGCAGCTTCGCGTGACGCACCAGATCCTCGTAGTGCAACGGCTGCTCGACCATCAGCAGATCCTCGGCGTCGAGTGCGCGGAACACGTCGAGATCCTCCAGGGTGTACGCGGCGTTCGCGTCGACCGACAGCAGGATGTCCGGATGGGCTGCCCGGATCGCGGCCACCCGCTCGACGTCGATGCCGGGCATGATCTTCAGCTTGATCCGCTGGTATCCCTGGTTGAGGTGCTCATCGACCAGGGCCCGGAGCTCCTCGGTCGTCTCCGTGATGCCGATCGAAACCCCGCATGCGACGGCGTCCTTGTCGGCGCCGAGGTAGCGGGCCAACGGCGTGCCCGTCGCCCGGAGCTCGGCATCGAGGACCGCGTTGATCAGCGTCGCCTTCGCCATCGGGTTGCCGCGAACGAATCGCAGCTGCGCTTCGACCTTGTCGATCGTCACGTCGCCGGCCCGCAGCAGCGTGGGCGCGAGCACGTCGCGCAGCAGCGACCAGACGCCCTCGTTCCATTCCCCCGAGAAGCCGGGGTAGCCGTCATCGGCGACGCACTCGCCCCAACCCTCGGCGTCGTCGGTGCGAACGCGAGCGAGCACGCACTCTTTACCGGTCGAGGTGCCGAACGACGTGCGGAACGGCCGCACCAGCGGCAGCTCCACGACGAACAGCTCGATCGCTCGGATCCGGCTCACAGACCCCCCTCGACAGCATCGGGCGTCGCGAAGATATAGGCGGAACGGGCTCGGTCGAAGCCGACCCCGAGAAGGCCCGCGTCCAGGCACCGCTCGGATGCGTCGGCGACGGCATCGCGCCAGTGTGTACTCAACACCGGGTCGGTCCGGCGCAGGTCGTGATACTCGGCGGGCACCTCGAGGAAGACGGCCACACCAGGCACGCCGTCGCGGAGCTCGGGTCGCGGCAGCTCGTCGGCCGAGCGCGTCAGCAACGCGGTCGGCGCGGTTCGCACCGCGTAGGAGCCCGGCTCGCGGCGAAGATGCCACACCACCGTGAAGCGATCGCTGCGCTCCCCTTGATTGATCGCGTCGCGCATGTCGCCGTAGAAGCTCCGCGCGAACCGGTCGATCACGACGCCGAGCTTGCCCAGGTTGAGCCATGCATTGCGAGCGATCAACGGGTCGAACGTCCAGCGCACGAGCCCGATGCCCTGTTCGAGGGCCTGCGCGCGCTGCGCGAGCTTGAGCGCCTCGCCGACGCCGACGTGGCGCCGATCCGGGATCGCCGCAAGCATGTGGGAATGCACGTGCAGGCCGTCGTCGTCGACGCCCGCCCATCCCAGCACGAACCCGATCAAGCGATCAGCGTCGAAGGCGCCCCAGGACACGTTGCCGCTGATAGCGAGCGCACGCACGACCTCCCGGTCCATGTGTTGCCCGCCCCACGTGGCCTCGACCACCTGGTTCAGCAGGTCGGCGTCCTCCACCGTCGTGAGCGGGGCGAGGGTCACGTTCGCCCTGCTCGCCTTCTCGCGGGCAAGGGCCCAGGCGTCGGTCACGCGGGCGAGCCTAGCAATGCAAAGGCCCGCGCCGAAGGCGCGGGCCTTTGCGAGGGTCGGGTGCGGCGTGGTTCAGCCGCCGGCCGGCGGCGGCAACTCCTGCCATTCCACGTCGTCGAGGTCGGCGCCCTGCTTGCGCTTCCAGAACATCAGCGCCGCGCCGATCGCGGCCAAGATCGCCGTGATCTTCAGGAGCTTGCGGAAGAACCCCTTCTTCTTCGGCTCTTCGGTGTCTTCGGCCATGGAGTCCCCCTTCGGACGATAGAAGCCTGCTGTTGCTGCGCCGGGAGTGGATCCCTCGCAGGCAGCCAGCCTAACACCGGGGGCAGAACGGGCGCGAAACGCGCGGAGTGGTGGGCCTGGATGGACTTGAACCATCGACCTCTGCCTTATCAGGGCAGCGCTCTAACCGGGCTGAGCTACAGGCCCCGCATGCGGGCTGGCCAGCGTAGAGGCGGGCCTGAAAGGGTGTCAATCGATACGGCGCTCAGGTGCGCTTCTCGGCCAGGACGACCTCGACGCCGCCGACGATATCCGCGATCAGGTTGTAGATCAGCGCCATGAAGGTCCACAGGATCGCCGAGGCCACCGCCATCACCAATCCCGCGCCGAACAAGGTCGAGAACAACCGCACACCGTCGATGCCGGTGGCCACACATCGCTTGGTGCCCTCGGGGGTGTTGATCACGCAGCCGATCCAGTACGAGATCGTATCGGTGACACCGGCGGCCTGCAGGACCAAGAAGATCAGCATGAGCGCCAGCCACACCACGACCATGAGACACACCGAGAAGATCAGCGCGAACTTGAAGACGGACAGCAGTCCGAAGCGACGAACGATCACCCGCGTGCGTCGGTTGGCCGCCGGTTTCGTCACCCGGGCACGCGAGGGCAACGCCCTTCGGGTGGGCGTCGTTTGCAGCTCGACGTCGATCGTCGGTTCGGCCGCCGGCTGCTCGGTGATGGGTTCCTCGGCCGTCGTCGTCATCCTCGTTCCCGACAGGTTCTAAGCGTACGCCCGCTCCAGGGCAAGCACCCGCACGAGATCAAGTCCGGAAGGGACCCCCGGGAGCGAACAAAGCTCGCTGCTGTGCAACAGCTCCCAGACCCAGCGCCACCGGCGCGACCACCCAGGATCCGACGCCGGCGTCACCGACGATCAACAGCCCGACCACGCCGACACACGCGCCGAACGCGAACACAAGGAGGTCGAGCGCGCGGCCGGACGGGAGCATGTCCCGAGCATACGGCCGATCGGGGGTCGATCCGTCAAGCCACGGCGCCGCGATGCCGATGGTTTCGGGATGGCTGGATGCATGCACGGCATGGAGCCGGCGTGGTGCTACCTGTGCCGCGTCGACACCTATGGCGTTGACCCGCAGATCCTGTGGGGGATCGCGCTCGACGATGACCTGCCCGACCTCCCGACCACGACCGGCCCCATGACGCCCGACATCGCCGGGTACATGCGCTTCCTCTGCGACGAGATGGACCTGCGGTTCGATCCGACGTTCACGCAGCGAGAGGCCGCGCTCGTGATCGGAAGTTTCCTACGGGATCCCGCGACGCCGAGCCAGCTCCAGACCCTCGAACACCTGGGTGTGTCCGATGCCGGGGATCTGACCTACGGGGTGGCCCGGACCAAGATCCGCCGGTTGGTCGCCCTGCGCGGCCTGCGCTCCGCCTGACGCAGGCCGGCCCCGCTCTTGGGATGATGCCCTCGTGGAGCGCGTGGCCAAACCAGGGAACGCCGATGCGCGCCGGGGTCTGGCGCTGGCCGTCGGAGGCGCCCTGTTCCTGCCGCTCACGATCGGATCGGTCGGCCTCAGTCCCGCAGCCGCGCGCGCTTGGGTCTTCGAACTCGGCTGCGCGGCAGCCGCCGGCGTGTCGCTGTGGGGCGGGCTCTGCGCACGCCGAGCCGTCCTGAGCGGCACCGACCGTCCCGGCACCGCGTTGGTCGCCGCGACGCTGGGCTTCACCGTCGGGGTCACCTCGACGCTCGTGGCAATCTGGGCGCTGATCGGGCTCGTCACGTGAGCGCGCCGGCCGATCTTGCGCCCGATCTCCGCCGGATCCTCGGCATCCAGGCGGTCCGAGCCTTTCTCTATGGGTTCGGGGCGGTGATCCTCGGCTCGACGCTGGCCGCCAACGGCGCCTCGACCCTGCAAGTCGGGATCCTCGGCGCCGCGATCCTGGCCGGTATGGCGATCGCCGCGATCGGGGTCGGGCTGGCGGGGGACCGGCTCGGCCGCCGGCGCGCCTACACCGGCCTGCTGGGGCTGATGGGCCTCGTCGGCTTCGCGTACGCGCTGACCGATCGGCTGTGGATCCTCGTCGTCCTGGCCCTGCTCGGCGTGATGTCGACCGATGCCAACGAGAACGGGCCGCTCACGACGCTCGAGCAGTCGATGATCGGTCAGGCTCCCGCGGACGCGCGTTTGCGGGTGTTCGGCCGCTACAACGCGGTCGCGTACCTCGCCGGGGCGCTGGGTGCGCTGCTGGCGGGCGGGCCCGCCTTCGTACAGCGCTTCTGGACGTCGACCCCGACCGGTCGCGCCTGGTTCCTCGTGTTCCCGCTCGGTGCGGCGGTGTGCCTGTGGTTCGCACACGGCCTCTCGCCGGCACTCGAGCTCCACGAGGCCGCGAGCGCCGCACCGCTTCAGCGGTCACGATCGACGGTGACCAAGCTCGCGGGGCTGTTCGCCGTCGATGCGTTCGCCGGTGGGTTCGTGATCACGGTGTTCATCGTCTTCTGGTTCTCGAAGCAACTGGGCGCCAGCAAAGAAACGATGTCGTTGGTCTTCTTCTTCGCGGGACTGCTGCAGGCCGGCTCGTCGGTGCTCGCGCCGCGCATCGCGGCGCGAGTGGGTCTGCTCCCCACGATGGTGTTCACGCACCTGCCGTCCAATATCCTGTTGATGCTGATCCCGTTCGCACCGACGCTCCCGATCGCGATCGTGCTGCTGTTGTTGCGCTTCGCGCTGTCGCAGATGGACGTGCCGACGCGGCAGGCCTACATCGCCGCGATGGTCGACCCCGAGGAACGCACGGCCGCGGCGGCGATGACGAACAGCGCGCGCTACGTGGCGCGCCCCTTCGGGCCGTTGATCGGCACGCTGCTGATGCACGTCGCGATCGGGGCGCCCTGGGTGGTCGCCGGCGCGCTGAAGTCGGTCTATGACCTGGCGCTGTGGCGCGTGTTCTCGTCGGTGCCGTTGCCCGACGCGACCGACTGAGACTCCACCGAGAGGTCGTCGAGCACGACGAGCGGCGCCGGGTCGTCCACACGCTCCATCCGCACGATGCAGCCGACCTCTTCGTCGATCCAAAGCCGCATCGTGGTCGTCGCGCCGCGCAGACCGCGGACCTCCGCGATCACACACGGTCGCCCGAGGTCCTGGCGACCGGTCACCTCGCCGTCGGCATCGCGCAGCCGCACGAACCGCTGTGGCTCGACCGCCGACGTGATCCAGGCCTCACCCACGAGCTGGGTGCCGGTCTCGGCGATCCGGAACGTGCCCTCCCCGTCGTAGCGCACCTTCAACGGGTCGCGACCGATCGCATAGGCGGTGAACACGATCGGCGGCTTGGGCGCGAGCATCAGCTCACGCAGCTGTGGCCAGTCTGGGAGGGTCACGGTGCGCAATCTTCCCACGGCATCCAGCCGCGCGCTTCAGTCCTCGTCCATCTGCAGCACGACCGGCGCGATCGCGGCGACCGTTTCGCCGGCGTCGACACGCATCGTGCGCACGCCCTGCGAGCTGCGACCGACCCGTCGGATCTCTTCGGCCGCAACCCGTTGTACCTTGCCCGCCGACGAGATCGTGAGAAGATCTTGATCCTTGGACCCTATGAAGGCGCCGGCAAGCAAGCCGGTCTTCTTGGTGATCTGGTGCCCGATCACGCCCTTGCCGCCGCGACCCTTCGCGGGGTAGTCGGCCAGCTTCGACCGCTTGCCGTAGCCGTTCTGCGACACGCTGATCATCTCCTCGCCGTCGGAAGACAGGGAGAGCGCGATGACCTCGTCGTCCTCGGCCAGACGCATGCCGATGACCCCGGCCGTGGCGCGGCCCATCGCACGGGCCAGCGACTCCTTGAACCGGATCGTTTGTCCCTTGCGCGAGACGAGGAAGACGTCGTCGGTCCCGGCGGTGAGCTTCACGTCCATGAGCTCGTCGCCGTCCTTGAGGTTGATCGCGGCCAGGCCGGTGCGAGGTGAGTCGTACTCGGGCAGCGCGGTCTTCTTGACCATCCCCTTGCGCGTCGAGAACAGCAGGAACCGCCCCGCCTCGTACTCCTTGAGGTCGAGCACGGCCGAGACGCGCTCGTCGGCGCTGACCTGCACGCCCGGCAGGTTCGCCGCGTAGAGCCCCCGGGCCTGCCGGGTGTTCTCGGGCACTTCGTGGGCCTTGACCCGATAGACCTTGCCCTTCGAGGTGAAGAACAGCAGCCAGTGATGCGTGGTCGTGATGAAGGCGTTCTTTATCACGTCCTCTTCCTTGAGGGTCGCGCCCTTGACGCCCTTGCCGCCGCGGCCCTGTCGTTTGAAGGCGTCGATCGGCTGGCGCTTCACGTAGCCGGCGCGGCTGACCGTGATCACGACATCCTCCTCGGCGATCAGGTCCTCGACATCCAGATCGCCGATGTCAGCCTTGATCTGGGTGCGCCGGGCGTTGGCGTGCTTGTTGCGGATCTCCGCCAATTCGTCCTTGATGACCCCGCGCAGCTTCTTCGGGTCCTTCAACAGGGACTCGAGGTACTTGATCTTCTTGACCAGCTCGGCGTGCTCGGCGTCGAGCTCCTCGCGCGCCAGTCGCGTCAGCCGGCGCAGCGGCATATCCAGGATGTGATTCGCCTGGATCTCGGTCAACGTGAACGTCTTCATCAGCTTCGAGCGAGCCTCGTCGGCGTCCTGCGAGGCGCGGATGATCTTGATCACCTCGTCGAGGTGATCCAGTGCGATCAAAAGGCCAAGCACGATGTGATCGCGCTCCTCGGCCTTGCGCTTGTCGTACTGCGTGCGACGGGTGATCACGTCGACCTGGTGGTCGACGTAGTAGCCGACCATCTCGACCAAGGTCAGCGTGCGGGGCTGGCCGTCGACAAGCGACAGCATAATCACGCTGAAGTTCTCCTGCAGCTGGGTCTGCTTGTAGAGCTGGTTCAACACGACCTGCGCGTTGGCGCCGCGCTTACAGACGACCACGAGGCGCATGCCCTCGCGGTTGGACTCGTCGCGGACGTCGGCGATGTCCTTGATCTTGCCCGTGCGCACGAGGTCGGCGATCTTCTCGGCCAGGCGGGCCTTGTTGACCTGGTAGGGCAGCTCGCTCACCACGATGTTGGAGCGGTTCTGCGTGCCCTCCTCGACCGCGCAGACGGCGCGCACCTTGATCGAGCCACGGCCCGTCTCGTAGGCGTCCTTGATGCCCTGGCGCCCCATGATCGTCGCGCCCGTCGGGAAGTCCGGTGCCTTGATGAACTTCATCAGGTCGGCGGTCGTGGCCTCGGGGTTGTCGAGGTAGTGGGTGGTGGCGTCGATGATCTCGCCCAAGTTGTGCGGTGGGATGTTCGTCGCCATGCCGACCGCGATGCCCGCGGCCCCGTTGACGAGCAGGTTCGGGTAGCGACCCGGCAGCACCACCGGCTGCTGCTCATACCCGTCGAAGTTCGGGACGAAGTCGACGGTCTCGGCGTCGATATCGCGCAAGAGCTCCATCGCCATCGGCGCGAGCCGTGCCTCTGTGTACCGATAGGCGGCCGGCGGGTCACCGTCGACCGAACCGAAGTTGCCGTGGCCGTCGATCAGGGGCGCACGCATGACCCAGTCCTGGGCCATACGCACCAATGCGTCGTAGACCGACTGGTCGCCGTGCGGGTGATACTTCTTCAGGACCTCGCCGACGGCGGCAA
The DNA here is from genome assembly GCA_040004125.1 of Actinomycetota bacterium. GTDB lineage: Bacteria > Actinomycetota > UBA4738 > UBA4738 > HRBIN12 > AC-51. Next base: position 15,419 of record JBDUBL010000008.1, read on the forward strand.
CCGACTTGCGGTGGGGCCGATCCGGGCGAAGGCCCGACTCGACCATCGACCACAGGATCCGTCGCTGGACCGGCTTCAGGCCGTCGCGCACATCGGGCAGCGCACGCGACACGATGACCGACATCGCGTAGTCCAGATAGGACCGCTGCATCTCATCTTCGAGCTGGATGGGCTCCACGCGCCCCGCGAACAGGTTCTGACTCAAGCGGCTCTCCGGGGGTCTAGACGTCCAGGTTCTGGACGTACTTTGCGTTGGTCTCGATGAACGCCTTGCGCGAGGCGACGTCTTCGCCCATCAGCACGCTGAAGAGGCGATCGGCGGTCACGGCATCGTCAAGGTTGACCTGCAGCAGCGTGCGCCGCTCGGGATCCATGGTCGTGCGCCACAGCTGATCGGCGTTCATCTCGCCGAGGCCCTTGAACCGCTGCGGCTCGAGCTTCTTGCCGGCCGCGTTCTTGGCACGCCACGTGTCCCACTCGCGCTCCGTGTAGAAGTACAGCTCCTGTTTGTTCTGCTTGAGCAGGTACAGAGGCGGCTGCGCCAGATAGATATAGCCCGCCTCGATCAGCTGCGGCATGTTGCGGAACAGGAAGGTGAGCAGCAGCGTACGGATGTGCGCACCGTCGACGTCGGCGTCGGCCATCAGCACGATCTTGTGGTAGCGCGCCTTCGACAGGTCGAACTCCTCGTGGATGCCCGTGCCGATCGCGGTGATCAGCGACTGGATCTCGATGTTCTCCAGCGTCTTGTGCAGCCGCGCTTTCTCGACGTTGAGGATCTTGCCTCGGATCGGCAGGATCGCCTGGGTGGCCCGATCGCGCGCGCTCTTGGCCGACCCACCCGCGGAGTTCCCCTCGACGATGTACAGCTCGCAGGATGCCGGGTCCGTCAGCTGGCAGTCGGCCAGCTTGCCCGGTAGCGAGCCGGACTCGAGGAAGGACTTCCGTCGCGTGAGGTCGCGAGCCTGTTTGGCCGCCATCCGCGCCTTCGCGGCCTCCTGGGTCTTCTGCACGATGCGCTTGCCCTCGCCGGGGTGCTCCTCGAGCCATTCCGCGAGCTGCGCGTTCACCGTCGTCTCGACCAGGGATCGCATCGACGCGTTGCCAAGCTTCGTCTTGGTCTGGCCTTCGAACTGCGGATCGCGCAGCTTCACGGAGATGATCGCGATCAGCCCCTCGCGAACGTCCTCGCCGATAAGGTTCTCGTCCTTCTCCTTGAGGATGCCCTTCGTGCGCGCATAGCGATTGAGCACGTTCGTCAAGGACTTCTTGAAGCCCTCTTCGTGCATCCCGCCCTCATGCGTATTGATCGTGTTGGCGAACGAGTAGACCGACTCGCTGTACCCGTTGGTCCACTGCATCGCGATCTCGACCTCGCCGTCGTCACCCTTGTAGTCGACCGGGATGATGCGGGCGAGCGTCTCCTTGCCCTCGCCGACGTACTTCACGAAGTCCACGAGCCCGCCGTTGGCCTTGAAGATCTCCTTGGAGCCGTCGCGATCATCGACCAACTGGATCTCGACGCCCTTGTTGAGGAAGCTCAGCTCGTGCAGCCGCTCCTGCAGGATCTCCTTCTTGAACTCGACCGTCTCGGTGAAGATCTCGGGGTCTGGCCAGAACCGGATCAGCGTGCCCGTCTTCTGCGCGGCCTTGCCCTTCGAGAGCTTCTTCGTGACCTTGCCACGGGAAAAAGCCATCGTGTGGATCGCGCCGTCGCGGCGGACCTCGACGTCGAGCCGCTCCGACAGCGCGTTCACGACCGACACGCCGACGCCGTGCAGGCCGCCGGAGATGGCATAGCCGCCCCCGCCGAACTTACCGCCCGCGTGCAGCACCGTCAGGACGACCTCGAGGGCGGAACGGCGGTCCTTGGCCCCGGGGATCGGCTTCACCGGGATCCCCCGCCCGTTGTCATGGACGCTGGCGGAGCCGTCGGTGTGCAGCGTGACCGTGATCCGGTCGCAGTAGCCGGCCATTGCCTCGTCGATCGCGTTGTCGACGACCTCTTGGACGAGGTGGTGCAGACCGCGGATGCTCGTGGTGCCGATGTACATGCCGGGCCGTTTGCGGACCGGCTCGAGACCTTCGAGAACCTGGATGTTCTGGGCGTCATAGTCCGTGCTTTTCGAGCGCTTCACCTTGGCAGGCGGCTTCGTGACAGTTGCCAAACGTCCTCCGATCGGGGCCGCGCAGAACCGACGCGACGTCGTTGGGGGCCGCGCGCGCAGGAACCGGGCACGACCCCTCTATCTTACCCGACGAGGAGCTCTGATGACCCGAAGCGGAGGGTGGAAATCAGCCTTCTGACCTGCGGTTTCGGACATCACCGACGGTGATGCGGATGCTCGTGACCGCGCCGCCGCCGAGCGCGTCGTCTGCCCGCGTCCGGATCTCATCGGCCAGGTAGGTCGCCTGCGAACCCCAGGGCCCATCGGTGGCTCGCACGACGAGACAACCTCCCTCCAGCGACACCGGCGTCGTGGCCTCGGCGAGCCGTTCACCGACGATCTGAGGCCAAGCACGGAGCAGGTTCGCGATGGGCAGGCCTCGCGAGAACACGTCTTCTTGTAGCAGCCGGTCCACGATGTCGCCGATCGCCACGGGATCGGTGCTGCGAGCGTCGCGCCGGTGGCCGAAGCCTTTCGAATGCGGCATCGACGTCAGCCTCGCAGGCGCACGGCACCGCCGCGCACGTCCCAGATCTGTGTCGCCTGCGCGGGCACGTCGGCGTCGTCGGCCACGCTGATCACGACCTGGCCCGCGTGCGACGTGAGCCGGTTGGCGACGCGATCGCGGCGCGTCGGGTCCAGCGCGCTGTACGGGTCATCGACGATCAACAGCGGCGGCTCCCCCATCGCGTCGCGCACGGCGTCGGCCAGCCCCAACCGCAGGGACAGGGCCGCGACCCACGTCTCGCCGTGACTGGCGAAGCCCCGGGCACCCAGTTCCCGCACGGCGAGATCGAGGTCGTCGCGATGCGGGCCGACGAGTGAGGTCCGGCGCTGGAGCTCGTCGGAGCGGCGCCCCGCTAGCTGCTCCCGGAAGTCATCGGCGACGTCGCCATCGACCCGTACGTTCGGTGCGTACCGCACCTCGAGCGGATACCCGGCGACATCCCGGAACGCCTCGGAGGCGGGGTCGGTGATCGACCGCACGCCTGCCGTGCGCGCCTCGATCACCGCCGTTCCCGTCTGCACGAGCTGTGCATCCCACGCCTCGATCCCCGGCGGTGCGCCGCGCCCATCATGTTCCTTCAACAGGCGGTTCCGCTGACGAAGGACGCGCTCGTAGGTGGCCGTCAACGTGTCCGATGCAGGGACCAGCGCGACGACGATCTCGTCCATGAACGCCCGACGCCGCGCGGGATCGCCGGTGACGATCGGGAGATCGAACGGACCGAACATGATCGAGCGCACCTGTTTGCGGAGGTCGCGCTTGCGCCGGATCGGCGAGCGATTCACCTGCACCTTGTTGGCGCCACGCGCCCGCACCTCGACCTCCACCAGCACCTTGCCTCCGTCGGTGAGGAACTCCCCGCGCACGTACCCGGCCTCGGCACCGTGACGCACCAAGGGCTGGCTCGCCGAGGCACGGGGGCTCTCGAGGGCATACAGGAAGTGCATGCCCTCGAGCAGGTTCGTCTTGCCCTCGCCGTTGGCACCTACCGCGACCAGCAGGCCCTCGGGTATCGCATCGAGCTTGGTGTGCTCGTGATTCCTGAAGTCGCGGAGCTCGAGCCACTGGAGGCGCATCAGCTCAAAAGGCGTTGCGCCCGAATGATTATGAGACCGCGGCCGGCAGGCGTACGGGCATGACGAGGTAGGTGAAGCCGTCGCTTTCGCCGTGCACCACACCCGGCTTCAGCCCATCACGCACATCGAGGCGTATCGACTCACCAACCGCGGCCGTCAGCCCGTCGATCAAGTACTGCGGGTTGAATGCGACCGTCAGGTCCTCGCCCTCGTAGCGGGCTTCCACCGTCTCGACGGCTTGCCCGAGGTCGGGGGAGCTCGAGGAGAGCTTCACGCCGAGCGCGTTGAACTCCATGCGAACCGGTGTCGTGTCGCGGGCTAGCAGCCCGACACGCCGCACTGCGTCGAGCAACTGCTGGCGGGAGACCATGAGGCGGCTCTCGTGCGTGTCGGGTAACAGCTGTCGGTAGTTCGGGAACTCGCCCTCGATCAATCGCGACGTGAGCGTCAGACCTCCGGCGTGAAACGACACCTGGGCCTCGTCGACCGAGATCTCGACGGTGCCCTTCTCGTCCGAGGCCGCGGCCCGTCCCGCTTCCGACAGAGCGCGCTCGGGAACGATCGCCTTGGCCTCTCCGTCGGCACTGGCGACGAGCTCGCGTACCGCGAGTCGGTAGGAATCGGTGGCTACCAGCATGCAGCCCTCACGGCTGATCTCGACCAGCACGCCGGTTAGCACCGGGCGAGCCTCGTCGCGACTGGCCGCCCGACCGACCTGCGACACGGCCTCGGCGAACGCACCGGCGTCGGCCTGCACCTTCGTGCCGCCGGGCTCCTGCAGCGCAGGGAAGTCCTCCGCCGGCAGGAGGCGAAGGGAGCCTTCATATGCAGCGCAACGGATACGAGCTTGTGACTGGTCGGTCTCGAAGTCGACGGGCGCATCCGAAAGCGACTTCACCGTGTCGCCGAGCAGCCGCGCCGGCACCAGCGCGGTGCCTGCCTCGGTCACCTGCACGCCGATCGTGAGTCGGGCCGAAACCTCGAGGTCGGTGGTCGTCAGCGTGAGTTGACCGGCCTCGGTTGCGTCGAGCAGTACGCCGGTCAGCGCGGGGATCCCCGGCCTCGACGACACTCCCCGCTGAACCGTCTGCAACGCCTCGGACAGCGCGTCGCGATCGCATCTGAACCTCACCGTAGACACCCCCTGCAGTTACAGATGTATTTCTCTAGGTTAGTAGTAGTAGGGCCGGTGGAAACGTGCATAACCCTGGGTAGTTCCAGCGTAGCCGGGCCGACCGACATGGGGAGCGCGGGCGAACAAGTACTGACGACCTCATGTCGTGTCCGCACGGGCGTGAATCTATCCCCACAAGCCGCAGCATTTGTCCCCATGTCCTAGACCGCGCTCCGGACGCGACCGCGAACTATCCGTGTGACGTCCTGCACCTGGCGGAACGTGGCGTCACGGGCCCGCATCTCGTCCTCGACCTTCTTGATGCCGTGCAGCACGGTGGTGTGGTCGCGACCGCCGAAGATCTCGCCGATCTTGACCAACGAGAGGCCGGTGCATTCGCGCATGATGTACATGGCGATGTGTCGGGCCGTTGTCAACGGCCGGGAGCGGGATTTCGAGACGAGATCGCCTGTTGTCAAGGTGAAATACGAGGCCGTCTCCTCCATGATCACCTGCGGCGGTATCTCGGTGTCGGACTGCGGGATCAGGTCTTGCAGAGCTCGCTCGGCGAGCTCCTGGTCGATCGGTTGTCCGGTCAGTTCCGCCCAGGCGGCCACCCGGACGAGGGCTCCTTCGAGCTCGCGAACCGATTGATCGAACTTCGACGCGATGAACTCGATCACGTCGTGCGGCACGCTGAGACGCTCACGTTCGGCTTTGACCTGCAAGATCGCGATCCTCGTCTCGAGGTCGGGCGGCTGCACGTCGACGCAGAGCCCCCAACGGAATCTGCTGACGAGCCGTTCCTCGAGCCCGGACAGCTCATGCGGGGGTCGATCCGAGGCGATCGCGATCTGTTTCCCGCTGCCGTGCAGATGATTGAAGGTATGGAAGAACTCGGTCTGGGTCTCCTCGCGCTTGGCGAGGAACTGGATGTCGTCGACCAGCAGGACGTCCACCTCGCGGAACCGCTGGCGGAAGCGGTCGCTCTGTCGCTCGCGCACCGCCTTGATGAACTCCGTCAGGAACTGTTCCGACGTCACGTACTTCACCCGGATGCCGGGGTTGAGCCGGTACATGTGATGCCCGACGGCGATCAACAGGTGGGTCTTGCCCAGGCCCACCCCGCCGTAGATGAACAGCGGGTTGTACGCGGTCGACGGGGGCGCCTCGGCCACGGCCATCGCGGCCGCGTGCGCGAAGCGGTTTGACGCACCCGGTACGAACGCATCGAAGGTGTAGTTGGGGAACGGTAACCCGGGGGCGCCCAGGTGTACGGAGCCCGCCGGCAACGATGCGGCAGCCTGCGTTGCGACGGGGGTCGGCTCGGTCCGCGTCGTGGGCTCGGGTGCATCCGCGAGCGGGAGCCGCATGCCTTCGTCGACACTGAACTCGATCTTCACGGGGTGGCCGCAGACGTCGGCAGCGGCCTCCTCTATCAAGCCAAGATGGTTGTGTTGGAGACGTTCACGAACTAACACACTCGGAACCGACAACGTGAGAACCTGGTCGTCAAGCGTGATCGGCTCGACATCGGCGAACCACATGACGATCGTCGTGTCCTGGAGCTCCGTGCGAGCCTTGGTCAGCACTCCCGACCAGGCGTCGAGCGCGGCGGTATCGCCTGCGATCCTTTCCATACCTATTCCACAAGACCTTTCCACACCAGTGGATAACCCATTCGGGGGAAGGGCACCCTTTCGATCGACTCGGGGGTATCGCGTGCCCGGGGGAAGGCGGTCGGGACGATAGCACGGTGTTTTTCCACACTTCACGCGCAAAAGGGGGTCTTGACGCACTTTCTGTTGTCAACCCCTCTACCCAGCGACGATGCCCGTATACTCGTCCCGCCGGCGACCCCGTCGGCCATCGCATCGAGTGAGGTTCATCATCCATGGCCAAGGGCAAGCGTACGTACCAACCGAACAACCGACGACGCGCGAAGGTGCACGGGTTTCGTCACCGCATGCGCACCCGCGCTGGCCGTTCGATCCTTGCGGCACGACGCCGCAAGGGCCGCGCTCGTTTGACCGTCTGACCTGCGGAAACGGCCTGTGGCGTGCGCTCGCGCGAGATCAAAGGGATCCTCGAGACGGTGCGGCCGGTACGCGGGGAACGCGTCATACTGTTTCTCACCCCTGGGCCGGATCGCGTCGCCGCGATCGCCGGCAAGCGCGTGGGCGGGGCGGTGCAACGAAACCGTGCGCGGCGCGTGCTGCGAGCGGCTTGGCAACAGGCCGCGCAGGCAGCACGGGGGCGCGATGCGGTCCTCGTGGCGCGAGCGCCCATCGTCGGAGCGAAGAGCCAAGATCTGGTGGATGAGATGACCGAACTCTTGAGTGGGAACGAGCGACCGTGAGTGTTCGCGAGATGATCTGGCGCATGGGCGGGCCAGTCCGGGGTGCGCTGATAGCGCTGATCCATGTCTATCGCCGGGTCTTCGCCGGAGCGTTCGGCGGGCAGTGCCGGTTTTACCCGAGTTGCAGTCACTTCGCGCAGGACGCAATCAGGGTGCACGGGGCGATCCGAGGCGCGGGCCTCGCCAGCTGGCGCATATTGCGCTGCAATCCATTCGGGCGCGGGGGCATCGACCGAGTCCCGGAGCGTGTAGCTCTGCATGATGCGGTCACACAGCCTGCACGGGCCATTCGAGCGGAATCTCACGAGATGACGGGAGCGTAGACGTAGGCATGGTCGCGATCGCTGTATGGCAGAGCCTCTTGAACGGCCTCGGCTGGTGCATGGCCCAGGTGTACAGCGTGGTTCCCAACTACGCCGTGTCCATCATCATCGTGACCGTGATCATCCGGCTCCTGTTGCTGCCGTTCGGCTTCAAGCAGATCAAGAGCATGCAGCACATGCAGGCGCTGCAGCCCAAGATCAAAGACCTGCAGAAGAAGTACAAGAGCAACAAGCAGAAGCAGCAAGAAGAGACGATGAAGCTGTACAAGGAGGCCGGGGTGAACCCGTTGGGAGGCTGCCTCCCCATGCTCTTGACGCTCCCCTTCCTGTTCGCGATGTACGCCGTGATCCGTCCACCGGTCCTATCCGCCAACACCGACTCGAACGGTCAGACAACCTCATACACGGTGGTCAACAATCACTTGCCCACAGACAGCACGCTTTTTTACAATGTCGTGGAGCACCAGAACCTGGAGATGCTTTCCCTGAATCTCCAATGTGCGCTGGGAACGTCGGGCACGACGGTGCAGCAGAAGGACACCCAGAAGCAAGCCATCGTAGAGGGGTTGCCGATCCTCGGTGGCGGTAATCAGCCGATCGCGTCGGACCCAACGTCGCAGTCGACACTCGACTGCGGTACGAAGAAGTTCCCGGACGCGATCCCTTATGTGGTGCTCTTGCTGTTGATGCTGGGCACAGCCATCTACCAGCAACGTCAGATGACCAAGGCCAGCCCGCAGAGCGCGCAGTCCGGCTCGCAACAGGCGATCATGAAGTACATGCCCCTGATGTACGGAGTTTGGGGATGGGCTTTCCCAGCCGGCTTGATCATGTACTGGACCACGGCCAATGGGATCCAGATCGCCCAGCAGACCGTGATGCTGCGGGCCGGTCATATCGGCCCGGATGCCCTCGAACGCCGGATGGCGGAGCAGCGCGAGCGCATGGCGCAGGGGGCGCCCCAGCGAAAAGGCATCATGGGCTGGATGAATGACAAGGCGGAGGGCGCCCGCCAGCAGCAGGAGGTCGCGAAGAAGCAGCCTCCGCGGAGCAGCTCCAAACCACAAACCACTAAGAAGCCGCCCCAGGACAGCAAGCCGCCCCAGGACAGCAAGCCAAGTCCGAACGGGAAGCCGAAGGGCACCAAGCCGGGCAACCAGCTCAAACCCAAGAAGAAGTCCTAACGAGAGGGATCGGCTATGGCCGCTGATAGACGAGACGAGGATGTCGATGTCGAGGAGCAGGCCGACGCGGTGGCGGACTTCGTCGAAGAGTTGCTGACCAAGATGGATATCGACGCGATCGCCGAACCGACGGAACAGGGTGGCCGGGTATATGTGGATATCCTCGACGGGGACGCCGAGGACATGTCGCTGCTCATCGGTAGGCATGGACAGACACTTGACGCGATCCAAGAGCTCGCCCGCCAGGTCGTCGGGCATCGCCTCGACCAGCGGATCAAGGTCTTGGTGGACGTCGAGGACTATCGCAAGCGCCGGGCGGAGCGGATCGAGGAGAAGGCGCGTGCCGCCGCCGATTCGGTTCTCGACAGCGGTGAGGAGCAGGAACTAGAGCCGATGGACGCGCTTGAGCGGAAGATGGCTCACGATGCTGTGGCTTCGATAGACGGCGTCCGGACCGAGTCTCGTGGCGAGGATCCCAACCGCTTCGTGGTCGTGCTGCCCGTTTGACGACCCCGTGGTGCCCCACTTGCCTTGACTAGGATGTTTCACGTGAAACATCAGGGTTGGGAGGACGAGCTCGCGGCATTGGGGATAACTCTCGACACCACCCGTCTCGAGAGCCTCCTCAGCTTCCGCGAGGCGCTGCGGCAGCGGGCCATCCCAAAGGGCTTCGTGGGCTCGGGCGACGCCGAACGACTCTGGGAGCGTCACATCCGGGACTCTCTAAGGGCCCTTCCCGAGATCCCTCCTGGATCGCGTGTCGCTGACCTCGGGAGTGGGGCCGGCCTTCCGGGACTGCCTTTGGCGATAGCGGCCCCTAGCAGCTCGTTCGCCCTGATCGAGCTGCGCCGTGGGCGAGTGGCCTTCCTCGAGGCTGTTGTCGATGACCTTGGACTGGCGAACGTCGAGGTTCATCTGGGAAAGGCGGAAGGGGTGTCTTCCACGTTCGACTTCTGTCTCGCTCGCGCGTTCTCGTCTGCCAGCGGCAGCTGGCTCGCCGCGGTCCCACACCTGGAACAGGCCGGACGTCTCATCTATTGGGCCGGCTCGGGCTTCCAAGGGGCCGAGCTGGCTCACCTGGAGGTCTCTTGGCGAGTTTCCACCCCTTCGGGCCTTGCGGACTCGGGGCCTCTGGTTATCATGAGCCAGCAGTGAGCAAGCCTTCTTCCGGCGCATCTTCGTCGTCCGCTCGTTCAGATTCGAGCTCTGCGAAGCCGCGCTCTGGGTCCAAGACGAGACTTGAACCGAAGGCCCCCGACGTTCCTGGGGCAGCTCGGATCGTCGCGATCGCCAACCAGAAGGGTGGGGTCGGCAAGTCGACGACCGCGGTCAGCCTCGGAGCCGCGCTTGCGGAGATTGGCTTCCGTATCCTGGTCGTGGATCTGGATCCGCAGGGCAACGCGTCGACCGGAATGGGGATCCGCCACGAGCACCGCGCGGTCACGTCCTACGACGTCATCGTGGCCGAAACGCCCGTCGTGGAGGCGATCGTCCATTCCCCCGTCCCGGGCCTCGACGCGGTCCCCTCTACGATCGACCTCGCCGGAGCCGAGATCGAACTCGTGAGCGCGTTCTCTCGCGAAGGCCGGCTCAAGCGAGCGCTGGGTCCTGTCGCACTGGGTGTGTATGACTTCATCTTCCTAGACTGCCCTCCTTCCCTCGGTTTGATCACCGTCAACGCGCTCACGGCTGCCGACGAACTCGTTGTGCCGATCCAATGCGAGTACTACGCGCTCGAGGGTCTGGGCCAGCTGCTCCGCAACGTCAGCCTGGTGCAGCAGAACATCAATCCAGAGCTCCGTCTGACCGGCATCGTGATGACGATGTTCGATCCACGAACGAAGCTTTCGGAGCAGGTTGTCGAGGAGGTCCAGCGGTTCTTCGGCGACATCGTGTACGACACCATCATCCCCAGAACGGTGCGTCTGTCTGAGGCTCCGGGGTACGGCATGCCGATCACCGTGTATGACCCGAAGTCCAAGGGCGCCGAGTCCTACCGCCTCCTGGCTCGAGAGGTCGCTCTGCGGCCGCCTCCGGACGCACCGATGGCTACGTTCGATGACCTCCCGGCTATCGTCGCGCCCGCAATGGCCGCGGATCCTCCTCCCCCAGGGCCCGTTGCCGAAGAGGCTCTCGAAGATGACCTTTCCACCGTCCCCGAGGTTATCGAGGAGGTCTCTGAGCCACCTGTTGAGCCCGAGCCCGAGCCCGAGCCGGAACCGAAGCCAGAGCCGACGGTGAAGGCCGAGCCGACACCGAAAGCCCGACCGAAACCGCAGCTAGCACCGGCGGAGGCGGAAGAGGAGATCTGGGAGTCCCCGGAGCCCGAGGAACTACGGGTACGACCGGTTGAGCCTTCGGAACCCGGGCAACTTCCGGGAAGGCGAGTGGTTGTGATCGACGAGAACGCGGATCTGGCCGTCGAGCCGCTCGTCCAGGGTCCGGGCGGTTCCGCGACGAGCGGGACCGATCAGGCCCCGACGGCCTCCATCGGCGCCACGCTCCACGACGATGACGACGGGCAGAAGCGCCGTTGGCGGCTGTTCCGCAAAGGAGGCGAATGATGTCCAAGCGAGGCGGCCTTGGCCGTGGATTGTCGGCGCTGATCCCCGGCGCTCCCGAGACCGGTGAGATGGCAAACAGCGGCTTCTTGGATGTGCCGGTGAACTCGATCGCTCCGAACCCGAAACAGCCCCGGACCCACTTCGATGACGAGGCGTTGGCAGGGCTCGCCGCCTCGATCCGGGAGGTCGGAATCCTGCAACCTCTCGTCGTTCGTCGCACCGAGGGCGGGACCTATGAGTTGATCGCCGGTGAGCGCCGGCTGCGGGCGGCAAAGGCCGCGGGCCTCGCCTCGGTGCCAGTGGTCCTGCGGGACTCCGAGGACACCGACCTTCTCCGTGACGCGCTGATCGAAAACATCCATCGCGAGGACCTGAATCCGATCGAGCAGGCGGAAGCGTTCAAGGCCCTCCTCGGGGAGCTGGGACTCAAGCAAGAAGAGTTGGCGGACAGGGTCGGTGTGTCGAGGTCACACATCGCGAACACGATCCGGCTACTCGGGCTCCCCCTTGACGTCCAGCAGCTTCTTGCCGACGACAAGGTTACGGCCGGTCACGCCAGAGCGCTTCTTTCACTCGGAGACAAAGACGCGATGTCGTCGCTCGCGCTGCGGATCGCGGCCGAGGACCTGTCCGTTCGCCAAACAGAGGAAGCGGTGCGCCGGTTCGTCGACGCCCCCCCTGCGAAGACCGCCGCGGCGAAGAAGGAGCCCTCGACCGCTTCGGATTCGGGTCTTGCGGAGATCGAGGAGATCCTTTCCGAACAGCTGGCCACGCGGGTCTCGATCCAGATGGGTGCGAAGCGGGGGAGGGTCTCGATCGAATTCGGTTCCGCCGATGACCTGGAGCGGATCGTCTCGGAGATCATCGGATCGGGTCCAGGGCTTGCGCCCGATTGACGGCTACGGTTCGCGGGGCACTGGCGACGCTGTCACACCGAAGGCCTGGACTCCCCGGCCCACCTCGGCCTGGATCTGCTGGGAAGCCTCGGGGCTCAACCCCTCGGCCATGCCGAGTGCCCAAACCCCGCACCCGCTCAGGTCATTGGCCAACACCGCGATCGCCTGGTGGTCCCACACTCCGGCGATCGCGCGGGTCTTCGGAGCCCCGGCTTCGCGCGGGAGCTCGACGTCGACCAATGCCTCGGCAACCGGCATACAGAAGACGTCGTAGGTGCGACCGACCACGGCAACGGTTGCAGGCAATGCCTCGCTAGGAGACTCCGTCGGGGTCGGTGTTGGCTGCACAGTCGTACTTCCGCGCGTGCACGCGGCACACGTGAGAAGCCCGAACGCGATGAGCCGTCGCCGGTTGCGATCGATCAATCCCTGGCCCCTACCGCCCGTATGATGCAGTCGCACATCTGGTCGAACGAGACACCGGCGGCTTGGGCCGCAATCGGCAAGAGCGACGTTTCCGTGACCCCCGGCGAGACGTTGACCTCCAGGACCGAAGGCGATCCGCCCGGACCTACGAGAACATCGACCCTGCCAACGCCACGGGTTCCGAGCGCCTCGATCGCGCCATGTGCCGCTGTACGCACGGCCTCGGCGACCGACGGGTCGAGTCGCGCCGGGGCGTAGTACTCGGTGGCGCCCGCCGTATACCGTGCACCGTAGTCATACACACCGTCCTTGGGCACGATCTCGACCAGCGGCAGCGCTTCGAGCGGCTCCCCAATGAACGAGGCCGCAACCTCCGTGCCGATGACCTTTCGCTCGATGATCGCCGCACCGCTGAACGACAGAGCCCCCATGACGGCCCCGGCCAGATCTCCTTCGCGCTCCACCGAGCTGACACCGAGCGCAGATCCGCTCCTCGAGGGCTTGACGATACAGGGCAGGCCGATGCGCTCGACGGCGGTCGAGAGCGCCCCTCCGGCTCCCAGGTCTCTAAGCGCCCACCCTTCGATCACGACCCAGTCCGGCGTGGGAACACCCGCCCGTCGCAGGACGTCTTTGGCCAGCACTTTGTCAAACGTCAGCTCACTGTCCAGCGCCGCTGTCCCTGTATAGAGGATGCCGAGGAGGTCGAGGAGTCGTTGCACCGTACCGTCCTCTCCCTCCTTGCCGTGCAACGCCAGCCAGCAGAGATCCGGCGAGTGTTGTCGCAGTTCCTCGACGAGCTTCACGTCGGCCGGATCCACGAGCCAAGCGTCATGTCCGAGCTTTGCGAGTGATGACGTCACACGATGACCGCCACGCAGGGAGACGTCCCTCTCCGGTGTCCTGCCGCCCGCGATCACCGCGATCCTCATCGAGCTCACCCCCGAAGGCTCCCGTACAATTGCTGTTCTTCTCGCAGCAGTGCGCCGAGTCTCGATACACCCTCGCGGATCCGTTCTTCGGTCGGATAGCAAAAGGCCAGCCGAAGCTTGTTCCGGCCCCGGCCGTCAGGGTAGAAGGCGGTGCCGGGTACGTAGGCGACGCGGCGCTCCACCGCGGCGGCCAGCAGCGCCTTCGCGTCGAGCCACTCGGGGAGGGTGACCCACACATAGAAGCCGCCGCTGGGGCTCGTCCACATCGCCCCCTCGGGTAGGTGTTCCTCAAGTGCGTCCAGCATCGCGTCCCTGCGTGAGCGGTACGTGTCTACGAGGTTCGCCAGTGTTCCTCGCCAACGCTTCTCGTCGGAGAACCACCGCTGGGTCAACAACATGTTGAGGCTCGAGCCGCACAGATCGGCCGCCTCCTTCGCCAGGATCAGGCGCTGCACGACCGAAGGCTCCGCGAGTGCCCATCCCACCCGAACACCCGGAGAGAAGGTCTTGGAGACCGTCCCGAGATAGATCACGTTTTCCGGGTCGAGGGTTCGCAGGCACTGCTCTGCCTCGCCTTCGAAGCGCAGGAGTCCGTACGGGTTGTCCTCGATGATCGGGATACTGGCCTCGCGACAAAGCGCGACAAGTTGGCGGCGCCTATCGTATGACATGGTCACACCCGTCGGATTGCCGAAGTTCGGCACCGTGTAGACGAACTTGGGGCGCTCACCGCGCACGAGGGCCCGATCCAGCTCGTCCACGATCATCCCGTCGTCGTCGAGCTCGATCGGGAGGAACCGGGGCTCGTAGGCGCCGAAGGCAGTGAGGGCGCCCACGTAAGCGGGTGCTTCGACGGCGACCAGGTCGCCCGGGTTGATGAAGATCTTCCCGATCAGGTCGAGCGCCTGTTGGGCGCCGGTCGTGACGACGAGATCCTCTGGGTCGGCCACAACACCTTCCTCGGCCATCAGCATCGCCAGGCGCTCACGGAGCTCCGGTGTGCCTTGCCCGCCACCGTATTGCAGGGCCACATCGCCCATCTCGGTTAGCACGTCGTGCGCGACGGCCACGATCTCGGACGAGGGTAGTGCCTGCACGTACGGCATGCCGCCGGCAAGGGACACGACCTCTGGGCGCGACGCGACCGCGAATAGCGCGCGCACCTCCGACGCGGTCATGCCCGCCGCGCGGCTCGCGTAGCGGTCAACGAAACGATCGATCGAGAACTCGGTCATAGACGGAGATGGGGTCGGGAAGGAGCCAGCCTAGCAGTGGTCTAGACGAGGGCTCCTGCGGGCGGTGGTGGGGCGCCGGGGATCGACTGCACGTTGTCGCGCGCCTGTGTCGCACCGCCGGGAGGCCGACCGACGATCAGATAGATGATCGCCCCGATACCTTGCGCCAGAAGGATCACCAAGATCCATACGAGCTGCGTGCCGGTCTTGAACGACGCGGCGTTCGGCATGCGGATCGCATCGACCAGGGCATAGACGAACAGCGCGATGCTCCCCACGATGAAGATGAGCACGAAAGGGAACCATTCCATCAGCGCACACCCGGTAACACGTCCGTTGCGACCAGCTCCACCATCTCTGCGTCGTCGTACAACTCGTGGTTCAGGAACACGCGTTGCATCCCGGCGTCGGTGTACGCGTTCAAGCGATCGATCGCCTGACGAGGTGTGCCGACGATGCAGTCCGCCTCGATGTCTGCTCGGTATGCGTCGAACGGTCCGGCCTTCGGATCCATCGAATGGGCCCGCCGGAGTTTGTCGAGATACTCCCGCTCGGTGCGGGCCACGAACATCCACGTCATCAGCGACGTGACGAGCGAGGCTCCGTCGCGGCCGGCCGGTGCCAGCGAATCCCGTGCGCGCTGGAACCGCGACGCCACCTCGGCGGGCGTACCTCCGACCGTGTTGAACTCGTCGGCGTAGGAGCCGATCAACGCCTGCATGCGCGGCCCGACCGTGCTCCCTCCCAGGATCAGCGGCGGCCGGGGGCGCTGTACCGACCGCGGCGACTGGTCGGCCTGGTCAAGACGATAGTGTTTGCCGTGGAACGAGAATTGCTCGTCGGTGAACAGGCCGTGCACGATGGGCACCTGTTCCTCGAGCAGCTGCCACCGCCGGTCGACATCGTGGAACGGGATGCCGAAGCGGGTGTGTTCCTCCTCCCACCAGCCGGCGCCCATCCCGATCTCGACGCGTCCGTCGCTGATCAGATCGACGGTGAGCGCGGCGCGTGCCAGCACCGCCGGCTCGCGGAATGTGACCGGGGACACCAGCGTTCCCAGGCGAAGCGTCGACGTTCGTTCGGCAAGTCCACCGAGCACCGTCCACGCGTCGGTCGCGCCGACCCCGGAGACGCCCGCGCCGCTGAAGTAGTGATCGGATCGGAACAAGCCTTCGAGCCCGCAGCGTTCGGCGAGATCCGCAAGCGAGCACCAGTCCTGCCAGGTCACCCCTTGTTGGCCTTCGATCATCAGGCACGCACGCATGGGGGTAGCCTATCCGCCGTGAGCGCGCAGACCGAACCGCACGGGGAGCCGTATCTAAGCGAGTGGCACCGCGGCATGCGTGCGGCCTTGCTCGGCGCGTTGTTCGGCGTCGTCCTGGCGTTGCTCGGCCGTCGCCGCTAGTCCTCGAAGAACCGGCGGACCCCTTCGGCGATCGCCCGGCCGATGCGGAGGGTCCCATCGGGCACGCGCAGCAAGGTGGCCTCGATCTCGCTGGCCGGGGCTAGGGCTTCGACTTGCACCGCAGGCATCCTCGTCTCGCGGAGCATCGCGACGGTCAAGCGCTGCAACCGTCCCCGGACGCGTAGCTCGTGTTCGAGCTCGTCGAGAATCAGCTCTGCGAGGTGCCGCCCTCCCGGCGAGTGCGTGGCCTGCGATCCAAAGTACGAGCACGTCGGCCCGCTGGATTCGGGGTCGTCCTCGCCCAGATGCAGCGACACGCATGCCGTCGCGTCCAGCGCGTTAGCCATCGTCGCACGTGATGACGGAGTGGGGTTCTCGCCGGCATCGCGCAGGATCTCGGGCTTCGCTCCGAGCCGTGCCAGTTCGGACGCAACTGCTCGTGCGAGGGCGAGATGGATGTCGACGCCGCCCTCGGGAGCTTCGTGTCCCGGATCGATGGCGATCACGTGTCCCTGGATGCGACCGCGCATCGAGCGTAGCTCCTCGGTCTCACGCACGAGGCCACGACCGGGAACGTCGTCCAGGGGACGCATCCGCTCGAGCGTCGCGATCGTGTGCAGACCGACGACACCGTCGACGTCTTCACCCACGTTTCGCTGGAACTCCCGCAGCGCGGTGTCGGTCGTTCGGCCGTAGACGCCGTCTTGTTTGCCGGGGTCGAAGCCAAGCGCATCGAGCTTTCGTTGCAGCGCCCGCACGTCGTCTCCGCGGAGGTGCGGGGCATGCAGATACAGCGTGCGATCGCCCAGCCGGAACCCGGCCTCTACGAGCTGGCCCCACGTGTCGGGCCCGACGATCCCGTCGACCCGCAGGTTCCGTTGCGCTTGGAACGCTCGGACCGCCTCTTGCAGCCCATCGTCGAAGGCGCCGTGCTCCTGTCCGGGCAACGTGAAGCCGAGCTCGATCAGACGGTGCTGGATGTCCTGGATCTCGGGACCCTCGTCCCCGACGCGATAGATGCGCACCCCTGCAGTGTGCGCCCGCCGGTAGGGCGCGGCAACGTTAGGAGAGGTGGGAACCGATGTCGCGCAGGATCGCGTCTTTCGGCTTGGCGCCGACGACCCGCGCGACCTCCTGGCCGCCCTTGAACAGGATCAGCGACGGGATCGACATCACGCCGTACGTGCGTGTGGCCTGCGGGTTGTCGTCGATGTTGAGCTTGGCCACCTTCAGGGTCTCGCCACGCTCGGTGCCGATCTCTTCGACGACGGGGGACACCATGTGGCACGGCACGCACCACTCCGCCCAGAAGTCCACGAGGACCGGCGTGTCGGAATCCAGCACCGTCGTCTGGAAGTCCTCATCGCCCACTGCACCGATATTCGCCATCACGGGACTCCTTGATCGATCGTCGTCGCGCCCAACGGCGCATCCTCTAGGTTCCCAGAACGCCCGACAGGACGCCTGCATTCCGGACCAACGCGCCTACGAGTCCTCGCCCAGGAAGCGCTCTGCGTCGATCGCAGCCTTGCACCCTTGCCCCGCAGCGGTGACTGCCTGCCGGTAGGTGCGGTCGGTCACGTCACCCGCGGCGAAGACCCCCGCCACGTTTGTCTCGCTCGACGGTTCCCGAACCACCAGGTACCCCTCGGCGTCGGTTTCGAGCTGGCCACCGAACAGCGATGTCGCCGGGTCGTGCCCGATCGCCATGAAGACGCCGTCGGTCGCCACGGCCGATGTCTCGCCCGACGTGACGTTGCGGACCACCACACCCGTGACGGCGCTGTCGCCGACGATCTCCTCGAGCACGCTGTCCCACAGCACCTCGATCTTCGGGTGGGCGAACACGCGGTCCTGCATCACCTTGGACGCGCGGAACTCGTGGCGACGGTGCACGATCGTCACCTTCGATGCGAACTTCGTCAGGAAGGTCGCCTCCTCCATCGCGGTGTCGCCACCACCGACGACGACGAGCTCGCGGTCGCGGAAGAAGAAACCGTCGCAGGTGGCGCATGCGCTCACGCCGCGTCCGCGCAGGCGTTCCTCTCCGGGGATGTTGAGCCATCGCGCGGTGGCGCCGCTGGCGACGATCACGGTGTGGGCGCGCCAGGCCTGGTCGCCGGCCTTGACCAGGAACGGGCGCGAGGACAGGTCGACCTCCGTCACATGGACCGCGAGAACCTCGGCGCCGAAACGCTGGGCCTGCTTCTCCATCTGATCCATCAGCTCGGGGCCCATGATGCCGTCTGCGAAGCCCGGATAGTTCTCGACGTCGGTGGTGAGCATCAGCTGGCCGCCCGCATCCAGGCCCTTCAGAACGAGGGGCTCGAGGTCGGCGCGCGCTGCGTACAGGGCGGCCGTGAACCCGGCCGGGCCGGAGCCGATCACGATCACGTTTCGCACCTCGGTCATCCCGGAAATCCTCCCACACGGGAAAACACGCGCCTATTCCCAGGAAGGGCTAAGGGAGGTGGAAGGTGCCGGTCTGCAGGGGCTGGCACCCCTGGACCGCGGCAACTACCAGGAGAACGCTGTCGGGCGGGAGCCCGCCGCCCGGCCCCTGGAGATAGACGCCGAGATACGCGGGCTGCCCCTCGTAGCGGGCGAGGATTACCCGAGTGGGGGTCCCGTCCTGGACCGGGTATGCCTTGGCAAGGCAGCCGGTCGCCGCCCGCAAGCGATCGGGGGAGAGCCGCACGGCCGCCTCCGGCCCCGGGATCGCCTCGGGAAGTACGCCCGGGCCGGAGTCCGCGACCGGCACGGCGGTCTGCGCCGAGCCGACGTCGGTGCGTCCGAGCGTGACGGCGACCCTGTCGACGACGTCGGAACCGTAGTCAACGTTCTGGATCTCGACGGCCGTCGCCACCGGGTGGGCGACATCGGACGCGCCTGCACTGGCGGCCGCGAACTCGGGCGAGCTCGATGATCCCGGCTGGCCGAGCTTGGGGACGACGAACGCGATCAGCGCGGCCACGGCCGCGGCCCCGGCGATGGCCAACCACCGTGGTGTTGCGGGCCGCGGCCGTTGCGAGGACAAGCCGTGATGTTGCGAGACCTCCGGCGCGCGGGCCTTGGCGTCGCGCATCGCCTCGGCGACAGCGGCGTCGGCGATGCCCCCGGGCGTGGCGGGGGTGGCGAGGGCGCCGGCGGCCGCGCGCCCGGCACTCGCCAGAGCCACCTCCTGTCGGCACGTGGCGCACGAGAGCAGATGTGCCTCGATCCGGGCGTGCTCCACGTGGGGCAGCGTGCCGTCGACGTAGTCGGTGAGCGCGGGTCCTGGATGTGTCATGACTGCTCCTGAGACGTTCGTGGGGGGTCGACCGGTTCCCCGGTGCGGGCGTCGGAGTCCAGCCCCATGGCCCGGGCCAGCGCGATGCGCCCGCGATGCACCCGGGACTTCACGGTCCCGACCGGCACGTCCAGCACCCTGGCGATCTGGTCGTAGGGCAGGTCCTGCACATCGGCCAGCACCAGCGCGACCCGGAAGTCCTCGGGAACGAGGGCGAGCGCTGCGGCGACGTCGTGCGCGCCTGCGACATCGTCGGCGTGATCGGGCACGGGCGGTCCGGACTCCGGTTCCGGCTGCTCGTCGCCGATGCGTCGGAGAACGGGCCGCCGCTGCGCCTTGCGCAGATGGTCGTAGCAGACGTTGACGGTGACCCGGTGCAGCCAGGTCGTGAACGCCGATTCTCCACGGAACTGTTCGAGTTTGCGTACGACCACGAGGAAGGCGTCCTGGGCGGCATCGGCGGCGTCCTCACGGTCACCGAGGATGCGCAAACAGAGCCCGTACACACGTCGCTCGTGCCGGGTGACCAGCTCGGTGAACGCGCCGGCGTCGCCCGCGAGGAACCGGTGAACGAGATCTTCGTCGGCTGCGCCGCTCACACCCGCACGCTACAACGAGGAGGGCTCGGCGGTTTCCTTCACCGAGATCTTGGTGTAGTCCTGGGTGAAAGACAGCCTGCCCAGGATGAGGCTCGAGGCCGTCGTCCGCAGCGTGATCGTCGCGACGCCCGTCGCTGCGTCCACCTTGCACCAGGTCTCGCTCGCCGGGACGGAGAGGTTGTCGTGCAAGAGGTCGACCTCGGCGGCCGCGCACGCCTTCGTCACATCGGGCAGGTTCTTGTAGGTAGTCGCCGCGGTGGTCGCGGCCGCCTGCGCGGTGTTCGAGAGCTTGAATGTGGTCAGGACGATCGAGAGCCCGTCGAGGAGCAGCAGGCCGACCAGCAGGAGACCGATGATCCAGAACAGCGCGATCTTGCCGATCAGGCCGGCTTGGTCGTGCAGCGAATGGCAAGGGGGTGCGGGCGTCATCGTCGGAACCTCGCGCTCAGGGCCTGCCAGACCTCATCGGCCTCTTGGATCTTGAAGATAAGCGCACCCAGCACGAAGGCAAGCACGCCGGCCGCGACGGCGACCGCCACCTGGACGAGTCGCATCAGGGGCCGCGAGACTTCCAGGACCCCGGCGACGGCTGTTGCCGCCGCCCATGTGGCGGCGGCGGTCAACACCGAAGCGGCCGCCGCGCGCGCGAGGGTGTCGGCGATGCGCCGGCCGTCGGCTCCTTCGAGCCGCTTGTGGGCCAAGAGAAAGAGGATCGCGGAGCCCGCGGCGTATGACGCCGCGAACCCAAGCGCGAGCCCCGGCACACCGAGCCCGAGCCCGAAGGCGAGCCACAGGTCCATCGCGAGATTCACCACCGCGACCACGATGTTGACGACCGCCGGGGTTCTCGCATCGTGGGTCGCGTAGAAGGTGCGCGTCAGAAGCTGAAAGGCCGAGAAGAACGGGAGCCCGATCGCGAACGCCGTGAGCGTTCGAGTCATCAGCTCGGCACCTTCGGGTTTGACTGCCCCGTGGCTCGCGAGCAGCGCCACGATCGGTCCGGCCAGCACGAGATACCCAGCCGCAGCAGGCAGCATCACGATCTCGGTATCGCGAAGGCCCCGCGAGAACAACTCGCGCACGCCGTCGACGTCGAGGTCGGTCCACCGCGCGGTCATCCCGGGCAGGAGCGCCGTGAAGATCGACACCGCCACGATCGCATGCGGAAGTGAGAAGAAGATGAACGCCTGCGAGTAGGCGGTGTAAGCCCCGTTCTCCAGGTGCCCGGTGAAGGCGATGATGACGAAGTAGGCGATCTGGTTGGCAACGACGTACACGACGACCCACCGTGCGAGCCGCAGCAGGCGACGCACCGTCTCGTGCCGCCAGTCGAACCGCAGATGCCATCGGAATCCGAGCCGTCGCAGCGAAGGCCACAAGGCGACGGTCATCGCCACGACGCCGAGTGTCGTGCCGGCGGCAAGCAAGAGGCGTTGTATCTGTGTGACACTCGAGATGTCCGGGTGGTCGCTCGCGCGGATCGAGATGAACACGAGCATCGTGACGATCACAGCGACGTTGTTGAGCACCGGCGCGAACATCTGCGCCGAGAAGCGGCGATTCGCGGTCAGCAGCCCCGCGGCGACCGCTCCGAGTCCATAGAAGACGATCTGCGGCAAGAACCAACGCAGGAAGAAGATTCCAAGTTCCAGTTCCTGGGCGTGGTCCGGACGCCCCGCACTTCCGGACAGATACAGACGCATGATCCAGGGCGCCGCGAGGATCCCGACGACCGTCACCGCGGACAACACGACGAGCACCAGTGTGAGGAACCGGCTGCCGGCCTCCCAGGCGGCCTCGGTGCCATGTTGCTTTGCCCACTCAACGAGGAGCGGAACGAAGACGCTGGTCAGGATGCCACCGAGGACGAGCTCATAGACGATGTTCGGCGTGGTGTTCGCGGTGTTGTAGCTGTCGGACAGCGACGAGAATCCGAGCGCCGCCAGCATGACCGAGACACGCACCACACCGGTGCCTCGAGACAGGAGGGTTCCGGTCGACATGACCGCCGCGTTCCGAGTCGTCGTCCGGTGCGAGTCGGATTCGTCCACCGGGATCATGCCGGGGTCCTCCGCCGTCGGAACCACCTCCTCGAGTACAGCGCCAACAGCCCAAGACCCGCGACGATCGTGACGAGCAGCGCGATGTGGTTCACGGCGGTCGTGTGGACCACGACCTTGATCGGCGGCTCCGTGATCGAGACGCCGTTGGGGGCGCTCACGCGGACCAGGATCAGATTCTGCCCGGATGTGTTGGCGACCACGTTGAACTTGACGATCTGTCCGGGATGCTCGACCAGGATGTTCTGGCTGTTCCCGTCCGGGAATGAGAACTGTGTCGACAGGAGCTCGACCGTGACATGCAGCGGCGTCGGCCCGGGGTCGCCCATCACCATCTGGATCGTGCCCTCGCGCGACGTGAAGGTGAACTCGGAGCTCACCCTTGGCGCCACGGCGTCGAACACCGTTCGGGTTGTGTCTCCGACCGATGTGAGCCAGGGCTGCCCTGCGGTGGGGTCCGTCACGTACGAGGGCGCCGTCGCGATGAAGAGCTTGCGCCGAAGTTCCGTCGGCGCGTCGCTGCCGGTCCCGAGCATCGAACCGTACGCCTCGACGTCTCGACCGAGTTCCCCGATCGAGGCGGCGTACTCCGAGTCGAACGCCGCGCTCGATGGAGCGGTGAGCGGACCCGCCACGTTCGGGTTGTCGGGTACGACGCCGGCGACCAGTTCACTCGCCGTGGCGGGCGTCAGGAAGGGAGCCTCGTTCAACCGCTGCAGCAGCGGGCCCCACATCGCGGGTGGCAACGTGGGTGGCGGCGCGATCGCGATGCCCCGAACGGTGGGGGCCGCGGGCACGGGCGCCTCCTTCCAGATCACGGCGAGTTCACCGAGTACGAGCTGGGACGCGCGGACCGGGTCGCCGAGCAGGTCCGGTCGGTCAAAGAGCGCCTGCGTGTCCGGATCCGGCAGCACCATCGTCATGTCGCCGGCCGGGGTCGCGACCGGGACGGTCGGCGCCGGCGCGGCGTAGCCCTGCGTCGCGGTTCGGTCGATCGTGCCGGCGTCGCCCAGCACGATGTGGGTGTCGACGCCGGCGAGCCATGCGAGCGCATCCTCGGACAGCTGCCCCGCGGCGGGATGTGCCACCCCGCCTACGGGTTGGACGCCGAGGCTGCCCACGACGGTGTCGCCCGCTACTCGCTCGCCGGCGAGTTCTTCCGAGAGCCCACTAGCCAGCATCGCGGGCAGGAGCGGGCTCGCATACGGATTCGCGATCGTCTCCATCTCGTTCGTGTTGGAGACCACCGCCGACAGCTCGCGAACGAAGGCGTCTGCCTGACGTGCCGGTACCTCGTTGTTTGTCACCTCGGTGCCGTCGGCCGTGCGGAAACCGTCGGCCAAGTCGCGCGCTTGGCTGACCACCAACGGATCGATCACCAGATCGAACGGCCCGTGCGGGTGCGCACCGATGGTCACGTCCGCGAGGGCGTCGAGCGGGGAGCGCAGGTAACCGCCGGGGCCAAGCGCCGCTGAAAAGCTCGGGTCGACGAGCGCTCCGTCGGCGCCGAACGCGATCGGCGCCGGAAACTGGAGCCAGGTGGCCGAGAGCATCGGCTTTTCCGGCGGACGAACCAGGTAGATGACGGAGGTCGTGAGTGTGGCGACGACGGTGTCGCCTTCGAACAGCTGGACCATCGCGGGATAGGTCTGGGAGTCGGTTTGGTCGATCGCGGCCACGGTCGCCAGGTCGATCGCGACGCCGATCGTTCGGTTGTCGCCGGGCGCGAGATCGCCGCGAACCGATTCCGACTCGCTGTCCACGATGCTGCTGGGGCCCGACGTCAGCGTGGCCGCATAGTTCGCGCGCGACTCGACGTGCGGGCCGAACGACACGGTGACGTGCTGGTCGGTGAGTGCGTCGGATCCTCCGTTGTGCGCCAGCACGTCGATGTTCAACATCGAGCGGTGGTAGGCCGAACTCCACGGCGATTGGCGCAGGAGCTGAAGCGTCACACCGTTTCCCTGCGCTTGGGCAGGGGGAACGACGAGGACCGCGCCGACCGCCAGCAGGGTGGCGGCAAGCACGCCGAGCACGCGTCTCACGGCCCGCATCGTAGCGGGCAGGCCCGAGGCCCGCGGACCTCGATCAGTTCGTCAGCGCGGACAGCTGCAATGCCGCGTAGAGGATCGCGATCGCGAGCATGCCGGAGCCGACCACCCGGCGAAGCGAGCGTTCGCCCGATCCGAGCGCGAGTTTCGCGCCGATCCTGGCGCCCGGGACGGCCCCGATCACGAGGAACAGGGCGGCCCACCAGTCGATGTTGCCGAGCAGCGCATGCACGATCGTCCCGGGAATGACCAGGGCGGGGATCGTCAGCAACGATGTCCCGAGCGCCCGCTTGAGCGGCATCCTGCACCATCCGGCGAGCAAGGGGACCATCACGAGACCGCCTCCGATCCCCAGCAGACCCGACATCACCCCGGCCACCAGTCCGATCGTCGCGAAGACTCCGGGTCGGATCGCGGGCTCGCCGACGTCCGGGTCCACGGGCGACCGTTCACTGCCGCGGATGATGCCGATCGATTGCCAGCCCAGGAGCGCGGCGGTCACGAGCAGGAGAAGGGCCGGGTCCAGCCACTCGGTTGCGAGCGCCCCGACGGCCGCACCGACCAGGCCGGTCGGCGCCATCCACACCGCCGCCCGACGGTCGACCTGCCCGGCTTTCGCGTAGGTGATGGCCCCGGTGATCGAGGTCGGGAAGATCACCGGCAACGGTGTGGCGATGGCGGCGATCGACGTGACGGGAAGTAGTGCGTCCATCGCCGGGGTCATCGCGATCCCGCCGCCGACGCCGAAGAGACCGGAGAGCACCCCCGCCGCGAACCCGATCGCGATCGCGATGATCGCGTCGGCGAGGGTCACCGCAACAGCTCCGCAGCCTTCACGAGCATGTCGCGCTCACCGCGGTAGGCGGCTCGCTTGATCGCGCGGTCGATCGGGAACCAGCGGATCTCCTCCATCTCATCGTCCCGATCGTCCACATCGCCGCCGGTATGCCGCATCAGGAAGAAGTGCACGGTCTTGCGGATCCGGATGTCGTCCCAGACATACATGTACCTCGTGTCGCCGAGGTCGACTTCGATCTCGGCGTCAAACCCCGTCTCCTCGCGGACTTCGCGGATCGCCGCAGCTTCCCGCGTCTCGCCCATCTCGATCCCGCCTTTCGCGAGCCCCCATGCGAGCTGACCTCGGCGGGTCCGGCGCGACGCGAGCACGACCTCGAGTCCCTCGTCGGTTCGCCGGTAGACGACACCGCCGGCCGAGACCTCCTTCGTGGTCGGGATCTTCGCGCCGCCTCTCGCGGCGCCACGTTTCCCGCCGGTGCGCTGACTTCCGACGCCGGATCCCGTCTTTGCCGTTCCTGAGCCGGTCGCTTTTGGCGTACTGCCCGACCGCCTTTTGCGGGATCGCTTGCGCTGGCCGCCGCCAGCCTTCGAGGCCGCAGCGGCCGGCTGGGGCTGGGGCTTCTCCGCCGCGGGTGTGTTCGTCGTGGTCTTTGGCTGACCGCCGGCTCTCGGCTTGCGCCGCCGCCGTCGTCGACGAGGGGGTTTCGGCCCCTGCTCAGCACCTTGCCGCGCAGGGTCTTTGGGTTCCTCGGGTCCAGCCATGCCGTGCGGATACTAGCCTGGCTCAGGCTTCGAGCCATGCCTGCCGACATACAAGCGGGGATGAACATCGACGAGCTTCTTCGGCACACCGTCGAGCGCGGTGCGAGCGACCTTCACCTGAAGGTCGGCAACGTGCCGTTCCTGCGCGTCGACGGCGACCTGCTGCCGACCTCCCACGACGTGCTGACGCCCCAAGACACGGTCACCTTCGGCGAGGTCGTGATGAGCGAGCACAAGCGCAACCTCTTCGAGCTGCACAATGAGGCCGACATCGGCTACACGCTGCAAGGGGTCGGCCGCTTCCGTATCAACGTGTTCCGTCAGCGTGGCCTCGTGGGCCTCGCGGTACGGCGCGTGCGCTCGGAGATCCCGAACTTCGAAGAGCTGCGGCTGCCCGATGTGATGCGGACGCTGGCCGACAGCCCTCGTGGCCTCGTGCTGATCACCGGCCCGACCGGTACCGGTAAGACCACGACGATCGCCTCGATGATCGGCTACATCAACCGGTCGCGTCGCGCGCATATCGTGACGATCGAGGACCCGATCGAGGTCGTGCACGACGACGTGCTGTCCATCATCCAGCAGCGCGAGGTCGGGCTCGACACCGAGTCCTATGCGGCCGCCCTGAAGTCGGTCGTGCGACAAGACCCCGACGTGATCTTCGTGGGCGAGATCCGCGACGCCGATTCGGCCCTGTCGGCGATCCAGGCGGCCGAGACCGGTCACCTCGTGATCTCGACGTTGCACACGATCGACTGCATGGAAACGATCAACCGCGTGCTCGACCTGTTCCCGCCACAGCAATCCAAGGAGGTCCGCACCTCGTTCGCGGGCGCGTTGCGCGGCATCGTGTCGCAGCGGCTTGTGCCGAAGGCCGACGGCAAGGGTCGCGTGGCTGCGGTGGAGGTGCTCGTCAACAACGGCCGCGTGTTCGACCGGCTGGTCGATCCGGAGCAGACGGATTCGATCGTCGACGTGATCGGCGAGGGCGGCTATTACGGGATGCAGAGTTTCGACCAGGCGCTCGTGACGCTCGTCAAGGACGGACAGGTCACGACCGAGGAAGCCCGTCGCACGGCCACGAGCCCGCACGACTTCGATCTGCAGCTCTCGGGCGTGCTGGATCGCGGCTCGGCGTTCTCCGACCAGGAGAAAGCCGGGCTTCCCTTCTAGCGTCGCCGGCTGAGGCGAGCGCCCGACTATCCTCGGTTCCATGGCTGAGGATCCGACCGTGCTCGACGTGCCGGCGATCGCGAAGGAGCTCGGCGTCCGATTCGCCGACGCCGGCCATGAGCTGTATCTGGTGGGGGGCAGCGTCCGCGACCTGATGCTCGGCCGCCCGATGCCGGACCTGGACTTCTGCACGTCGGCGCATCCCACGGAGACGACCAAGGTGCTGCAGGGATGGGCGGACCGCCGATATCTGCTCGGCGTCGCGTACGGCACCGTTGGTGCGCTCAAGGATGGCGAGCGCCTCGAGATCACGACCTACCGGAAAGAGGTCTATGCCGAGGAGCACCGCAAGCCTGCGGTGACCTTCGGTGACGACGTGCTGATCGACCTCTCGCGCCGCGACTTCACGATCAACGCGATGGCGGTTCGGCTGCCCGGCGGCGGGTTCGTCGATCCGTACGGTGGTGTGAAGGCGTTGGCTGCGCGAGCCCTAGACACGCCGCTGGACCCCGAGGTGTCGTTCTCCGACGATCCGCTTCGCATGATCCGGGCCGCACGGTTCGTCGCGCAATTGGGCGTGACACCGGCGCCCCGTGTGCGTGTCGCGATGAGCGCGATGGGGGAGCGCCTCGAGATCGTGTCGGCCGAGCGCATCCGAGCCGAGCTGGACAAGCTGTTGGTCGCCGATCATGTGACCGCCGGACTCGAGTTGCTCGTCGAGACGGGGCTCGCGCATCGCTTCCTGCCGGAGATGCCGGCGTTGCAGCTGGAACAAGATCCCGTGCATCACCACAAGGACGTCCTGCGTCACACCTACGCGGTGGTGGAGCGCTGCGAGCCCGACGCCGTGCTACGGATGGCAGGCTTGCTGCACGACATCGGGAAGCCGGCGACGCGCAAGGTCACGGCTGAGGGGGTGACCTTCCACCATCACGAGATGGAGGGAGCGCGGATGGCCCGCATCCGGCTTGCGGCCCTTCGCTACCCGAACGCGACGATCGAGGACGTCTGCACCCTGATCGAGCTGCATCTCCGGTTCCACGGCTATGGCGAAGGGGAGGGGTGGTCGGATGCCGCCGTGCGCCGCTACGTGCGCGATGCGGGGCCTTTGCTGGACAAGCTGAACCAGCTCACGCGTGCCGACGTGACGACCCGCAACGAGCGCCGGGCCGAGGCGTTCG
>JBDUBL010000108.1:0-4372 GCA_040004125.1 Actinomycetota bacterium
GCTGCGAGATCGAGCGGTGCGGTCGTGCGCTGCATGGGGTGGTAACTCCTCGCTGATCGGGTTCTCCCACCGTATCGGAGGTTCGGCAGGTGGGGTGAGCCGATGCGTGAACCCAGGGTCAGTCCGGGCCTGCCTCCCACGCGGCCAGAAGCTCGACTTCTCGTTGCGCTGCAAGACCAATCTTCATCTCCGGAAGTCCTCGATCACGATCCCAGGCCAGGGTGTCGTTCACGGTGTCCTCGAGGGGGCGAAACGCGAGGCCGTTCGCGACGGCGTGTGAGGTATCGAACAGATGCGCGTTGGGCTCGTCGGGCGTTATCAGCGGGAACGGGTCGTCCGCCTCGGTGACGAGCAGCTCGTTGGAGGCAACGAACGCTTCGTCACACCACGCGACGTCGATCGTCGAGCCCGCGGCCTCCGAGGACGTCTCCAGGAGTTCGCCGAGCGAATGGCGCCCGGGCGGCACCGCGATGTTGAACGTGCCGCCGATGCCCGTCGTACCCACGTGCAGGATGAATGCCGCAAGGTCGCGGGCATCGATCCATTGCATCGGCTGATCGGCGGGTGCGGGCGCGAGCATGCGCCCCCCAGCGGCGGTTCGACGAACCCAGTAGGTGAAGCGATCCGTCGGGTCGTGCGGCCCGACGATGTAGTGGGGCCGCACGACGGTGGCCAGATCGCCCCGAGCGGCAAACAGCGCACGCTCGCACGCCACTTTCAGCGGCCCGTAGGTCTCCCACGTGACGTCCTCGGTCTCGGGGAACGGCGGCGGATACACGTCGTCGACCTCGGTCGCGCCGGCCCGCACATGCTCGACATGCGCCGAGACCGACGAGACGAAGACGTACCGCCCGTCGGGAAGGATCGCCGTCGCCTCCTCGATCTGGCGTGGCACGTAGCCGCAGAAATCGACGACCACGTCGAACGCCCGTCCAGATAGCGCCGTCAGACCGCTGTTGCGATCGCCGTGCACGTGCTCGGCCTCCGGCCAGGGATCGTCCGCCCCCGTGCCCCGGTGGAACACCGTGACCTCGTGCCCCGCGTCCAGAGCCATGCCCGTGAAAGCCCTGCCCGAGAAGTTCGTGCCGCCGATCACGCACATCTTCATCCTCAGACCCTATCCCAGGCAGGTGACATGGGTCGGGGTTGACAGACGCCAGGCCAGACGTCACTATGACGTCACGTCAGCGTCAGAACTGGCGTCAGAATGACGGAAGGAGGTTCTATGGATCTCACCCCGCACCTCGAGGCCATCCGCGGCGATCTCGAGTCCTCACTTGGCTCAGACGACGCGCTCGCGGCCGCGCTGGAACGTATGGCCCGGCCGCTCGAGGCGTCGCTGCACCTCCGGCTTCTCGACGTCCTCGGCGATGCCGCACTCGAGCTGACCGAGCAGCTCACGGCCGGCCACGCGGAGGTCCGGGTGTCGGGCAAAGACGCCAGCCTGGTCTACGTCGGCGTTCCCGATGCCCCGGCCCCCGCCACGTCGCCTGATGACGACGGCACCACCGCCCGAGTCACGCTTCGGATGCCCGACGCGCTCAAGGCGACGGTGGAGGAGGCGGCGGAAGCGATCGGTGTGTCGGTCAACGCCTGGCTCGTCCAATCCGCGCAGACGGCGCTCGGACGGATGACCGAAGAACGACGACGCCCAGCCGGCAATCGGATCTCCGGATACGCCCGCAGCTGAGGAGGAACGCGATGGAACAGACGTACGACACGCCAGGCGACGTCACCGTGGTGCTGCAGATCGCCAACGGTGATGTGACGATCCACGCGACCGACACCGTGCGGACCTCGATCGAGATCTCCGGCTACGACAAAGCGATGCCGCCGCGCGTCAGCTGTGAGCCCGTCGGGGACGGCTACCGGGTGACCATCGAGCATCGATCGAAGCGCGGATGGGGCTTCTCCTTCGGCCGGGGTCCCTCCTTCGAGCTGACGGTGCCGATCGGTACCAGGATCGACGGAGCCGCCGGGTCGGCCGAGCTGGAGGTGCGCGGCGCGCTCGGATCGCTCGCCTTCCGGACGGGCTCCGGCGATGTCGCGTTCGATGAAATCGCCGGCGACGTACAGATCGCCTGTGCCAGCGGCGACGTCAGCGGACGCGCGATCGGCGGACACTTCTCGTTCAAGGGAGCCTCGGGCGATCTCGACATCGGCTCGATCGGCGGCGGGGCGCTGATCCGAAGCGCGTCGGGTGATGTCCAGGTCCGACGGCTCGACGGACCTTCCACGCTCACGATCGGGTCCGGCGATATCGAGCTACGAGAAGTGGGGGCGGGCTCGGTCAACGTCCGCGCCATCTCCGGAGATGTGCAGGTCGGCGTTCGGGAAGGCATGGGGGTCTGGATGGACGTGTCCTCCACCAGCGGCGACGTCCAAAGCGGCCTCGATCCGGCGCCGCGGGGCGAGGCATCGGAAAGCGATCCCCAGCTCGAACTCACCGTGCACACCGTCTCCGGCGACGTCGACATCAGCCGCGTCGCGGCGTCGAAGCGATAGCGATGCGAACCCTCCTGCGCGATCGCTCGTACCGCCGCCTGCTGATCGGCCAAACGCTGTCAGCGTTCGGCGATCATGCGATGTACCTTGCGCTCGCGGTCTGGGTGAAGGCGCTCACGGGCTCCAACGCCAAAGCCGGGCTCGCCGTCTTGCCCTTCGTGCTGCCAAGCTTGTTCGGGCCGGCGCTGGGCGTCTACGTTGATCGCTTCCCTCGCCGTCGGGTGATGGTCGCGACCGACGTGGCGGCGGCTCTGTGTCTGCTGCCGCTGCTGTGGGTGCACGACGCCGGCGACATCTGGCTGATCTACGTCGCCTCCTTCTTGCTGGGGATCGCCACCGTCGTCTACGGCGCCGCCCGTGCCGGCCTGCTCGTCAGCATGGTGCCCGGCGACGATCTCGGCGACGCCAACGGGCTGCTGGAATCCACCAACCAGGCGATGCGACTGCTCGCTCCCCTGGTCGGCGCGGCGCTGTTCGCGCTGTTCGGCGGTCCCGCGGTCGCGATCCTGGACGCCGTCACGTTCCTGGTCTCGGCATTGTTCCTCCTGGGCGTCGCGGCACCGATGATCGCGCGAACCGAAACCAACGACTTCTGGAACGAGTTGCGTGCGGGACTCCGGCACATCGTGCACACCGCGGATGTGCGACGTCTGACAGTCGCGACGATCTTCGTGACGCTCGCCGCCGGCGTGATGGAGGTCGTGATCTTCGCGCTGATCGATCAAGGGCTCCACCGAGCGCCCGAGTTCCTCGGGGTTTTGTCCACCGCACAGGGCGTCGGGGCGGTGATCGGCGGCGTGGTCGTGGGCTCGACGATCCGCCGGATCGGCGAGCTTCCGACGATCGCCTGGGCACTGGTCGCCGCCGGGATCGGCGTGGGTCTGCTCGCGACGGCGGAGCTCTGGATCGTCCTGGTTTCCGGCGCGTTCGTGGGCGTCGCCGTGTCCCTCTACAACGTGGCGTTCGTGACGCTCGTCCAGCGCCGGACCGACGTCGCGATGCAAGGCCGCGTGATGAGCGCGATCGATGCCGTGTTCACGGTTCCCTACGCGGCGTCGATCGCCTTCGGCGCCGTGATCGTGGGCGTGGTGAGCTTCCGCACCGTGTATGTGATCGAAGGGGTCGCGTTCGTCGCGATAGCGCTGTATCTGGCGGCAACCACGCGCGCCGACGACGTCAGGCAGCCGTCTCCATCGACGGATCGTAGGCCCCGCCGCATGCGAGCCCGTTCATCGTCGCGCGGTGCGCGAGCGCTTGCTGCCCCGCCGCAACGTTCGCCGGGTCGCCACCCCACGCCGTGAGCGCGGGCGCTTGCAGCGCGCGCCCGTAGGAGAAGGACAGCTTCCACGGGAGCCCGCCGATCCGGTTCATCTCGTTGAGCCGGCTCGTCGCTTGTTCGTCGCCCATCCCGCCGGAGAGGAACACGACGCCGGGCACGCCCACCGGCACGGTGGCGCGCAGGCAACGGATCGTCGCTTCGGCGATCGCGTGGTCGTCATCCTGTACGGCGTTACCCGAACCGGGCACGATCATGTTCACCTTGAGAAGCGAGCCTGGCAGGTCAACGCGATGCGCCGCCAGCTGTCGATAGAGCGCGTCGAGGGTACGTCCCGTCGCTTCCTCGCATGCTGCGAGATCGTGGTCGCCGTCCATCAGGATCTCGGGCTCGACGATCGGCACGATATCGGCCTCCTGACACAGCGCCGCGTAGCGCGCCATCGCGTGCGCGTTGGCGTCGATCGCGAAGTTGCTGGGCGTACCCTCGCCGATGATGATCGTGGCGCGCCACTTGGCGAAACGCGCGCCGAGCCCGTGATACTCCGCCAGCCGCTCGCGCAGGCCGTCGAGGCCCTCGGTCACGGTTTCG
>JBDUBL010000053.1:0-14683 GCA_040004125.1 Actinomycetota bacterium
ACGAGTGTGTGAAGGATGCGTGGGGCTGTGTGCGCAGCAAGCCGCTCTCGCCAGGAACCTACACGATCACTGGCCTCTTCAAGCCGGAGAACGCCGGGAACAGCGTGAAGACTTCCGGCTCCTTCGAACTGCTTCCTGCTTCGTAGTTCATGACCTGAGCCTCGACCGCGAAGACCTTCCTTCTGAGAAGAGCCTTACGTGACTGAAGTCACACCGAAGGCCCTGACGACTTCCGCGTCTCAAGGACGGCGGAATCGAACCACGATGACGCCGGGGATCTCGTCGAACGGTGGATCCGGTTGCTCCAGCACGGGCTCTTCCAAGCCGTCGATGACCCAGCCGTGGTCGAGGAAGGGGGCCACGATGACGTGCAGTGGTCTGTGGAAATACCAATGGGTCGTCGGCTGGCTTTCCAGGGCAGTGCCCATGCCGACACTCGGCGTGATGTAGGTGGAGCGTTTGATGGAATGCGTCCGAATGACCCGACCGCGTTCGTTCTCGGTCTCCTCCTCGACCCGAATGACCTCACCGCTGTTGAAGGCGGGGTGCAACGTCGAGATCACCAGGCGCCCGTGCGGTCGCACCAGCGAGGCCAAGGCCTCGGCCATCGGGTCGATGTCGATCATGTCCATGATCGCCATGTTGGTCACGGCCGCGTCGAAGGGGCCGTCGGTGGCGAGGGCACGGACCGCGTCCCGGTCGGTCGCGTCGAGATGCCGGTAGTCGATGTCGCCGCCGTGTGCTCGCGCGTGTTCCAGCATCGGCTCACTGAAGTCGGTCGCCAGAACGGCCCCACCGAGCTCGGTCATGCGCCGAGCGAACTCGCCGTTCCCGCACGAGAGCTCCAGGACACGTTCACCGGCCCGAAGCTCGAGAAGTCGCTCGACAGCCGGGGCGATCAGCGTGCGCTGCCACGTGTTGCCGGCTTCCATCTGCTCGTCCCAGTAGGACGCGAGCGCGTCCCAGCACTGGCGGACGTCGTCGTTCGTCGCTTCGGCCACGGCGAGAAGACTAGCCGAGCCTCAGTCCGCCTCCTCCCGGGCGTTTCGGGCGGCGTCGGCGGCCTTGACCTTGGCGAGCACGGCGTGCCACTCATCCACCTGGTCCGACGGCACCATCGCTACCAGCTCGCCGAAGGTGAGATAGGAGGTCCTGCCGTTGTTCTGTCGCTCGTGCAGGAGCGCGATCAGTTCGTCCTCATTCATAGTGGCCTCCCATCCAGCTCTGCCGAGAGCGTAACCAGTCGTTGCGCCTTACCCGCTCCAGCCGGAGAGCAGACCCCGGATCTGCCGGGACAGGATGATCGCGAGCAGCGCTGGCGGCAGCAACATCAGGATGCCCGCCGCGGCCAGCAGCGGCTGGTTCGTCGTGTACTTGCCGACGAACTCGGTGATGAGTACCGTCACGGGTTTCGTTGCGGCCGTCGGCGCGAACAGCAGCGGGATGAAGAACTCGCCCCACACCGACAGCGCCATGATGGCCGCGACCGCGGCGATCCCGCCCCATAACTGAGGAAGCACTACAAGACGGAACGTCTGGAATCGGGTGCACCCATCGGACAGCGCGGCCTCCTCGACCGAGATCGGCAGTTCGCGGGCGTGGATGTACATCAGCCACACGGCGAGCGGAGCGTTCGCACTCACGTAGATCAGCAGCAGGCCGATCTGCGTGCCGATCAGATGCAGGTTCGCCATCACGCGCCACAGAGGCACGATCACCGCCAGCGCGGGGACGATCAGCGTCGCCACCAAGGACCCGAACATCACTCGTCGACCCGGGAACCGTAGCCGGCTGAACGCGTACCCAGCGGTCACCGCCAGCACGAGCAGCACCGCCGTGGTTTCCAGCGTGATCGCCACGCTGTTGAACATCGCGTGGCCGAACGCGCCGATCTCCGAGGGCACGAACCCGCTCGTGGTCGTGGCGCCGCCGTTGGACAGCAGCGCCCGGTACCCCGAGACGTTCGTCGAGGTGGGCAGCCACTGGCCCGACTGCACCTCGGCCTGGGTCGAGATGCTCGTCAGGACCCCCAGCAGGATCGGGCCGAGCGACCACGCAAGCAGGGCGACGATCGTCGTGGCTCGCACGACCCTGACCGCGCGCGACCGCCTCACTGTTCGCTCCTGCGAAGACTCAAGATGTAGCCGATCGCGAACACCCCGGTCACGAGGGTCACGAGGTAGGCGAAGGCCGCGCCCTTGCCGAACTGCAGCTTCGTGAAGGTCGTCTGGTAGGCCTGCATCATCAGCGAGTAGGTGTTGAGCTGATAGCCGGTCAGCACGTAGATCTCGTCGAAGATCGCGATCGCGATCACCGTGCCGGTCGTCAGCGCCACCGCGAACGCCGGCCGCAGCAGCGGCGCGGTCAGGTACCGGAATTGCTGCCAGGCGCTCGCGCC
This sequence comes from Actinomycetota bacterium, assembly GCA_040004125.1. Classification (GTDB taxonomy): domain Bacteria; phylum Actinomycetota; class UBA4738; order UBA4738; family HRBIN12; genus AC-51. Next base: position 2,399 of record JBDUBL010000053.1, read on the forward strand.
TTCCACAGCCGCCGCGTCATAGATCTGATCCTCGATCCCCTGTAGGCCGGCCATGATGATCAGCGTGATCAAAGGGACCACGCCCCACGCGTGCACGAGCGCGATGATCGCGATGGCCCAGCCGCGGCTGGCGAACCATACTTTCGGCTCGCTCAGCACGTGTGCCCGCAACAAGACGGTGTTCAGCAGGCCGTTGTCGGGGTTGAAGATGCGCAGCCAAAGGATGCTGCTGACGACCGACGGAAGCGCCCACGGCAGGATCAGCGCCGCCATGACCAGGCCGCGGCCGCGGAACGGCTCGTTCAACGCGAGCGCGAAGCACACGCCGAGCACGAGCTCGATGAGCACCGCCACGATCATGTAGCCGGCGGTGTGCACGGCCGCGGTCAGTGTGGCGGGGTCGCGCAGCACGCTTGCGAAGTTCTGCAGCCCGATGAAGCCTCCGGGGATGCCGTAGGAGTACTTCTGCATGCTGAGACGAAGCCCCAGCAGCAACGGGATGAACACGAGCACCACGATCACGAGGAACAGTGGGCTCCCCATGGCGGTGCCGAGGACGGCCTCGCGGCGTCGCGCGCGCGAAAGGCCGGTCGCCACCCTAGCCTTCCGACTGCATTGTCTGAGCCTCCGACGCCAGCTGGTTCAGCGCGTCCTGCACGCTCATGTCGCCGCTCGCTGCGGCGTTGATGAGGGCGGCGGCCTTCGTGCTGAAGTCCGTGTACCAGGGCGGCGCGCCCTGCGGGAACAACGGCGCGACGTGCTGCAGCTCCTGGTTGATCGCGTCGCCTCCAACCAGCTTGCCCGCATCGACGAGCGACTGCACGGCCGCCGTGCTACACGGCAGCAAACCGACGGACTTCTGTAACGCGAGCTGGGTGTCCTGCTGCTCCCACCATTCAAGGAACGCGATCGAGGCCTCGGGATGCGCCGAGGTCGACATGACGCCGAGCCCTTCGGGCAGCCCGAAAGTGGCGCCCGGACCGGACACGCCGGGCACCGGCATGAACGCGCCGTCGCCCACGATCTTGGACTGGGAGGGGTCGTCGGCCACGACCATCTCGTCGGGACCGCCGCTCAACGTGACCGCGGCACTGCCCGACGTGTAGCGGTTGTCCGACTGTGTGTCCGTGAGCGACACGGCGCCGGGCGTCACGAAGCCCTTGTCCACGGCGTCGACCATGAACTGCAGCGCCTGGTAGCCGCCCGAGTCCGGGGACGTGAACGCCGGCTGGAAGTTCTCATCGAACAGCTGACCACCGTAGGCGAGCGTCAGCAGGTACCACAGCGTGGCCGTGCCCTCGGTCGCCGATAGCGGCATGGTGAGCGGGTTCTCGGCCACGCCCGCATCCTTGATCTTCTGCAGATCGGCAGTGAGCTCATCGAAGGTGGTCGGTGCCTTGTCGATGCCGGCATCGCTGAACATCTTCGTGTTGTATGCCGAGATCCGGAAGTCGTTCGAGTAGCACACGGCGTACTGGTTGGCGTCCACGCTGAACGCGCCGTTGTTCTGCAGTCCGTCGAGTAGACCCGGGGTGAGCTTGTCCTGCAGCGGCAGGTACCAGCCCGCGCGACCGAACTGCCCGGTCCAGGACCAGTCGAACTCGGTCACGTCGGCCAGCGGCGTGTTCGCGGCGCCCGCTACCGCTACCTTGTTGCGGATCGCGTCCCACCCCGTCACCTGCAAGTCGACGTTCACCCCGGTCTTGTCGGTGAACGTCTGCAGGATGTCCTTCGGCACGTTGGCCCACGGGGGCAGCAGCACCGTGATGGTCTGACCGGCGATCGAGGGCGACGTGCCGCCGCCGCTCGTGGTCGTGCTGCTTCCGGATGTACAGGCCACCGCCACCATCGCGGTGACGGCCAGCAGCGAGGTGAGGCGTGCGACCGTGCGTCGTGTCATCGTCTGTCTCCTTCGATGGTGATACGGGAGATATCGCCCGCGGGGTCGAGCACGAGCGGGCTCTCGTGTCCCGTGACGCGAATCTCGCCGGGTGCGGTTCCCGGCGAGGCGAACGTGAGCGTGAGATCGTCAGCGGCGCGGTCGATCTCGAGCAGCTCCCACGTGGCGTACGCAAGCGTGATCCCGTCGCCCAGGTCGAGGCCCACCGGCAGCAGCCGGGCACCGGTTCCCTCGAAGGGGACGCCATCGATCACCTGGGGGAACGTCAGCGCGTCGCCCCCCGGGGTGGTGCAGCGCACGCGCGTAGACACCGGAAGCTCGACGGGGTTGGCCAGACACACGAAGCACCCAGAGGACGAGTACAGCTGCATCGCGGCGATCCGCCGGTCGGTCGCTCGCGTCACCAGGGGTCGCGCGCCGTCGTCGGTCACGATCCGCTCGAGGAAGTCCTTCTGATCGTCCTGTTCGTTAGGCACGTACTGCAGGTGGAAGCCCAACACGGTCACGCGACCGTCGCCCACGGGACGCGTGAACCCGACCGGCCGCCCGCCCTTCATGTCGTGGGCAAGCGCCCGGGCGTCGTCGGGCAGCGTGAACGACCAGCGCCGACCCGGTGCCACGATGCTCTCGCCCCGCGGCGTCATGAGCATGTGCATCGCCTCAGGCGTCGCCCGGGGATCTGGCGGCGTGACCTCGACGCCGCCCATACAGACGTCCCACAGCAGGTCGCACCGCGCGGCGTGTTCGTCCCGGCGCGGCACCTCGGGCAGGATCACGAGGTGGGCGCCGAGCCCGAGCGCGGCCACGAGCGTCTCCTGCACGTCCCGGTCGAGGTGCGGCAGACCCGGGATCCAGATCTGCGGCAGCGCGGCCAGCTCCTCGGGCATCGCGCGCTCGAGGTCCACCGCACCGAAGCTCACGCTGGCGTTGACCATGAGCGCGGGCAGACTCGAGGCGTTCGACATGCCCATCTCGCCGCCGCTAAAGGTCGTGGTGAGCAGTTCCGCCGCGGCCGCCATCGGGCCCTCGGCGCCGACGATCGCTGCGCGCTCCAGCGTCGCCAGGCACCCGATCCACGTATCGCGCAACGGCTCGGCATCGAGCAGCGAGCGGCCGCCGGCCTCGATCACCTTCGCCAGTTTCCGCAGCACGGCGGCGTGCGGGCGCTCGCTGCCGTCCTTGGCGATCGGCGCACCGATGTCGTAGCCACGGCCGGTGACGTTCTCGAACCCGGGCGGGTTCTCGCCGCCGACCATCATGAAGATGTTGATGCCCTTGATGCCGCGCGCCACCGTGATCGCGTACAGCAGCTCCATCGCACCGGGCGTGATGTTCGTGGAGTTCGAGCCCTGCAGCTCCATCGAGATCGCGGGGCCGTGGTCGCGCAGCCACACCCCCGTATAGGTCTCGTGGGAAGCGACGATGTCGCCCAGCTTGCGCTCGTCGCACGAGTTCGGACCGAACAGCGACAGGTAGACCTCGTTAGTGAGGTGGATCGGCAGGCCCCGCTCCTCGATGAAGTCGGTGAACCGCACCGCGTCGAGCGCCAGCAGGTACGGGAAGAGCATCGAGACCGGCACATCGATCCCCGCATCGACCACCGTGCGGTACTGGTGCTCCATGTCGAGGTTCACCTCGCGCAGCTTGAAGTCGAACCAGTCGGCGTAGCGGGCGAGGTCGGTGGCGGCCGTCATCGCCTCGCGCGGCGGATCGATGTCGCCCGCGCCCGACCATGCGGTACCGTACGCGGCGTTGATCGCATCCAGCGAACCGTGGCGTTCGAGCAGCCATGCGCCGAACCGCGACGGCTCGCCCGAGATGAGCAACGGGTTGTAGTCCACCGCGAGCGACCCCGACGCGATGCGCTGCCAGTAGCTCGGCTCGTCGTCGAGCTGCACGTCGATCACCGAGCCGCCACGGGTGGCCAGGTGCTCCACGGCGATCGCGCAGGACGCCTCGAGCCACTCGGCCTCCGCGGCCCGATAGGTGGGATGCGCGTGGGTGATGGCGGCGTATGGGTGATCGGGCGCGGACACGCCGCCGGTCACGTCGAGGGCCAAGACGCCGGGCTCGCGCTCCCAGAGCCAGTCGGGGATGCCGCCGTCGCGCCACTCCGCGGTGATGAAGGGGCCCGGCCGGAATATGCAGTCCAGGCCGGCGGCCGCGACCTCGTCCATCGCCCCGCGCAGATCGCGCTCGGGACTCGTGCGTCCGCCGAGATCCGGCGGCGAGTCCGGATCTGGTTGGTGCCAGTTCCAGGGGACGTAGATGCTGGTGGCGGTCAGGCCGATGTCGCGCATCAGCCGCAGCCGATGGCCCCAATCTGCGCGCGGTACGCGGAAGTAGTGGAACTCTCCGGACAAGAGATAGCGGTCCTCGCCGCCGATCCGGAACAGGCGGGTGTCCGCCGAGACATCGCGCGGTGCGCCCATGATGTTCCCTCCCCCTCGGCCGCAGACCTTGACGGATTCTTGCACTTTGGGCCATCAAACGTGCAAGACCGCGCAGGGCTATGATGCGGGCTCGTCCTGAGCAAGGAGGGCCCCCATGACGCTCCGGTCCACCCGCCCGATCCTCGGCCTGATCCTCGGCCTGCTGCTCGCCCTGTTGGCAGCCTCGATCCCCGCCGCCGCCTCTGCCCGAACCGGCCCTGTGACCCTGTCGGTCGTTCGCGGCGGGTCCGACGCCAGCACGACACTGAGCCTGGCCTCGTCGGGTGAGGCGATCCTGGACGTCGCGGTCTCGGCGCCGGGTGTGTCGTGGGCGACGACAGGCTCGGAGTCGGCCGTGGTCTCGCTGTTCGTAGACGGGCGCCACCAGAGCGACCTGGTGGTGATGTCGGACCAGCCGACGGCGCGCAGCGTGGCGCTGGGCTCGCGTTCGGCGGGCACCCACACGTTGACGGCGCACTTCGCCTCCGATCGTTCGCCGGCTGGCGCCACGAGCGCCGCGATCACGCTGAACGCGGTCCGGGTGATCAGCGCCGCCGACCCCGCATACGCCGCCATGGCGAACGCGCCACTCCTGTACGGGCGTCAGCTGACAAAGTCGACGCCGTTCGCCAACGCGACTACCGACACGCCGTTGCTGGCCTGGCACGAGGCCACCGCGGCATCGACCGCGGGCGACACCGTGCTCGAATACTCCGTCGTGTGGAGCAACGAGGACGGCGGCACCACCGCGCCGGCGCTGATGGCGCGCTGGGGCCGCACCACCGACATAGAGTGGATCTACCGCGTGGAGGTCGACGCCAATGGCGTGCCGGTGCCCGGGACCGCCGTGTTCCAGGGCGCGAACCACGCGACGAAGTCCTTCGGTGGCACGTACGAGGGCAACCATCCGCTGCTGCAGACCTGCACCTCGAACAACAACATGTGCGACTCGAAGGTGACCGACCCGATGCGGTTCGCCTTGGACGCCGAGCAGACGCGGGTCGTGACGCGCGCCCGCGAATCTCTGATGGACGCGAACCCGTGGACCTACCGAGTGATGGCCCAAGAGATGCTGCGCGAGGGACAGGTCGAGGTGCCAAGCGACCCCGCGACTGCCGCGATGGGCGATCAGCGGACCTATCTGTACGTCGAGCTGAAGAAGCAGACCAACGGTGCGAACGACGGCAACAGCTGGATCGGCGTTGCGCTCGGCGTCCGCCTGAGCGGCGACCCCACCCTCTATCGGTCCGATCACCTCACGTCTGGGTGGGCGACCCAGCGAGACCTGCCGGCCGCAACGACGGTGGAGCTGCCCGCCGGCACGACCGCGGCCGACATCGCCCAGGTGGTCGCGATCCGCACACCGTCGGGTTCGAAGGACACGGGTGTGTCCGTCACCGTGACGAGCATAAACCGCGGGTTCTTCCTGGACGCGTCGTATGCGCCGCAGACGTCGTTCCTGTCGTGGACGAGCTCGGTGACGCTCACGCAGGCCTCGCCCACCGCCGTACTCGTCCAGAACTGACAAGCGACAGGTGGGGCTCCCGGAGGAGCCCCACCTTCGACGGACTACTTCGGTGGCGGCGGAACGAGGCACGACACGGGATCCGACCGGTTCCCAGATGTGTCGACGGCGTAGATCGCCGCGTCGCCCGTGCCCTTGATGTGGAAGGCCACGGCTCCGGCCTGCCCGTGCGCGCTCCCCATCTTCTTGATCGTGGGCTTCGCGCCCGGCGCCTGCGTGTACTTGATCGTGATGCCGCTCGCGAAGGGCCCAAACACCGTGCCGCTTCCAGTGTCGAGCAGGAAGACCTGCGGGTTCGGGTCGAGCACATCTGTCGCTGTCAGGCGGTAGAAGCCGTCCGGGTTCTGTCCGCCCTTGGAGCCTGCCGGCGTGCTGCCCGCCGGCGGGATGTGCTGGCCATGCGGGTTGGTCGACGGCTCGCACGCGCCCATCGGCGGCGTCGTGTCGACCCAGTGTTTGCGCGCCGTCGTGCAATGGATATCGCCGAACACGTCGGTGAAGCACCCCTGGATCGTGTCCGTGCCGAGGACCCCGTTGCTCGAGTACGTCCAGGACACGTCGCCGCTCGCATCGGTCGTGCAACCGGCGTTGACGGAGCACTCCCCCGGATCGCTCGCTTCCCCGGTGTTGGGTCCGGAGACGACCCTGAAGTCGACGAGGACGTCGGCAACGGGGCTTCGCCCGGCATCAAGCGTCGCCGTCACGGTGTGCAACGTTCCACCTTCGTTCGTCGCATCGGCGGGAGCGAGCATGATCGTCGGAACCAGGACGCAGGTCCCGCGCGGCGCCTCCAGGACGTTGATGTTGTCTGAGAAACGAACGTCCGCTGACAGGATCGTCTCCACGACCGAGCCGTCGGTCTTGTGGAACAAGGGGCCGCATTCGAGATCCTCGTCACGCCCGCTGACCGTCGAGAACTGCCCCAGCAAACTCGCCGGTGCGACGGGGTCGAGCTGCATGATCTTACCGTCGCCGTCGGTACCCGCGAAGAGGTTGCCGTCCAGCCCGATCGTGAGTCCGCTGTTGAGGCATCCGTCGTACCCGTCGCCCTGCGCCACTGGACAGAGGCCGGCAGTGAGTGACTCGAAGTCGATCGGGTCGTTGGCTGCCACCGATCCGTCTTTGTTGAAGTGATGGATCAATGTGTGCACGTCGGGACTCACGTACAACGTGTTCGTCACGGAGTCCACGGTGATCCCGTCGAGGAATTGGTTGTTCTGGCACAGACCCGTCACCGGGTGCGTGTCGGTGAACGAGAACTGAAGCGTCGCAAGCCCGGAGGTCGGGTCGACCGTCCAGACCCGGCAGGCGTCGGAGCTCACATCCCCGCCCCAGAGCAAGTTCTCGTTCGGGTCCCAGGCGATCGCGTCGACGCCGACCGGGTCGCCATTGCTGTCGGCAACGGACACGCCTCCGAGATTCGTTCCGGCCAGATCGGTCCGGAATATAGTCGGGAACGAATCGGTCACGCCCTCGTTCACGCACGTGTATAGGACGTCGGTTCCGTCGAAGGCCACGCCGATCCCGCCGTGGCCGCACGCGGCCGCGGGACGATCGACATTGGCGAGCAGATCACCCGGGGCTGCATTCGCCGAGAACGCGGAAAGCCCTACCATCAGGCTCGAAAGCAGTGCGAGCGACGCAAGATGCACCATCGCATGACGGATGCGCGTGGATCTCATTCCTATCCCTCCCTCACATGGCGACACAGGCCGCCGGGAAAGACAGCATTGTGCGAACGTGCTGCCGTCACTATCGGGACGATGAGTGAACTGTCGGTCCCCGGCAGTACTGCCGGTTGCACCCAATGCCGTAGCCCTCCCCCCACCGCCATTCGGCGGGGATCGAGCGAGGAACGGGCGGCACGTTGGACGTCGAGCGTTCGGGTCGACGCAAGCCAACGCGGGATCGGATCTAAGGGAAGACCATCCCTGTCAGATGGACCCTCCCCGCGGGTCGCTGTCACGGTTTGTCGCCAAGGTGGCATGAGCTGTCAAGACGAGCGCTGCCTCGGCCGATGTGAAAGGTGCGCTCATGAGGAACACCAACTGGAAGTTCGTGCCGGTCATACTGCTGATGACCGCTTTCGCGTGCGCGAACCCCACGAGTCCCGCCGCATCGCCCTCACCCACGAGGACCGATCCACCGACCGATCTCGCCACCGCCCGCGACGCGTGGGCGGCGGCGAACGTGGGCTCGTACGCGCTCCAGATCAAGACCCAGTGCTTCTGCGCACTGCAGGACTACCGCGTCGTCATCGGGGACGACGGCTCGGTGCAGAAGGCCGCACCGGAGGACTACCTACCCGAGACGGTCGACGACCTGTTCTCGTCTATCCAGGCGGGATACGACGAGAACGCCGCAGAGGTCCGTGTCACGTACAGCGAGATCGGTGTGCCCTTGGATGTCTTCATCGACCAGTCCAGGACGATGGCGGACGAGGAGATCGGCTACAAGGTCGCGTTCGAGGACGTGAGCTAGCGGCGTTGCGGAGAAGGCATCGCGTCGATCTCTGTCCCCGTCGCATACGTTCGACGATCGGTTCGAGTGATGACGGCCACACTGCCTGCCCCGAGCACCTGCCACGCACCCTGCGTCCATACCGCGCCCGTGCGCTCGTCGAGGGCGACCAGCGTCGTGCCGACAGGCGCACGATCGAGCGCACTGTCGACCCATCCCTTCCCGAAGGTGTCGAAGTGCGGCACCACCGCGATACCCGGAACCAGGTTCAACGCGTCCCCGTAACGCCGCTTGCGGTCGCCCGGCATCCGCTCGCGGATCAGCGTCCATCCGCCCAGCGCCATCGCGCCGGCCGACGAGCCGCCGAGCGCGGCTCCATCCCTCCAGGCATCGACGACCGCGCTCCACAACGGCGAGCCTCGGAGCAACTTCGGGACGAGACCCGGGTCGCCACCCACCAAGTAGAAGAACCTGCCCGCCCGCGCCCGAGCCACGCCTTCGGGATCTCGCGTATGGGCTGCGGTCGTGGCGGGGAGTTCCTCCACGTCGACGCCGAGGTCTCGGAACCATCGTTGCGCGTTCCGGACTGCCTGCGCGGCGCCCTGGCGGGCGGCCGCCGTCGCGACCACGAACGCCTCGCCCCCCGCTGCAGCCGTCGCCAAGATGCTGTCGATCGGTTCGTTCCCTGGGGTGAGTTCATTGCCCCCAACGAGCGCCAGCGGTCCCTCCGTTGCCACATGGCCACCGTACCCTGTCGCTGGATGAACCATCTGCTGGAGAGGCTCGATCTAGACGACCGGAAGCGACTTCGGCGTGCCGGCATGCCGGCATTCACGCAGCCGATGCTCGCCACGCTGACCAAGTACATCTTCTCTGATCCGGCGTGGGTGTATGAGCCGAAACTGGACGGGCAACGGTCGCTCTTGTGGAGACGGGGCTCGACCGTCCGGTTGCTCACACGCAACGAGAAGGATCGCACCTCGCACTATCCCGACCTGACCGACGCGATCCTGCGCCGCGAGACGCCACCGCTCATCGCCGACGGAGAGATCGTGGCGTTCGATGGGGAGGTGACATCGTTCTCTCGACTCCAGGGAAGGATGCAGAACTCGAGACCGAGCGCCGTTCAGGTCGCTGCGGTGCCTGTGTACTTCTATCTGTTCGATCTGATCTGGTTCGACGGCTACGACCTGTCTGCCTTGCCGTTGCTCGCACGCAAGTCGCTCCTGCGCGACGCTGTTGCCTTCGATGATCCCGTCCGCTTCTCGGAACATCTCGACGAGGACGGGGAGTCTGCGTTCCGAGCCGCGTGCGAGAAAGGGTGGGAGGGTCTCGTCGCGAAGCGAGCTGCGTCTGCCTACGCGCATGCGCGATCCAAGGACTGGCTCAAGTTCAAGTGCAGCAACGAACAGGAGTTCATCGTGATCGGGTGGACCGAGCCCCGCGGGGCACGCTCGGGGTTGGGGGCGCTGCTCGTCGCTTACTACGAGGATGGCGATCTCCGGTTCGGCGGGAAGGTGGGCACCGGGTTCGACGAGCGGGAGCTGACCATGCTCAGCGCTCGTCTCCGCCGCCTGGAGCGATCGACGTCGCCGCTGCGCGACACTAAGGGGATCGCGGCGAAGGGTGTGCATTGGGCGCGACCGCAGCTGGTGGCACAGGTCGGGTTCGCGGAATGGACCCCCGATGGCAAGCTCCGACACCCGCGCTACCTCGGGCTTCGAGATGACAAGTCGCTGGAGCAGATCGTTCGGGAGCGAGGGTGACGCCGTGACCAGATCCGTCGAGGTGACGCGTCCGGACAAGCTGTTGTGGCCCGCGCTGGAGATCACGAAGCGGCGCTACGTCGACTACCTGGACGCCGTGAGCGACCGGATGCTGCCGTGGCTCCGAGAGCGACCCCTGACGTTGGTGCGGGCGCCCGACGGCGTCGCGGGCGAGCGTTACTACCAGAAGGACACGCCTCGGTACGCGCCGTCCTGGATCCGCACCGTCGCCATCCAGGCCGCCAAGCGCGAGGTGGCGTACACGGTCTGCAACGACGCCGCGACGCTCGCCTGGCTGGGCAACCAGGCTGCGCTCGAGTTCCATCCGGCACCCGTGCGCCGCGACCGGCTGCAGCGGCCGGATCAGCTGACCGTCGACATCGATCCACCAGATGATGCCTTCGACGCCGCGGTGGAGGTGGCGCTGTTGGTCCTCGAGGTGACCGACGACCTCGGGCTCTCGACACTCGTCAAGACCTCCGGCGGCAAGGGCCTGCACGTCGTCATGCCGATCATGCGACACGTATCACCGGAAGAGCTGAGGCGTGCGGCGACCCGGCTGGCGGAGATCGTCCAGGGGCGACGCCCCGATCTGGTGACCGCCGAGTTCAAGAAGGCTGACCGCAGCGGCAAAGTCATGCTCGATCCGTCTCGGAACTCGACCGGAGCGACCGTGGTCGCTGCGTATTCGCCGCGCGCTCGTGATGACGCAACGGTGTCGTTCCCTGTTCTGCCCGAGGAGCTGCGATCCATCGATCCTGGAGACTTCAACGTCCTGACTGTCCACGATCTGCTCGATCGCCCCGGCCCCCGCCGATGGTCCGGGGCGCAGGCGGAGCCTCCTCAGCGCTTGCCTCGATCGCTGCTCACGTGAAAGGGGTGGCCTCGCTGCAGGCCCGCGTGCCGGCGGTTTGCGAGGTCCGGGGCCGACGGCATACGGTCGGGGTATGGCCGACGCCAGCACGCAGCGCAACCTCGTCATGATCCTTGCCCGCGACCTCGCATCGCGCCTCGCGACGCCGGCGTTCGTCGTGGACGCCGACGGCACTCTCGCCTATTTCAACGAAGCGGCCGAGCCCGTGCTCGGTCGTTCCTACGCGGAGGCCGGGGAGCTTCGGGCCGGTGAATGGGCTAGCGAGTGGAATCCCACCGACCTGGACGGGATGCCCGTCCCCTTGGAGGAGCTCCCCCTCGGGATCGCCTTCCGGGAAGGTCGCGCGGCCCATCGCGCGATCCGGATCACCGGCGGCGACGGTGTGGATCGCGAGATCGAGGTGACCGCGTTCCCTCTGTGCCCGCGGCGTGACGTGATCATCGGTGCGGTCGCGGTGTTCTGGGAACGACCCCCGGCGGAGCGTTAGCGGTGCGAGCGACGATCTGGGGTTGCCGCGGCACCCTGGCCACCCCCGGCCCCGAGACGATCCACTACGGCGGGCAGACCTCCTGCATCGTGCTTGATCTGGATGACGGGTCGGTGGTGATCCTGGACGCCGGCACCGGGATCCGTCCGTACGGGATGTCGCTCGCGGGCGTACACCCGCCGAGGGTCGACTTGTTGATCACGCATCTGCACGCAGACCACATCGAGGGGCTCCGGTTCTTCTCGCCGTTCTGGGATCCCAATGTGGAGTTCCACGTCTGGGGACCCCCGGCGACCGGGAATGGGTTGGAACAGCGGATGGCGCCGTTCTTCGCACCGCCCTTCTTCCCAGTGCACCTTCGTAACGTACCGTCGCGGCCGCAGTTCCGCGAGGTGCCCGACAAGCCCTGGACCATCGGCTCCGCGACCGTCTCGGCCGAGCTGGTGAAGCACCCAGGGCCGGCCGTCGGCTACCGGATCGAAGAGGGGGGCAAGGCCCTCGCGTACCTCCCGGACCACGAGCCCGGTCTCGGGACCGACCTCAGGAGCATGGAGGACAGCTGGATCTCGGGCCTCAGGATCGCGCGGGGGGCCGACGTGCTCGTCCACGACGGGCAGTACACGGTGTCCGAGTACGAGCACCGCGTCGGCTGGGGCCACTCGAGCACGACCGATGCCGTGACGTTCGCGGAGCGCGCGGGGGCCCGCCGCCTCGTGCTGTTCCACCACGACCCGATGCATACCGACGCCGACCTCGAGGCCATGCTCGCGGATGCCCGCGGGGTGTCCGGCGCCGGCTCGCTCGACCTGGAACTCGGCTACGAAGGGCAGACCCTCGCGCT
>JBDUBL010000009.1:0-43055 GCA_040004125.1 Actinomycetota bacterium
CCGTTCTTCGACGCCACGCGGCGGGCCGGCTGCACCGCCTATGACATCTACAACCACATGTACCTGCCCGGCTACTACGACGACCCCGATGTCGAGTATCAGGCCCTCAACGAGGCCGTGACGCTGTGGGACGTCGGCGTCGAGCGCACCGTGCAGGTCAGCGGTCCCGACGCGGATCGGCTGATCGACCGGTTGACGTGCCGCGACCTCACGAAATGTGCGGTGAAGCAGGGCAAGTACATGCTCGTCACGGCCCCCGACGGTGGGATCGTCAACGACCCGGTGCTGTTGCACGTCGAGCCCAACGTCTGGTGGATGCAGCTCGCCGACTCCGACGCCGGGCTCTACGCACTGGGCGTACTCGCCGCGAGCGGTTTGGATGCCGAGGTGACGCTGCCCGACGTGCATCCCCTCCAGGTGCAGGGACCGCTGGCGGCAAAGACCCTCGAGAAGCTGGTCGGCACCGCCATCTACGACATCCGCTACTACTGGTGCGAACGCTTCGAGATCGGCGGCATCCCGGTCGTGATCAGCCGGACCGGCTGGACCGCCGTCCCGGGCTTCGAGGTCAACCTGCTCGATGGGTCTCGCGGCGACGATCTCTGGAACGCGATCATGGAGGCGGGACAGGAGTTTGCCATCCGCCCGATCGCCCCGTCGGAGGCGCGCCGTATCGAGGCGGGCATCTTCAACTACGGGTCAGACATCACGCTGACCGACACCCCGTTTCACGTGATGGGGCTCGAGCGTTTGGTCGAGGATCAGCCCCAGGACTACATCGGCAAGGAGGCGCTGGAGCGCTTGCGGCGCGAAGGCGTCGACCGCAAGCTCGTAGGGATCGAGTGGGAAGGCAAGGAGTTGCGTGCCGAGATGTCGCGCTCCTGGGACGCCTTCGTCGACGGCACGAAGGTGGGCCGACTGACCGACGCGGTTTGGTCGCCGGGCTTGCGCAAGAACATCGGCTACGTCTGGCTTCCGATCGCGTTCGCCGCGCCCGGCACGCAGCTCGATGTCGAAACCGAGACTGGAGAGCGCATCGTGGGAATGACCTCGTCGATCCCCTTCGTCGATCCGCGCAAGGAGCGGCCCGCCGGCACCTTACAAAAGGCTGTGTAAGCGCTCGATCGCGAACCCGCCTTTTGGGCAGCGACGCATAGAGACCGATACCCTCGAACCCACGGAGGCAACGTCCTATGCGAAAGACCATCCTGCTCGGCGTCGTGGTCCTGGCCATCGTCGCGACCTCATGCACCATCGACACGGGCGCGACGTCGAGCACGAGTTCCCCGGCCGTCGGCACCGCGTTCGGGAATTCCCAGACCCTGCCGGTGACCGACGAGCCGGTGGCGACGGTCGCGAGCCAGGCGTTGCCCGCCGTGGTCAACGTGACGTCCGACGTCGTGAGCTCGACCGGCCAGGCCGGACAGGGGGTCGGCACCGGGTTCATCGTGCGTTCCGACGGCATCGTGGTGACCAACTGCCACGTCGTCGAGAACGCCACGAAGATCACCGTGTTCACGTCGGCGGACAAGCCCGACCAGTACGACGCACGGGTGATCGGTGGGGACTGCGAGCACGATCTCGCCGTCCTGAAGATCGACGGGAAGAACCTGCCGACGCTGGCCCTGGGCAATTCCTCGAACCTGGTGCTCGGCCAAAGCGTCGTCGCGATCGGCTACGCGCTCGCCCTCGAAGGTGGACCGAGCGTCACGACCGGCATCGTGTCTTCGCTCGACCGCGTGGTGCAGGTGCAGGACCCGAACTGCGACGTCTGTCAGAACCAGTCGAGGACCTACTCCAACGTGATCCAAACCGACGCGGCGATCAACCACGGGAACTCCGGCGGCCCGCTCCTGAACCTTCAGGGCCAGGTCGTCGGGATCAACTCGGCGGGATCGGACAGCGCCCAGAGCATCGGATTCGCCATCGCGATCGACTCCGCCAAGGACACGATCCAGCAAGCCATCGACTCTCCGCTCGCGCCGAGCGGCTACCTCGGTGTGCAGACCGAGAGCGTGAGTGCGGCCATGGCTTACCAGCTGAACCTGAAGGTCGACCAGGGCGCGTACGTGGTCGCCACCACGGACGGCTCGGGCGCGGCGGATGCCGGCATCCAGTCCGGCGACGTGATCGTGAGCGTCGACGGTTCCACCGTGACGACCGCCGAGGACCTTGGAAAGATCATGTCCGGTCTGCAACCCGGCACGACGGTGACCGTTGTGGTCGATCGCGCCGGGCAGGAGCAGTCGTTCGACGTCGTGCTTGGCAGCCGTCCGATGCCGGCCCTTCCGTAACGCGGCCCTGCGTTAGCCTGTGCCCGTGAGCGGACCGTTCGAGACGGGGGAGCGTGTCGTGCTGCTCGACCAGCGCGGGCGAAGCTACTTGTTCATGCTGCAGACCGGAGGCACGTATCACACGCACTCGGGCACATTGCTGCACGACCTGCTGGTCGGGCAACCCGAGGGCACACGTGCCGAGACGTCGGGCGGGATGATCGTGACGGCGTTCCGTCCCCGCTTCGCGGACTACGCCCTGAAGATGAAGCGCGGCGCCCAGGTGATCTATCCCAAGGATCTTGGTCCGATCATGACCTACGCCGATATCTACCCCGGCGCCCGCGTCCTCGAGGCCGGCACCGGCTCGGGCGCGATGACGATCGCGCTGTGCCGCGCGGTCGGGGACACCGGCCGGATCATCTCCTACGAGCTCCGTCCGGAGCACCGCGATCAGGCCGTTCGCAACCTCGAGGGGTTCTTCGGGAAGGTGCCCGAGACGCTGGATCTGCGCCTCGGTGAGCTTGCCAACGTCGGTCAGACGGGGGAGCGCTACGATCGCTGTGTCCTGGATCTTGCCGCACCCTGGGAGCCGCTGGAAGCCGTCGCCGACGTGCTGGAGCCCGGGGGTGTGCTCTGCGCCTATCTGCCCACCACGATCCAGATACAGCAACTGGTGCTTGCCTTTCCGGCACAAGGCTTCTTGCACATCGAGACCTTCGAGGTCCTGCGGCGAGGATGGCATGTCACCGACCGCTCCGTGCGGCCGGATCACCGCATGGTCGGACACACCGGGTTCCTGACGATCGCGCGACGAACCGCTGACCCGAACGGGTGATTCCGTTCGGGGGCCCTAAGCCTTCCGGCTGCCGATACCGTAGATACGTGCAGACGGGGAACTGACGCGGCCTCCACGGTGACGTCAGAGACCCGAGATAAACTCCGGCGCTTGCACGGGAGGTGACCCGATGACCGAGCAGATCGAGCGGTACGAAGACCAGGTCCACGAACTGCAGTCCCAGGTGAAGTTCCTGGAGGAAGAGGTCGGGCTGCTTCGTCGGCGCCTGTCGAGCTCACCGCGTCAGGTCGCGGTCCTGGAAGAGAAGCTGGTCGAAACGCGCAACCAGCTCGCTCGGGCCACCGGTCAGAACCAGAAGCTCGCCGATGCGCTCCGCTCGGAGCGCGAGCGTATCGAGGCGCTCGCCGAAGAGGTCGAGAAGCTCAGCCAGCCGCCCGCGACCTTCGGCGTGTTCCTGCATCCGAACGACGACGGCTCGCTGGACATCGTCACGGCGGGGCGCAAGATGCGCGTGCTTCCCGCTCCCGACATCGACATCGCCGCGATCGTCCCCGGATCCCAGCTGGTATTGAACGAGTCGCTCAACGTGGTCGAGGTGCTCCCGCCCGACGGGGCCGGTGAGGTCGTGAAGGTGAAGGATCGCCTGGGCGAGGACCGCGTCATCGTGCTCGGCCGCGGCGACGACGAGCACGTCGCCTACCTCGCCGGCGACCTCCTGCAGACCGGGCTGCGCGCCGGCGACGCGGCGTTGTTCGACCCGCGTTCGGTCGTCGTGACCGAGCAGCTGCCCCGCGAAGAGGTCGAGGAGCTCGTGCTCGAGGAGATCCCCGACATCAGCTACGAGGACATCGGCGGGCTCGAGGGCCAGATCGACCTGATCCGCGACGCCGTCGAGCTACCGTTCCTTTACGCCGAGCTGTTCAACGAGCACGAGCTCGAGCCGCCCAAGGGTGTGCTGCTCTATGGTCCGCCCGGGTGCGGCAAGACGCTGATCGCCAAGGCCGTCGCCAAATCGCTGGCCGAGAAGGTCGCCGAGCGCACCGGTCGCGACGACGCGCGCAGCTACTTCCTCAACGTCAAGGGACCCGAGCTGCTCAACAAGTACGTCGGTGAGACGGAGCGGCAGATCCGCGAGATCTTCATCCGGGCGAAGGAACGCAGCGAGGAGGGCCTGCCCGTGATCGTGTTCTTCGACGAGATGGACTCGATCTTCCGCACACGCGGCACCGGCATCTCCTCCGACGTCGAGTCCACGATCGTGCCGCAGCTCCTGTCCGAGCTCGATGGCGTCGAAACCCTCAAGAACGTGATCGTGATCGGCGCTTCCAACCGCGAGGACCTGATCGATCCGGCGATCCTGCGCCCCGGGCGCCTCGATGTGAAGATCAAGATCGAGCGACCCAACGGGCCCCAGGCGATGGACGTGATGGGCAAGTACCTACACCCGTCCGTGCCCATCCACCCCGATGAGATCGCACGCTACGGTGGCGACGTCCAGACGGCCTGTCACCGCATGATCGAAAAGACGATCGACCGCATGTACGCCGACTCCCAGGAGAACCGGTTCCTGGAGGTCACGTATGCCTCCGGTGACAAGGAGATCCTGTACTTCAAGGATTTCAACTCCGGCGCGATGATCGAAAACATCGTGCGACGTGCGAAGAAGGACGCGATCAAGCGGTTCCTCTCCACTGGCGAGAAGGGCATCAAGGGCGAGGACCTCTTCCACGCGATCCGGGATGAATTCAAGGAGAACGAGGACCTCCCGAACACCACCAACCCCGACGACTGGGCCCGGATCTCGGGCAAGAAGGGCGAGCGCATCGTCTACGTGCGCACGCTGCTCGGCTCCGAGGGCGACGGCCGACAGGTCGAGCGGGTCAGCGCCGGACAGTACCTGTAGCCACACGTCCGGGGTAAGGTGCCGTCATGGCCATCCCGAAGGTCATGGGGACCGAGACCGAATACGGCATCGCCGCGGCCGGTCAACCAGACTTCAACCCCGTGCTGTCGAGCTCGATGCTGATCTCGTCCTACGCCGGCAGCCTGCGCAAGATCCGGTGGGACTACGAAGACGAGTCGCCGATGCGCGACGCCCGGGGGTTCGAGCCGCAACCGGGCCGGGAGATGTCCGACGAAGACCTCGGTCTGGCCAACGTGATCCTGCCCAACGGGGCGCGCTATTACGTCGATCACGCGCATCCCGAGTACTCCACGCCGGAATGCCTCTCGCCGCGCGACCTCGTGGTCCACGACAAGGCGGGGGAGCGCATCCTGGAGCGGTCGCTGGACGTCTTGTCGCTCGACATGCCGGCCGCGCCGCGTCTGTCCGTCTACAAGAACAACTCCGACGGCAAAGGCAACTCCTACGGGACCCACGAGAACTATCTGATGGATCGCGCGACCCCGTTCGCCGATATCGTCCGCGATCTCACCCCCTTCTTCGTCACCCGGCAGATCTTCACGGGCGCGGGTAAGGTCGGTTTCGAAGGCAACTGGGACGATCGCGCGACCCGCGGGTATCAACTCACCGCGCGCGCCGACTTCTTCGAGACCGAGGTCGGGCTGGAGACCACCCTGAAGCGCCCGATCATCAACACTCGTGACGAGCCCCATGCCGACCCGGAAAAGTACCGGCGCCTGCACGTGATCGTCGGCGACGCGAACAAATGCGAGGTCGCGCAGTTCCTCAAGATGGGGTCGACGGCGATCGTCTTGAAGATGATCGAAGACGGCTTCCTGCCCGACTTCTCCCTCGTCAGCCCGGTCGCGGCGATCCATGAGGTCTCGCGCGATCTCGACCTGCAGGCCTCCTTGGAGCTGGCCGACGGGCGGCGTATGAGCGCCTGGCAGATCCAGGCGGAATACCTCGAGCTGGCGCGCAAGTATGTCGACCGCGAGGACGACACGGCAGAGAACCGCGAGGTGATCGCTCGGTGGGAATCGGTGCTGGCCGGACTGGAGGGGGACCCGATGACGCTGGCCGCCCAGCTGGACTGGGTCGCCAAGCTCCGCGTGCTCGAGGGCTATCGGGAACGTGATCAGCTCGCGTGGGGCGACCCCAAGCTTCGCGCGATCGATCTGCAGTATCACGACGTGCGCCGCGACAAAGGACTCTACGAGCGTCTCGCGGCCGCGGGCAAGGTCGAACGCCTCACCACCGATGCCGAGGTCGAGCTCGCGATCATGGAGCCCCCGGTGGATACTCGCGCGTTCTTTCGCGGACGGTGCATCTCCCGGTATCCGGACGCGATCGCCGCGGCGTCCTGGGACTCCGTGATCATGGATACGGGCCGCGACACGTTGCAGAGGATCCCGATGCGCGAGCCTTTGAAGGGCACCCGCGAGCATGTCGAAGAACTCATCGATGCGTGCCGCAGCGCCGGCGAGTTGATCGACCGCCTCCAGGGCTAGAACCCACCCGCGCCTGCCGGCCCTGTCACGGCCCGGCGGTAGGATGTCGGTTCGGAAAGGAGCCCACGTGCCCGAGCAGGAACAGAAGCGGATCCAGAAGAAGGGCGGCTCCGGCGCCGAAGGAGCTGAGGACGCCGGTCAGGTCACCTCCTCGCCGAAGGCGGCCGAGCTCAAGGACGAGATGGACGAGATCCTCGACGAGATCGACTCGGTGCTCGAGGAGAACGCCGAGGAGTTCGTGAAGTCCTACGTGCAGAAGGGCGGCCAGTGAGCGGGGCCCTCGAGCTGCCTCTCGGCATCCCGTTCGGGTCCAGCCCCAGCTTTGCTGAACTGGTCGGCCGTCAGCGACCAGAGGCGTTGCCGGCGATGCTCACCGACACGCCGTTCCCCGTGCCGCACGGCACGACCGTCCTCGGGTTGAAGTTCGACGGGGGGATGGTGATGGCGGGCGACCGCCGAGCGACCGCCGGCAATCTGATCGCCGATGCCAAGATGCGCAAGGTCTTCGCCGCCGACGATTACAGCGCGATCGCGATCGCGGGCGTGGCGGGCCAGGCCATCGAGATGGTGAAGCTCTTCCAGCTCGAGCTGGAGCACTACGAGAAGATCACGGGCGACCGCTTGTCGCTGGAAGGCAAGGCGAACCGTCTCGCTCAGATGATCCGCGGTAACTTCCCGCTCGCGATGCAGGGTCTGATCGTCGTGCCACTGTTCGGAGGCTATGACCACCGACGCAACGAGGGCCGCATCTTCTACTACGACGCGACCGGCGGTCGCTGGGAAGAGGACGATTACCAAGCCACCGGCTCGGGCAGCCAGCCTGCGAAGAACTCCTTGAAGAAACGGTGGAAGGCCGGGCTGACTCGGGACGAGGCCTTGCGGGTCGCGGCCGAAGCGCTGATCGACGCCGCAGAGGACGACAGCGCGACCGGCGGACCCGACATCGCCCGGCACATCTGGCCGATCATGGTCATCGTCACCGCCCAAGGCGCGAGCGACGTGGCGGAGGCGGACGTGGCTGCGGCCGTCGAGGCCGTGGTTGCCGCACGGGGAGGCGCATCGTGAGTTTCATGCCCTACGTCGCCCCCGAGCAGATGATGAAGGATCGCTCCGACTACGCGCACAAGGGCATCGCGCGGGGTCGGTCGGTCATGGGGCTCGAATACGCCGACGGCCTGCTCCTGTTGGCCGAGAACCCGAGCACCACGCTGCACAAGATCAGCGAGGTGTACGACCAGGTGGCGTTTGCGGGGGTCGGCAAGTACAGCGAGTTCGAGGAGATGCGGATCGCCGGGATCCGGCTAGCCGACCTCCGCGGGTATCAGTACGGCCGCGAAGACGTCAAGGCGCGCGACCTCGCCAACGCCTACTCGCAAGCCCTCTCGTCGATCTTCACCCAGCAGATGAAGCCCTACGAGATCGAGCTCCTCGTCGGGGAGGTCGACGGCGACGAGACGGGCTCGTCGATCTACCACATCCTGTTCGACGGGTCGGTGTCCGACGAGCAGGGCTATGTCGCGATGGGCGGCCATGCCGAGGACCTCACCGAGGCGCTGAAGGATCGTTATGTCGTGGGCTGGGATCTGGCGACCGCCGTCCGCACCGCCGTGACGGTCCTGGCCACCGTGCCCGAGACACGGGAGGTGCCTGCCGAGCAGATCGAGGCCGGCGTGCTCGATCGCACGCGAACCCACCGGCGGAAGTTCCGCCGGTTGACCCCCGAAGAGATCGAAGCCGCGCTGGCGGGCTGAGCCCGCTACCGTCGTTCGCGTCGCCGCGGCATACGCTTGTACGCGTATGGACCGGCGCATCTTCGGCATCGAGAACGAGTACGGCGTCACGTGCACCTTCCGGGGGCAGCGGCGTCTGTCGCCCGACGAGGTCGCGCGCTATCTCTTCCGACGCGTCGTGCACTGGGGGCGCTCCTCGAACGTCTTCCTGGAAAACGGCGCCCGCCTGTACCTGGACGTCGGGTCCCATCCGGAATACGCGACCCCCGAATGCGACGTCGTGCGCGAGGTCGTCACCCACGACAAGGCGGGTGAGCGCATCCTCGAGCACCTACTGGCCGCCGCCGAGCTTCGTCTGCACGAAGAAGGCATCGCCGGCGACGTGTACCTGTTCAAGAACAATACCGACAGCGCGGGCAACTCCTACGGGTGTCACGAGAACTATCTCGTGACGAGGCAGGGAGAGTTCGCGCGGATGGCCGACGTGTTGATCCCGTTCTTCGTGACCCGCCAGATCTGGTGTGGGGCGGGCAAGGTACTGCACGGGCCACGAGGGGCTCAGTACTGCATCGCGCAACGTGCCGAGCACATCTGGGAAGGGGTCTCCAGCGCCACGACGCGCAGCCGTCCGATCATCAACACACGCGACGAGCCGCACGCCGACGCCGAGCGCTATCGCCGCCTGCACGTGATCGTCGGCGACTCGAACATGAGCGAATGGACGACCTTCATGAAGGTCGGCATCACCGACCTGGTGCTTCGCATGGTCGAGGCGAACACGGTGATGCGCGATCTGTCGCTGGAGAATCCGATCCGCGCGATCCGCGAGATCAGCCACGACACAACTTGCACCCGCACCGTGAAACTGACCAACGGTCGCGAGGTCTCGGCACTGGACCTGCAGACCGAGTACTACGAGAAGACGGCGCGGTTCATCGAGCGCCGGGGTGCCGACGACACCTCCGCACTCCTGCTGCGCGAGTGGGGCGACGCCCTGGAGGCACTGCGTGCCGGCGAGACCGAGCGGCTCGTGCGCAAGGTAGATTGGGTAACGAAGCGGATGCTGATCGAGCGCTACATGGCCAAACACGACCTACCGCTCGGGTCGCCGAGAGTGGCCCTGCTCGACCTCGCCTACCACGACGTGAACCGCAGCCGCGGGCTCTACTACCTGCTCGAGCGCGGCGGCAAGGTCGAGCGGTGCGTCACCGACGACGAGATCGAGCTCGCGATGCGCCAACCGCCCCAGACAACGCGCGCCAAGCTCCGTGGCGACTTCATCCGGCAGGCGAAGGCGAAGCGTCGCGACTACACCGTGGACTGGGTGCACCTGAAACTGAACGACCAAGCGCAACGCACGGTCCTGTGCAAGGATCCGTTCCGAGCCACCGACGAGCGTGTGGAGCAGTTGATCGCCCACATGTGATCACGTGTCGAGCTGGGCGCGCCATCGTCGGTTCCCGTCCACGAGGCGACCGCCCAGAACGCCGGCAGCACCCGCCCCCATCGCCTCAAGCGAGGCCCCGGTCAGCGCGAGCCGGGAATGTGCGAATGCGGGCGCGGGGTCGACCTCGACGAGCTGATGGATCGCCTCCAGCGCCATCGGCCCCAACGTCGCCTGCAGGCGGGTGCGCGCAGGCTCCTCGAGCGCCGGCACGGGCAGGAGCACGTCCACGTCGCAGCCCCGCAGCATCGACGAGATCGCGGCGGGATCGGACAACGGCAGCGCCGCGATGGGGCGGCCACCGAGCGCCCGCGCGACCCGGAGGTGCGCCCCGGACCCACCCTCGATGAGCAGGACATCGATGCCCTCGGTCACGGCATCGAGCATCCGCAGGCCGAGCGAGGACCTGTCATGCGGCAGCCGAAGACATGCTGCGTGGCGGCCCGCACGCAACGCTCCGGACGTCGCCAGATCCGTCCATGTCGCATCGGGCAGGACGATCACGGGCGCGGAGGCCAACCCGAGAGGGCCCGCGGGGTTCGGGGCGTCACACGGCCACGCGCCAAGGGCGACCGTCAGGTCGACGTGTCGGAGACCGACGTCGAGGCTCGTCGCGACGAAGCAGACGACGTCGGTATCCGACACGTCTCCGATCGGCAGGGGCACCTCGGCGAAGCAACGGCGCCCGTCGGCGGTCTCCACCGTAAGGGTCGGGGTGGTGCCGGCTGAGATCGCCCGCACGACCCCGGTGTCGAAGGTGATCAACGTTCCTGCCCGGTCTCGCGCATCCCACGGCTATCATCGCGCACGATGGTCAGCCAAGACGCGATGGAACCGCTCGAGCGGCTGTTGAACCTGGTCGGACTGTTGCTCGAGGCGCCGACGCCGCTGACCTTCGATCAGATCCGCGAGACGCTCGAGGCCTACCAGGGCGACAACATCGAGTCCGTGAAGCGCAAGTTCGAGCGTGACAAGGACAGCCTGCGCGCATACGGCGTGCCCCTGGAGATGACGGGCACCGACATCTGGGAGGTCGAGCAGGGCTACACGATCTCGAAGGACCGCTACTACCTACCCGAGATCTCGTTTACCCCCGAGGAGGTCACCGCGCTGTACCTCGCGGCCCAAAGCGGCTCCGAGGCGACCGACGTCGCCCAGGGCGTTCGCAAGCTGCTCTACGGCGCGGAGGGGGGTCTGCTCACGGGAACCGCCGGCGGGCCGCTGGCCGTCGAGAGCGACACCGAGCAGGATCGGTTGCTGACGGCGGCGGGCGCCGCGAGCGACCGGCGGCGGGTGCGATTCGAGTACCGCACGGCGACGGGCAGTACCGGGCAACGCGAGATCGACGTCTACGGCGTCGTGTTCCGAGGCGGCCACTGGTACCTGGTAGGACACGATCGCGATCGCGACGGGATACGCGCGTTCCGCCTGTCCCGCGTCATCAGCGGGCCGACCGACGTGGGCCCCGGTACCGCGCCACCAACGGGGTTCCGCGCGATCGACCACGTCGAGGCGGGGCCGTGGAACGCCGGCGGCGCATCGTTCGTCCGGCTCGCCTTCGGCCCCGCGGCAACGGTGCTGGCGGAAGCGAGCCTGCCCGGTGCCGTTCGGGAGGAGCGCCGAGACGACGGGTGGACGATCCTGTCGATCCCCGCGGCCGATCCCGATACCCTCGCGCCCCTCGTGCTCGGTTATGGGCCTGAGGCCGAGGTCCTGGAACCGGCGGACCTTCGAGACGAGGTCGTGCGCCGGGTGAAGGCGGTCCTCGATGGATAAGCGGCGCCGGGCCAGCGTGAAGGTCGAGGAGCGCCTCGCGCGCATGTTGGTCGTCGTTCCCTATCTGATCCAGCATCCGGGAACGACCCTGCAGAGCGCGTCCGCGCTGTTCGACATCCCGGTCCCGCAGCTACGCCGCGACCTCGAAATGCTGTTCCTCGCGGGCCTTCCACCCTACGGGCCCGGCGACCTGATCGATGTCGACATCGAGGAGGACGGCGCTGTGTGGATCGCGATGGCCGACCATTTCGCCCGGCCGCTGCGGTTGACGCGGCAGGAGGCCCTGGCCGTGTACGTGCGCGCCACCGAGCTCTCCGCGACACCGGGCGTACCCGGCGCGCCGGCGTTGACCGAAGCGCTGCGGAAGCTCCGCGCGGCGCTCGGACCCGAGACGCTCGGCGATGCGGCGGGCATCGCGGCGGCCGAGGCCGGCGAAGCGCCTCCCTACCTGGACGAGGTCCGTGCGGCGGCGGAAGCCCACGAGCGCCTCCGCATCACGTATGCGGCCGCGAGCACGGGTGAGCGGACGACGCGCACGATCGACCCGGAGGTGGTGTTCGCGAGCTCCGGCCATTGGTACGTCGCCGCGTGGGATGTCGATATCGACGACGAGCGGCTCCTTCGGGTCGATCGCATCGACTCCTCGGCCCCGACGGGAGACGTCTTCGAGGTGCGCGGCCTGGCGGGCGCCGGGCGGCCCCTCTACACCCCAGGCGCCCAGGATGTGGAGATCCGGGTTCGGTTGCGCCCCGCGGCGCGATGGGTGGCGGAGTACTACGTCGCGACCGACCCGGTCGAGGAGCCGGACGGGGCCCTCATCGCGACGCTGCCCACCCGCCAGATCACCTGGGCGGCTCGCCTGTTCCTGCGCTTGGGCGCGGACGTGGAAGTGCTCGAGCCCGCATCCGTCAGAGACGAGATCCGAACGCAGGCGAAGCTGACCCTAGGTCGGTATACGGGCTAGCGAACCCCTTGCGGGCCTGTCGGAAACGACCGCCCAGACGCTCAAGCCCCCCCGGATCGTCGCCGATGTTTGCGGGTGAGATGACCACGATCCGGACAACTTGCCCGCGTTGCGGCGAAGTGGATATGGGACCTGAGTCGATCCTGCTCTCGGTCCGGTCGAACGGCCGCGAGGGCAGTTATCGATTCACGTGCCCGGAGTGCGAGGACGCCGTGGAGAAGCGCGCTGATCGAAAGATCGTTGCCCTACTTGTGTCTGCGGGGGTCGACATCGACCGTGACGATGCGCTCGCGCCGGTGCACCCGGAGCTGTTCGATGCGAACGACGCCGACGAATCCGACCCTCGGCCCGCGGGACCGTCGTTCACGCCCGACGACATCATCGAGTTCCACTACCAGTTGGAAGACGACTCCTATATCCGCGAGTTCTTCGCGAACAGCGGCTGAGGCGCCCCTCGGTCGTGCGCCGGGGTAGCATCCGTGAGGTGTGGATCGCCGTGGTGCTCCTAGCGTCCTTGGTCACCGTGATGTTCGTCGGCGCCTTCCTGGCGTTCCTGGTGTCCGAACTGCTCCAGGTGGGCCGTGCTGCGCAACGCTTCCAGGATGAGGTAGGCGATCTGGCCGCCGACATATCCCGGGGCGCCTCTCGCGCGGGCGAGCGCGCAGACGGGCTACGACCGCCCGGAGCCGCCCCCCGTCGGTGAAGGCGGGGGTACGATAGGGGGTAGAAGACCCCATGCTGAACATCGGTCCCCAGGAGTTGCTCGTCGTTCTCATCATCGCGTTGTTGGTGGTGGGTCCCCAACGGCTGCCCGAGCTCTCGCGCCAGCTGGGCCGCGGCCTTCGCGAGTTCCGCAAGATCCAGGAGGACGTCAAGGGGATGGTGAACCTCGACGAGATCAAGGGCATGGTGAACTTCGACGCCGACGCGGCCACCGAGAGCAGTCGCCCCGCGGCATCCCCGACGGCCCCGGGCGTGCATCGAGCGCCGCGCCCGGCCCCCGCGCCCGAGTCGGCGTCGGCGATGCCCGAATCGGACGACCCCACTGCCGTGGGTTGATCGGTCCACCGGCCGAACGCGCATGAAGCTCATCCCTTCCCGCAAGAGCCCGGAGGCGCGCGCCGGCAACATGTCGGTGGTGGATCACCTCACGGAGCTCCGCCACCGGATGGTGATCTGCTTGTGGGCCGTCGGCGGTGCGGCGGTCGTGGCGTGGTTCCTCTACGAACCGTTCAAGGACATCATCCGCAAGCCCTACTGCGCGTTCGTCCTGCAGAACCCACACCTCGCCGGGCCTTCGGGCTGCGAGCTCGTGTTCACGAGCCCGATCGACGGCATGCTCGTCAAGATGAAGACGGTGATGTTCATCGCTATCGGGCTCGCCCTGCCGATCTTGCTGTACCAGCTGTGGGCGTTCATCGTGCCGGGCCTGACGTCGCGAGAGAAGAAGTACTCGATCCCGTTCGTCGTCTCCTCCTTCCTCCTGTTCGTGCTTGGCGCGTTGTTCGCCTACTTCACCTTGCCCAAAGCCTTCAGCTTCATGCTCGGGTTCGCGGGCAACGGCGTGGTACCGCTGTTGAGCTTCGACCGATATCTCGGGTTCGTGTTCCTCGTGACGCTCGCGTTCGGACTGTCGTTCCTCTTGCCGGTGCTCCTCGTGTTTCTCGAGCTCGTGGGTGTCGTCCGGCCCGAAACCTTGTCGAAGTACCGGCGCTACGCGATCTTCCTGATCTTCCTGTTCGCCGCGATCGTCACGCCGAGCTCCGACCCGTACACGATGCTTGCCCTGGGCATCCCCATGTATCTCTTCTACGAGGCGGCTATCATCATCGGCCGCTTCCTGAAACGGACGTCGAAGGCGAGTTAGATGGCGATCAAGGGCAAGGGCAAGACGAAGTCGAAGCAGCCGGCGCGGGCGCCGAAGCGTGGCCCGGTGCCGGTTCCAAAGCCGTTCGCGCAACGGACGTGGGTGCGGCTGATGGCCACGTTCATCGCCGGGGTCTTCCTCGTGTCGATGTGCTGGTGGGTATGGGAGGGCCTCGACAAGAACCGCAACGCGAAGGCGGCCGCGGCCACCCGGGCCCAACAGCAGCAGGGGATCTTGGCTTGGAAAGCCACGCTCGAGCCGACGTTGTCCACGGTGGGAACGGTCCAAGGCTCGGCGACGCCGCAGGTCGCCGCGAGCCTGGCCCCGGCGATCGATGCGATCGCCAAGGGCACCGATCCCGGTGTGAAGGCCACCGACCTCGACACGCTCGCCAAACAACTGGACCATGCGGCGTCCGCGCTCGAGAAGTTCACGTTGACCGACGCGATCGGCAACCACGGCTTCGATCTCAGCCAGACCGACGTGATCACCTCGGCCCACGACGAGGTCGCCGCCGGACTGCGATCGCTCGCGGTCGCCGCGCGTCTAACCGCGCTGGCGATAGCCTCCCCGGATCAAGCCAAAGCCCTGGCCGCCGAGGCCCAGCGGTCCTCGGACACCGGACAGTCGCTGATCCAGCACGGATGGACCAAGTACGAGAACATCGCGGCCGCCGCCGGGATCCCATTGCCCGCATTCCAGGGCCTGCCTAGCGGTAGCGGATCCTAGCGGAGGTTCGAGTGGCCGCCGGCTCGATGATCGTCGTGGCCAACCCGACGGCCGGCCACGGGAAGGCCGGCAAGGTGCTCGGCAAGGTCGATCGCCTCCTGCACGCAGCCGGTGTCGACCACGAGATCGTCCTGTCCGATTCCGGGGCGGACCTCGAGTCCAAGGTGGGTCGAGCCGCGGGCGACGGCGCGGCGGTCGTCGGATGCGTCGGGGGCGACGGAACCGTCGGCCTGGCCGCCAACGGCTTGGTTGGAACCGACACCACACTGGCGATCTTCCCGTCGGGGACGGCGGACGATTTCGCCGCTTCGATCGGGCTCAAGAACTTGGAAACGGCGGTGCGGGCGGTCGCGGACGCCACCGTGACGCGGATCGACACCGCCCGCGTCCGCACCGAGGAACGCTCACGCCACTACGTCGCGATCGCCAGCTGCGGCTTCGACTCGGAGGTGAACGAGGCGGCCAACGCGATGACGATCCGGCTGGGCGGCACGGGCACCTACGTGGCGGCGCTGATCAAGACCCTGTCGCGGTTCACACCCGCGGGGTTCACGATCGACCTCGACGGGAAGGTCGTGCACGGGCAGCACATGCTGGTGGCGGTCGGCAACTCGATCAGCTACGGCGGGGGGATGCGCGTGACACCGGACGCCTCGATCGTCGACGGCATGCTCGACATCTGTATGTTGCGGGCCGTGAGCAAGACGACGTTTCTGCGCGCCTTCCCGCAGGTCTTCCGTGGCACACACGTGACCCACCCGGCCGTGACGATGGCCCGGGCGCGGCGGATTCACATCGAGTCGGACCGCCGCGTGATGGTCTATGCCGACGGCGAGCGGATCGGGCCAGCTCCGGCCACGATCGAGGTGGCTCCGGCGTCCCTGTCCGTATTCGTCGGCCCGAACGCGAAGGCGGTGCGATGACCGACGGGCTGGTGTTGATCCATGCATTCCCCCTCGATGCGCGGATGTGGGAGGGACAGCGACTCGGCACCCGGACGGTGGCGCCGGATCTTCCGGGGTTCGGGATGGCACCCGCGGCGGGTTCGACGATGACGATGGCCGCCGCCGCAACACGGTGCATCGAGGCCGCCGACGGCGCAGGGCTCGATCGGTTCGTCGTCTGCGGCCTCTCGATGGGCGGCTACGTCGCGTTCGAGCTGTGGCGAACCGCCCATGCGCGTGTGGCCGGGCTCGTGCTTGCGAACACGCGATCCGGCGCCGACGCCCCCGACGCAGCGCAGGGCCGCCGGGATCTGGCCGCGAGACTCCGGGCCCAGGGCAACGTGCTGGCGGTGACGCCGCCTCCCTTGCTCGCCGAGGACGCGCCGGAGCAACTCCAGGAACGTGTCAAAGGCTGGATCGGCGACCAGAGCCCGGACGCGATCGCGGCCGCCGCCCTCGGCATGGCGGCGCGTGTGGACTCCACACCCGACCTGGCGAGTATCGACGTCCCCACCCTGGTCATCACCGCCGACGGAGATCGGCTGATCCCGGCCGACGTGTCCGCACCGATGGCGGCGGCGATCCCTGGCGCGAAGCTCGAGATCCTCACCGGGGTTGGGCACCTCACGAACATCGAGGCGCCCGCGCTGTTCACGCAGTTGCTGCGGAGCCACCTCGCAGCCTGCGGCGTCGAGCCGTAGCGCGCCCCCTACACTGCCTGCGTGACCTCGCCTGCGGCGTTCGCCGAGCGCTACGACTTCCCGTTGGACGCCTTCCAGCGGGAAGCGATCGATGCGCTGGCGGCGGGCTCCTCGGTGCTCGTGGCGGCACCGACCGGCTCCGGCAAGACCGTGGTGGCGGAGTTCGCGATCGAGCGTGCCCTCGATGCCGGCCGCAAGTGCTTCTACACGACACCGTTGAAAGCGCTTTCGAACCAGAAGTTCGGCGACTTCGTGGCCGCCTACGGAGCCGATCGGGTCGGCCTGCTGACCGGCGACAACACGATCAACGGCGAGGCGCCGATCGTCGTGATGACGACCGAAGTGCTGCGCAACATGCTCTACGAGCGCAGCGGCACACTCACGGGCCTCCAGTCGGTCGTCATGGACGAGGTGCATTACCTGCAGGATCCGTATCGGGGCGCCGTCTGGGAGGAGGTCTTGATCCACCTGCCCGCATCGGTCGTGGTCGTCTGCCTGTCAGCCACGATCTCCAACGCCGAGGAATTCGGTGACTGGATCGGCACCCTCCGCGGCACGACGAAGGTCGTGATCGAGGAGAAACGACCCGTGCCGCTGGAGCATCACTACCTCGTCGGACGGCGACTGCACCCGATGCACGTCGAACAGAACGGCGAGCTCGTCGCGAACCCCTACGTGGTCGCGCTCGATCGACAAGAGGTACGCGTCCGGTCGACAGGCCGTCGGCAGGGCGGCAGGCCTACTCCGCGCCACGAAGGCCGGGCGTACGTCCCTCGGCGGGAGGACGTGGTCGAGACCCTGCAGCACGCGGGGATGCTGCCCGCGATCTACTTCGTGTTCAGCCGCGCGGGGTGTGACAAGAGCGTGCGGTGGCTGCAGGAGTCCGGCGTGCGCCTGACCACGTGGGAGGAGGCGGAGCAGATCCGTTCGCGAGCGGAGGCGCGCGCAGCGTGGATCGATGATGCCGACCTCGTGGCGTTGGGCTTCCCGATGTTCCTCGAAGCGGCGATGGCGGGTGTCGCCGCTCACCACGCCGGCATGCTGCCGGTGTTCAAGGAGACTGTCGAGGAGCTGTTCGAGGCGGGGTTCATCAAGGTTCTCTTCGCGACCGAGACCCTGTCGCTGGGCATCAACATGCCCGCCAAGACCGTCGTGATCGAGGACCTATGGAAGTTCCAGGGCGAGCGCCATGAGTTGTTGACGCCGGGGGAGTACACGCAGTTGACCGGGCGGGCCGGCCGCCGCGGGATCGACGCGCTGGGTCACGCCGTCGTGGTCTACCAGCGACAGGTGCCCTTCGAGCGGGTCGCCGGGCTCGCCGCGACCCGCACCTACGACCTCACCTCGTCGTTCCGGCCCTCGTACAACATGGCCGTCAACCTCGTGCGCAACTACAACCCGGAGCAGGCGCACCATATGTTGAACAGCTCGTTCGCGCAGTTCCTGGCCGACCGTGGCGTGGTCGCGCTGGAACGGGCCAAGCAACGCGATCGACAGGCGCTCGCGGGCTACCGCACGAACATCGACTGCCATCTGGGTAACTTCGACGAATACTGGTCGTTGCTCGGCGACGCGCGACAGCTCCGCGAGGAGGACCGCCGGGGCAGAGAGTCCTCGCGCACCGACGACGTGCGCGTCGCGGTGGGCGGGTTGCACCCGGGAGACGTGATCGCGGTCCCCAAGACGAAACAGGGTGGCACGTTGGCGGTGGTGCTGGCGGTGCGCGAGGGCCGGCCCACCGTTCTGACCGACGATCGCTCGTTCTTCCGGCTGGGTGTTCAGGACTTTCACGAGGCGCCGAAGGCGCTCACGAGGATCCAACTGCCGCGGTCCGGGTCGAGCCGCAGCGCGAGGTACCGTCGCGACGTCGCCGCCTCGCTGACCGCTCTGCACGTGCGGACGCCGAAACGGCGTTCCTCGCAGGCGGCGGACCCCGCCGTGGAGCGCGAGGCGGCGCGCCTTGAGGCAGCGGCGCACGCCCACCCGTGTCGCTCATGCCCCGAGCGCAAAGTACACGAGCGGTGGGCCGAGCGCGCCGACAAGCTGCAGCAACAGATCGCGGGCGTCGACCGTCGGATCAAGCTGCGCACAGAGACCCTCGCTCGCCGCTTCGACCGGGTACTCGGCGTGCTGGAAGAACTCGGCTATGTCGAGGGCTGGACGCTGACGGACAAGGGCCGGCGGCTCACCCGGATCTACGGAGAAGGGGACCTCCTGGTGGGCGAGGCGCTGGCCGCAGGCATGTTCGAGGGGCTGCGACCAGGTGAGGTGGCCGCCCTGGCGTCGACCGTGGTCTATGAGGCCCGCGAGCGGACGCCCCTGCCCGGGTACCTCCCGACACCGGCCCTGGCCGAGGCGTACGAGCGTTTGCAGCGTCTATGGCGTCTGATCCGGCGAGCAGAGGACGCGCACGAGGTGCAGCTGTGTCGCGAGCTGGAGCCCGGCTTCGCGGATCCGATCCTGGCCTGGGCCGAGGGCACCGCCCTCGAGGACCTGTTGGAGGACACGGAGATGGCGCCCGGAGACTTCGTTCGCAACTGCAAGCAGCTGATGGACCTTCTGCGTCAGATCGAAGAGGTCGCCGAGCCCGCCGTGGCGCCGGTGGTGCGGGAGGCGCGCGACGCCGTCGGGCACGGCGTCGTCGGCTACTCCGGCGTGTCGATACGATGAGCGCCCGATGAGCGTCACCACCAGCCCGTTCGGGCCCCTGGCCGTCCTGATCGATCCGCGGACGGGGGATCGACGGGTCGCCGACGAGGTCGAGCGCGCCCTTGCGGCCGGTGGTTTCGAGTATCGCCTGCAGGTCGCCGACACCTCCGAGGAGCTCTCGCGATTGAGCGGCGCCGCACTCGAGGAGGGATATCGCTTCGTGACGGCGGTGGGCGACGACGCGACGGTCCAAGACGTCGTGAACGGGTTGTTCCGAGACGGCCGCCCGCTCGTGGAGGCACCCGTGCTGGGCGTGATCGCGGCCAACACCGGCTGCGATCTGTCCCTGAGCTTCGGTCTGCCGCGCGACGTGGCCGGCGCCGTCGCGCATCTCGCCGGCGATCATACGTATCCGTTCGATGTGATGAAGATCGCGGTCACCGGTGCCGACGGGCAACGCGTGATCCGGTATGCACACAACATCGCGGCGGTCGGATTCCACGCGGCGGCCACGATCGCCGCCGGCCGCGCAGGCAGAGGCGGGAACCTGCGTCGGTTCCTCGGGTTCTGGCGCGCGTACGCCAGCACCAGGGTGCAGACGCTGACGATCGGCACCGATCGCAAGACGGTCCAAACACGCGCCTGGAGCGTGGTGATCGGCAACGGCCAGTTCGCGGACGGGGGAATCCGGCTCTCGCCGCGCTCGTTCCCCGGTGACGGTGTCCTCGATGCCTTGGTGTTCACCGGTCCGAAGTCCGACGCATACCGGCTGCTGCCGCGGATCTTCCGCCACGGCGACCATGTGCCGGATCCCCACATCACCGAGTTGCGCGCGAAGCTGAAGATCGACGTGACCGCGCCGCGGCCACAACCGGTCGTGGCCGATGGCGTGGCCCTGGGTACGACGCCGGTGACGTTTCAGATCGTGCCCCAACAGATACTGCTGAAGGTGTGACTGGTGCACGCCGATCATGCGCGACGGCTCGCGACGGCGGCGGAGCGTCTGGCCGCGGAGGATCTCGACGCACTCGTCGTGGCTCCTTCGCCGGATCTCGCGTACCTGACCGGCTACGAACCGATGCCGTTGGAGCGCGCGACGTTTCTCATCGTCGTTGCTGGATCGGCGCCGCGGCTCCTGGTCCCCATGCTCGAGCGGCCGCTCGCACTGGATGCGCCCGGGGCCGCAGCCGTCGAGGTCATCGCCTGGCCCGACGGGGAGGACCCCTATGCGGCGATCGCTGCCTGGTTGCCCACGGACGCTCGTGTTGCGCTCGGCGACCGGATCTGGGGTGTGCACGTGCTGGCTCTGCAACGCGCCGCCCCCGAGGCGACCTGGACGTCCGCACGGCCCGTGGTCGGTGCACTGCGAGCCCGCAAGGACGCCGCGGAGCTGGACGCGCTGCGCCGCGCCGGCGCCGCAGCCGACGCCGCCCTGGCGGACCTGCTGGTCACGCCGTTGGCGGGCCGGAGCGAGCTCGACATCGCGGCCGATCTGGCACGGTTCTTGGTCGAGCACGGACACGACCGCGCGGAGTTCACGATCGTCGCATCCGGGCCGAACGCGGCCTCGCCCCACCACGAGCCGACCGGTCGTGTCGTTTCAGGGGGCGACGCCCTCGTGCTGGATTTCGGAGGCGTGTTCGAGGGGTACTACAGCGATATGACACGGACACTCTCGGTGGGGGAGCCGAGCCCAGAGCTCATCGAGGTGCACGGCGTGGTCGCGGCTGCCCAGGCGGCCGCGCGAGGCGCGGTCCGACCCGGCGTCGAGATCCAGACGGTCGACCGCGCGGCGCGCTCCGTGATCGTGGCCGCCGGGTATGGGGAGCGGTTCTTCCATCGAACCGGCCACGGGATCGGGCTCGAGGTGCACGAGCCGCCGTACGCCGCGGAGGGAGACACAACGATCTTGGAGCCCGGCATGACGTTCAGCGTCGAGCCGGGCATCTACCTCGACGGGCGGCTCGGAGTGCGGATCGAAGACATCGTCGCGGTGACCGCGGACGGGCTCGAGGAGCTCAACAGGTCGCCGCGGAATCTCGTCGTTGTCGACTGAGTCAACCGCGCGGCCGGATCTTGGTGCCCCCGGCTGTGTCCATGACCTCGAGGCCCATCGCCGTGAGCTCGTCGCGGATCCGATCCGACGTCGCGAAGTCTTTCGCAGCACGCGCCGTGTCTCGGTCGCGCACCAGCGCCCGCATCTCCTCGCTCGGCTCCCAGCCGGCGGTCGCCTCACGCGCGAGGTCCAACCCGAGCACGTCGTCCCACGAGGACAGGAGGCCGTACTTCTCACCGTCGGACACGTCTGGAGACGACACCAACTCGTTGACCACCACGACGGCTGTCGGCATGGCGAGATCGTCGGCCAGCGCAGCGCGGAATCGTTCATCGAAGGCCGCGGCGGCGACGCCCCGTCCATCCGTACCTGGCGCCCAGTCGGCCATGCGACGGCGCAGCTGCTTGACCCGTTGATCGGCGGTCGACATCGCGTCCCAGGTGAAGTCCATCTCGGAGCGGTACTGCGTTTGGAAGCACAGCCAGCGGAAGCTCAACGGATCGAACCCGCGTTCCCGTAGGTCGCGCACGAGGACCACGTTGCCCGTGGACTTCGCGATCTTCTGCCCCGACTGGCGAAGGTGGCCGGCATGGACCCAGATCGAGACGACCGGGTGGCCCACCGCGCCCTCGGACTGCGCGATCTCGTCCTCGTGGTGCGGGAAGCGCAGGTCGGTGCCACCCGTGTGGACATCGAAGCGATCGCCCAGGATGTTCAACGACATCGCCGAGCACTCGACGTGCCAGCCCGGGAACCCGTCGCCCCACGGGCTCGGCCATTTCATCAGGCGTCCGGGACCAGCCGCCTTCCACAGCGCGAAGTCGGCGGCGTGACGCTTCTGCGGATCGGTCTCGAGATCCCGATGGCCCTCGCGGAGGTTCTCCAGCGTGTTGCCCGACAGCTTGCCGTACCCCTCGAAGCTTGCGACGTCGTAGTAGACGGAGCCGTTGTCGACCACGTAGGCGTGGCCCTTGTCGATGAGCGTGGCGGTGAGATCGATCATCTCCTGGATGTACTCGGTCGCCCTCGGGTATCGATCGGCAGGGTGGATCCCGAGGGCCGCGGCGTCTTCGAACACGGCGGTCGTGTACTTCTCGGCGATCTCGGCGGGCGTCAAGCCCTCGTCCTCCATCGCCAGCTGCATCTTGTCGACGGCCTCCACCGAGGACTCATCTGTCATGTGCCCCACGTCGGTGATGTTCATCACCTCGGTCACGTCCAGACCTTCGAACGCCAAGGCCCGGCGGATCAGGTCGTACAGCATGAAGCTGCGCAGGTTGCCCAGATGCGCGTGTCGATAGACCGTCGGACCGCAGGCGTACATCTTCACGTGACCCGGCTCGACCGGAACGACGTCTTCGACCCGACGCGTTAGGGAGTTGAACAGCCGCATCGGCACAGGATAGTCGGCATGCCGGCGAGCGCCGGGCGTGGCTCAGGGCCGAACGGGACGACCTTCGTATGGGATCGACAGCACGATCGTGGTCCTGGTCGCGACCCCCGCCTTCTCGCGCAGACGACGGATGAGCTCTTCGAGGTCGCTGGTACTGCGCGTGCGGACCTTGAGGACGTAGTTGGCCTCGCCGGCCACGCTCAGGCAGTCTTCGACCTCGCGGAAATCCGCAAGCCGCTCCGGCAGGTCGTCGGGCTGTTGCGGGTCCAGGGGCGTGACGGCGATCAGCGCGGTGACCATGAGGCCGATGGACTCGGGGTCCACGACCGCTCGGTACCCGCGGATCGTCCCTGCGGCCTCGAGCTTCCGCACGCGTTCGTGCACGGAGGAAGCCGAGAGACCGACCTGGGAGGCGACGTCGGCGTAGGTGGCGCGGGCGTCCTCCTGGAGGCACACGATGATGGCGAGGTCGCGGTCGTCGAGCACGGGCACATCCTAGGGGTTGCGCTTGCCACGGGTGAGCCCGACATCCCCCGATCCGGGGATCGCGCGGGTGGACGCCGGTGTGGTCAGATGCAGCGACCCCACCTCCCTCGGGACGAACCGAAGGAGGTTGCGGTGCGACTCGAACGCTGGATCTCGCCTGCGGGCCGGACCCGTTGGCTGACGATCCTCGATCCCGGCGAGGAGGCAACCTATGCGGCGGCAACCCGTCTGGCGTTGGCCCGGCCTCTGGTCGGACCGCGCTCCTTCGGTCATCCATTGGGATCGCGCCCGTGGCCCTCGGCGCGTCGAGCGTGGAGTCGCACCATACGCGCGGCGGTGACGCCCGGCGCGCTGGTCGTCGTGAACGACGTGGCGTCCTGTTATCCCTCGATCGGCGAGCGGGCGCTGCGGATCGCCGTGCGCAACGCCGGCGGGTTCCTGGACCCGGTGCTCGCGGCGCTTCACCGATGCCACGGCCTGGGCATCGACGGCCTCCCGATCGGACCGGCGCCCTCCGCCCATCTCGCCGAAGCCGTCCTGGCCATCGCCGACGATCGGGCGCGTGCCGCCGGCCTCGCCCCGATCCGCTGGGTGGACGATGTCGTGTTCGCCGGTGACCGCGGGGCCGTGCTGCGCGCCGAACGCGCCTGGCTCGAGGCCCTTGGGGACCTCGGCCTGCACGGGAACGACGCCAAGCGCCGCTCGTTCGTCTCCGATGGCGGAGACATCCTCGCCTTGATCGGCGGGACCTCCGTCCCGGGCGGCGATCGCCGTGGCATCATCCGCACGTCGTGAGGACCCTCTACCGCGCCGCACGCGTGCACACGTTCGGGCACCCCCGCACGGGGGAGTGGCTCCTGATCGATGACCGCCACGTTCAGCGTGTTGGAACCGGGGACCCGCCGGCCGCGGATCGGATCGTCGAGCTGCCGGGCGCTACGATCATGCCCGGGTTCATCGACGCCCACGTGCACCTGACGAGCACGGGAGCCGCCATCGCCAACGACGACGTCGCCGCGGCCCGCTCCCGTGCCGAGCTCCTCGCGATCGCCGCGACCCGTGCGGCCGGTGAAACGGAGCGGGTCGTGGCGCTGCAGGGCTACGACGAGACGCGGTGGGGCGATCCGACGCTGCCCGCACTCGCCGAGCTGGATGCGATCACCGCCGATCCGCTCGTGATCCGTCGCGCCGACGGGCACACGGCGCTCGTGAACTCCGCCGCTTTGACCTTCGCCGCCGCGCTCGAGGCCAGGGGCGTCGAGCGCGACGCAAAGGGAAGCCCCACGGGGCGCGTCACGCAGGAGGCCAATCAGCTGGTCGGTCTGTGGGTCGCGACCGCACGCACGGTGCACCACATCGAGGAGCTGCAACTGCTCGGCGCAGGGCTTGCGGCGATGCGGGGGGTCACCACGGTGCACGAGATGGCGTTACCCCGGGAGTCCGGGATGCGCGATGTGGAGGTCCTGCTCGCGCATCGCGCTCGGCTGCCGCTTGCCGTCGTGGTGGTGCTCGGCACAATGGATGTCCCGAAGGCGGCCGAGCTCGGGCTCGGCGCTATCGGGGGCGATCTGGCCGTCGACGGGTCGATCGGTGCCCGGACGGCTGCGCTGTCGTTGCCGTATGCAGACGGTACGGGCCGAGGCGTCACCTACTTCGACGATGAGGTCCTGGAGGGGTTCTTCCACGACGGGCACGAGGCCGGCCTGCAAGTGGGGATGCATGCGATCGGGGATCGCGCGATCGAACAGGTGCTGACCGCTTGGGAGCACGTCTACCAGCGATTGGACTCGCGCGAGCGCCGGCACTTCCGCGCGCGCAGGCACCGGATCGAACATTTCGAGATGCCGAGCGCCGAGCAGGTCGAACGCACGGCGATGCTCGGGTTGGCGGTCTCGATGCAGCCGTCCTTCGACCTCGCGTGGGGACACCCCGGTGCGCTGTACGCCCAGGGTGTCGGTGCCGAGC
Source organism: Actinomycetota bacterium (assembly GCA_040004125.1). Lineage (GTDB taxonomy): Bacteria > Actinomycetota > UBA4738 > UBA4738 > HRBIN12 > AC-51. Next base: position 25,191 of record JBDUBL010000009.1, read on the forward strand.
GGGCCGGCGCGATGAACCCGGTTCGCTTGCTCCTGGAGCGCGGCGTGGTGCTCGGCGTAGGCTCCGACGCACCGGTGGTGCCGATGGATCCGTGGCTCACGATCCACGCACTCGAGCATCACCACGACCCCACACAGCAACTCACGCGGATCGAGGCTATCCAGCTGCATACCGCGGGGAGCGCCCGCCTCGCCCACCAGGAAGAGAAGAAGGGGATCCTGGAGCCCGGGATGCACGCGGATCTCGCCGCCTACGACACCGATCCGTTGGAAGCCCCAGACGTTCGAGCGTTGCGCCCGATCCTGACCGTGTCGCTCGGACGAGAGGTGTGGCTCGCCTAGCGGCATCTTGTCACTCTTTCTCTCCGGCCGACTTGACCGTCGCGACGAGCGTTGGATACCGTGCGCCTTGCGTCGCCGCCCCGGCGGAGGCGCCGGACCCAAGAGGCTGAGTAGAGAACGTGGCGCCCCGGCGTCGCGGACCCAAAGGTCTCTTGGGTCCTTCTTCGTGTGCGCCTTCCGAGGCGTTTGCCATCGTTTCCGCGAAGCCGGTGTAGGATGCGCGCGCCACGCGCCGAGGCGGAGGACACTCGGGCCCCGAACGAAGGACGGAAACACCCATGGCGGAAGACATCGACGACCTCGTCGAGGACGACGAGGAACCCTCGATCGACGAAGACGACGCGGAGCCGACCCCGGAGGATCTCGCCGAGACGACGGTCACGCCGGAACCGGGGCTGCCCGATGTGGAGTCGCTCCAAGACATCCTGGCGAAACAGGAGGCGACCGAGACGACCAAGGAGGTCGTGGAGGACGAGGAGGTCATCCCGGTCGAGCTCGTTCGCGACGATCGTGCCGAGCCGCTCGACGCGACCAAGGTCGTGCCGATGCAAGAGACCGAGTTCATGTGCAAGCGTTGCTACCTGGTGAAACACCGGAGCCAGCTCGCGGACAAGAAGAAGATGCTCTGCCGCGACTGCGCCTGATGGCGTGACCGCCCGCGGGCGCCCGTCACTGCTCGTGGGCTGCGGCATCGCCGCGGCGGCAGGGCTGTTCACCTCGCTGGCGTTTCCGCCCGTCGGCGTCTGGCCGGTGGCCTTCGTCGGGCTCGTGCCCCTCCTGCTGCTTCTGCGGACCTCGACCGTCCCACGCGCTGCGCTCATCGGACTGTGCTTCGGTGTGGGTCTCTACGGCGCGTCGCTGTACTGGGTCCTGTTGTTCGGCGAGCTCGCCTGGACGGCGCTCGTGATCCTGTCGGCCGCCACCATCGCGGCCTTCGGGTGTGTGGCCGTCATCGTGCAGCGTCCCGGGCGGCCGATCGTCAACGCGCTGTCGCTTGCCGCGGCATGGACGGTGCTCGATTGGATCCGAGGCATGTTCCCGTTGGGGGGGTTCACGTGGGTCTCGTTGGGGGTGTCGCAGGTATCGGATCGCACCCTCTTGCCCTTGGCAGCGCTGACGGCCGTCTGGGGCGTGACGTTCGTCGTCGTGCTCGTCAACGCGGCGGCGACGTCCCTCGTGGCCCGGGACGGCCCCGGGCGACACCGGTTGATCCTTGCCGTGCTGGCGCTGCTCGCCGTGCTCGCGCCCGCAGCGTTGCCGGCCGCGGTCATGGGTGGTCCCTCCATATCGATCGCGGTGGTGCAGATCGACGTGCGCGTGCCCGCGGGCATCTCGACCGTGCAAGAGGATCTGACGGTGGCGCGGCGCAACATCGAATCGCATCGAACCCTCGCGAACGGGCCTGTGCCCGACCTTGCCGTGTGGGGGGAGGGGGCGCTCGATCCCGCCGCTACGAGCGACCCCGCGACCCTGGCCGCAGTGCAGGACGCGATCTCGGCCGTCGGGGTGCCGACCACGATCGGGGCGGTCGTCAACGACCAGGATGGTTCTCAGCGCACGAGCGTCCTGGCCTTCGATGGGCACGGCCGGCTCGTCGATCGCTACGACAAGGTGCATCTCGTGCCGTTCGGCGAGTACGTCCCGTTTCGTGGTCGGCTGCAGTGGCTCGACGCGATCAACCAGATCCCGATCGACCGCGCGGCGGGGGAGGGGTTTGACCCGATCGCGCAGCCGGGCGTGCCGTCCTACGGGACGCCGATCTGTTTCGAAAACGCGTTCCCCTCCATCCCGCGCGCGTTCGTGCGGGCGGGGGCCGAGTTCCTCATCGTGCCGGTCAACAACGCGTCGTACGTGTTCACAGCGGCGGCGGCGCAGCATCTGCAGATGAGTCAGATGCGCGCGGTCGAGACGGGACGCTGGGTCGTGGATGCAGGCGTGTCCGGCATCAGCGCGTTCATCGACCCGAGGGGCGCCGTGACCAGCCGCACCGCGCTGTTTCAGCCCGCTATCCTTCGGGGCCAGGTCCAGGCCTCGAACGCGCAGACGGTGTTCGTGCGATTTGGGGACTGGGTGCCTCTGCTGTGTGTGGTGGTCATCGCGATGTCATTCCTCCTGCCTCGACGGCGTTCGATCGCGCGACCCGCTCCGGGGCCGCTGCCGGCGCCGCTGCGGGCGCTCGCGATCCTTCCGACCTACAACGAGCACGACACGATCGAGGCGGCGATCCGCGGCGTGCTCGCCACCCCGGGGGTCGACGTGTTGGTGGTCGATGACTCTTCGCCCGATGGCACGGGGGCGTTGGCCGGAGCGATCGCCGAACGTGAGCCGAGGGTTCGACTGCGGGAGCGACCCACCAAGTCCGGACTATCCAGCGCCTACCTCGAGGGCTTCCAGATCGCGGTCGCCGAGGGGTATGACGTCTCCATCGAGATGGACTCGGACCTGTCGCACGATCCCGCCGAGCTGGCGAGCCTACTGACCGCAGCCGACCACCACGACCTCGTCGTCGGGAGCCGCTACATCCCCGGCGGGTCGGTCACGAACTGGAGCCGGACCCGGATCGCGCTTTCTCGCGCAGGCAACATCTACGCGCGTTTCATGCTCGGGCTGCCGATCCACGACGCCACGAGCGGTTATCGCGTTTACCGGATCGCGTTGCTCGAGGAGCTCATGCGGCGACCGTTCGCGGCAGATGGGTACGGATTCCAGGTCGAACTGGTGATGCGGAGCCACCGGCTCGGCTACGACGTCGGCGAGGCACCGATCACGTTTCGCGACCGCGCGTTCGGCGAGTCGAAGATCTCGCGCTCGATCGTCGCCGAGGCGTTGTGGAAAGTAACCCTGTGGGGTCTCGAACTGCGCTTCCGGTCCAATCCACGACTGTGAGAAGCCTTCCCACCTCCAACGCCCATAATGCACATTATGGAATGTTGAGGAAAGCAGGTGCACGCGGAAAAGAGGTTGAGAACGTTTGCGTCGGGTGCCCCGGGCTGCCAGGGTTGCCGCGACGTCGGCGTTCGGCTGGTGACGAGGTCGCGTCGTTCGACCGATGACGTAGGCCGGCGCAGGCCCGTAGGGTCGTCGGCACCGTTGGAGGCTTGCTGATGGAGCGAGCCTCGAGGTGGTGGAGGGGCAAGGATGGGTCAGAACGGAGCGAGGCGCCTCCGGCGCGCGATCACCCGTTTCGGAACCGCCGCGGCGATGATGCTCGCCTTGGCGGGACTCTTGGCTCCCGCGGCGCACGCGGCGGCCTCCCCCGACCTGACGATCACGAAGTCCTCCGACGCGGGTGGGAGTCTCTCGGTCGGCGATCGCTTCTCCTACACGATCACGGTCTCGAACGTGGGTGCCGCATCGGCACACAAGGTGGTCGTGCAGGACAACCTTCCCAGAGGGCTCGCCGTTCGCACGGTGGCGCCGCAGTTCCCCGGCGGGAGCTGTACGGTCACGAGTTCGCAGCTCCCTCCCGCGCCGCCGTCGTGGTCCGTGCGCTGCACCCGGGATGCGCTGGATGCAGGCGGCATCGCCGCGGTCTCGTTCGAGGTGGAGGTCACCGGCGACGTCCGGTGTGGCGCGCTGATGAACAAGGCGTCCGTCGCCGCCAGCGACGAGCCCGCCGCCGCGGCCGGAGACGACCACGCGACCGCGACCGACGCCGTCGCGTGCACCCCGTCGATCACGCTCGCGACCACCGCCCCCGCATACGCGCGCATCGGAACCCGCGTCCCGTTCTCGATGCGGGTGCGCAACGACGGCGAGGTTGCCCTCGGGTCTGTCGACCTCACGGGTCCGGGCTGCTCCCCCATGAAGATCGGCAACGGAAACGGCGACGCCACCCTCGATGCCGGTGAATCCTGGACCTATCGCTGCGCGCGCGCCGTCGGCACCGCGACCCCCGATCCGCTGACCGCGACCGCAACCGTCGTCGCCCGGACCGACACCGAGCAGAAGGTGACGGCACGTGACGGCGCCACGGTTCGGATCCTCGACCCGGGCCTTTCGATCTCGGTGTCCCCCGATCCGGTCAGTGGGACCCTCGGGGAGACGATCACCTACACGTACGTCGTCACCAACGTCGGCGACGCCACCGTAAGCGACATCTCGATCGATGACGACCATCTCGGCCACGTCGGCGACATCGCGCAGCTCCAGGCGGGCCACGCAATCACGCTGCACGCCGACCGCACCGTCTCGGGGACCAACATCTGGGTACGCAATACCGCCACCGCACGGGGCATGGATGCCTCGGGCCATTCGGTGTCGGCCGACGACGACGCCACGGTAACGATCGTGGCATCGGGTCACGGAGGTCATAGTGGCGGCACGGCCTTCACGGGCTTGGACACCACCGCCACGGCAACCGCCGCCATGCTCCTTGCGCTGCTGGGTGTGAGCCTCCTGCTGGCCGCTCGTCGGCGGGTCTAGGCCGCTCCCCCGCTCGCGCGTCCCTGAGCAGCACGTTTGTCTCCAGTGGCATCCGCCGCGAGACTTCGGCGTACGGCGTCCGAACGGACTACGACCCCCGGGGGGGTCAAGGGTCACTCCTTTCGCCCGATGGTGTCCCCCGAGTGGTCGGCGTATTTTCTGACGTGGGGAGACGGGTATCGGGCGCATGACCTCGGCTCGAGCCACCCGGATCCATAGGCCTCTGAGGAAACGGAGCACTCACATGGAGGGTAACGAGATGAGATCGCAGCGGACCACCGCTCGGCACGGTCGCGGACGCCGGAGGGCGTTCACGACCGCTTTCTGTTCATTGCTGGTCTTTGCCATCGGACTCGGCCAGGCCGTGATCCCGGCGGCCAATGCCGGCGCGCCGACCCTGACGATGGGTCAGGCCAAGACCACGAGTGGAGGTCAGCTGGCGGCAGCCACCCTCAGCGGGGGCGCCGTGAGCGTCGACTTCATCGCGGCCGGCCACACCTCCTACAACCACGCCACCGGCGTCGGCGGTAGCTACGGCAACCGCTCGATCGGGCCGAACGGCGTCGAGGAGTCCCTCGAGGGCCAAGACTTCGCGTGCGGCGACAAGATCGTCTACTTCGCAGCCGTGACGGTCGATGCGGGCGCCGCCAACGGCGACATCGACCTCAAGTTCTCGTTCGATGGCACCACCACGTCGGGCTCGATGGTCGGCATCAACGACCTCGTGAGCGCGACCCTCAACTCGCCGGACTCGGGGAACAAGAACCTCGACGGGAACGAGACCGTGTCGATCCAAAGCGAGTCGGGTCCACCCCCCGCAGGCAAGGACGTTACGGCAACGGTCCGGGTGACGGGCTTGGACGGGAGCGAGCAGCTCATCGTCCGCCTCGTGACGAACCTGTGGTGCGACCCGTTCGAGACAAGCGTGACGGGCAACATCCACGCCAACCTCGACGACGCCAACGTTGTCGGTGGCAGCAAGATCAACGTCGGACAGCAGACCGTTCCGCTGAAGCAGGCGGGTAACATCCTGTTCCCCGGCCTCAACGTGCTCAAGTCCTGCCCCGCCACCGGTTCGGTGGGTGGCACCATCACCTATCAGATCACCGTGGAGAACACCGGCGAGGACACGCTGAACAACATCCATGTCAACGACACGATCCTGGGTGATCTGTCAGCCTCGTTCGCTGATTCCCTGGCGGGCGGCGCATCGGAGACCCATTCGTTCTCCTACACCTTGACCGCCACGCCCGACCCGATCACGAACGTCGTGACGGCTACGGCCACGGCGGCGCAGTCGGCCACCGAGCTCTCTGACACCGCCGACTGCACGACCGACGTGCTGTTCCCCAATCTCGGCATCGCTAAGACCGCCGACAAGGGCAGCGTGAACGCCGGCGAGCCGATCGGCTACACGATCACGGTCACGAACAGCGGCCAGGGCAAGGCATTCGACGTCGTGATGACGGACAGCCTTCCGACCAACCCCGGTCTCACCTGGAGCGTGGGATCCACCACCGGTGGCTGGTCGTGCGCGATCAGCACAGGCGTCCTGACGTGCGGCGGCAAGGGGTTCGACCTGGCCTCCGGCGCCAGCGCGTCGGTCCACATCACCTCGCCGACCACATCGGCGACCTGCGGGACCGTGAGCAACACTGGGACCGTCGATGCGTCGAACACGACACAGGTGTCGACAGGCATCGTGACCATCGAGGTGCAGTGCGCAGCTCTGGCTATCTCCAAGGTCGCCGACGACTCTGTCGTGAACGCGGGCGACACGATCGGGTACACGATCACGGTCTCGAACAACGGGGCCGGAACCGCCAAGGGAGTCGTCGTGCACGACACCCTGCCGACCAACGGTGGACTGGCGTGGACGATCGACGCCGCTAACAGCGACGCCGGCTGCTCGATCGCAAGCGGCGTGCTCACCTGCAACTTCGGCGACATGGCCAGCGGTACGTCCAAGCACGTGCACCTGACATCGCCTACGACTGCCGCGACCTGCGGTCAAGTCGTGAATGCAGCGAGCGCGACCACGACCAACGACGGAAGCCCGACCACGGGCAACGTCTCGATCACGGTTGACTGCCCCGGCATCTCGGTGATCAAGACCGCAGACGCCGAGACGGTGGATGCCGCCGATCAGGTTGGCTTCACGATCACGGTCGCCAACGCAGGGCCGGGCACCGCCACCGACGTGATGCTGGCAGACACCCTGCCGACCAACGCCGGCCTCGACTGGTCGATCGATGGTGGCACCGGTGCGGCGTTCTGCGACATCGCCACCGGCGAGCTCACCTGCGCCTTCGGCGACATGGCCGCCAACACCAGCTACACGGTGCACATCACGTCGGACACCGACGCCACGACGTGTGGCGTGATCGACAACACCGCGACGGTCACCATCGGCAACGGCGATGGTGGCTCCGATGGCGCGTCGATAACGGTGAACTGCCCCGACCTCGGGATCGACATCCAGAAGGGTGGGCCCGACCTGGCCCACGTGGGTGACACCATCACCTACACCTTCGACGTGTCGCTCACGACGCCGGAGCCGCTGTTCGACGTGACCGTGACCGACCCGAACTGCAACGAGGGTGCACCGGTCTACGTCTCAGGCGACAACGGGAACGACATCCTCGAGCCCGGCGAGACGTGGTCCTACACCTGCACGCACCTCGTGACGACCGAGGACCCCGATCCGCTGCCGAACACGGCGACGGTCCAGGGCACGGCCGATGACGGCCGGAGCACGACCGACGAGGACTCACACCTCGTGGACCTGATCCACCCGGGGATCGACATCGTCAAGACGGTCAACCCCGTCAGCGGCCAGCCCGGTGACACGGTGACCTACACCTACGAGGTCACCAACACGGGCGACACGACCCTCTATGACGTGAGCGTCGACGACGACGTCATCGGCCACATCGGCAACATCGCCGAACTGGCCGCGGGCGAGACCGTCACGCTGACGAAGGATTGGGTCCTCCCGGCGAACCCGCCGATCGTGACCAACGTGGGCACGGCAACCGGCACGGACGTGCTCGGCAAGACGGTGTCGGCCGATGACGACGCGGTCGTCACGATCGTCGAGGCGATCCACAACCCGCCGAAGCCGCCACCGCCCACCGCCTTCACCGGCTCCGACGCCCTGCGTCTGGGCCTGGTGACCCTGGCGCTGCTCGCCCTGGGCCTGTTGGGCCTTGGGGTCAGCCGCCGCCGCGGTCGCCACGAAGTCGTCTAGCGAACGAACGGATACGACGAAGGCCCGGGCATAACGCCCGGGCCTTCGTTCGTGTCGTCCAGGCTCAGCCGTAGAAGATCATCGTGGACCAGAGGATCCCGCCACGTAGCACGAACGAGATGCCCACGTGATCGAAGTGCCGATCGAGCATGTTCGCGCGGTGGTCCGGGCTGGCCATATACGCCTTGTACAGGCCGTACGGGTCGACACCAGCGCCGATGTTCTCGCCCCACGTGTGCCAGTCCACGTATCGAAGCTTGTAGCCCAGGTCGCTGGAGTGGACGAGCGATCGCTTCCGCGCCATCTCCAGATTATGCTTGCGGGCCACCTTCACGATCGACTCGCGCATGACGAGCTTCCGCACGCCGTGCTCCGTGCGGGAATGGTTGACCCACGCAAGCATCCGTTCACGTCGAAGGGTCGCGCCGGCCGCCGGCGCCATCGTGGCCGTCATGGTGGCCAGCGAAAGGGTCAGCGCACACGCCGTGGCGATCCGTACCAGACCACGTCGCATCTCGAAGCCTCCAGGTGGACGGGGCGACCGTGCGCCGCCCGCTCCCCCGGTTCATCGGCGAGCGTCCCGCAGGCTTGAGACGCAAGTAGTCCGTCGTGACTAGTCGCATGAATCGCCGAGACGCAAACACTTTGTGGCGCAGTCCTACCAGCGAAGCACCAGGTGCCGCGCCGCCCGGGCCTCGTCGAGACGTCCGACCGGCGTCGTGGTGGGCGCGTCGTGTAAGAGCGCCGGCTCGGCCCGCGCCTCGCCCGCAGCTCGCAGGAGCGCTGCCGCGAACGCGTCCAGGGTTTCCTTGGACTCCGTTTCGGTGGGCTCGATCATCATCGCCTCGTCGACGACCAGCGGGAAATACACCGTCGAGGGGTGGAAGCCGAGGTCGATCAGGCGCTTGGCCACATCCATGGCGCGGATCCCCGTTTCTCGTTCGAGCGCGGAGGCGGTCGCGACGAATTCGTGCATCGGGCGCCCCTCGCCGAACGCCAGCGGAAAGGCGTCGCGCACGAGCGTCGCCAGGTAGTTCGCGTTCAACACCGCACGGTCGCTGACCGCTCGGAGACCGTCGCTCCCATGCAGGAACACATAGACGTAGGCGCGCACCAGGACGCCGACATTGCCGTGAAAGCCGTGCATGCGACCGATCGTCGCGGGCGCGTCCTCGACCAGGCGATAGCGGTCGCCCTGCCGCTCGATACGAGGCACGGGCAGGAACGGAACCAGTCGCTCGACGACACCGACCGGGCCGGCCCCCGGGCCTCCACCCCCATGGGGAGTGGCGAACGTCTTGTGTGTGTTGATGTGCACGATGTCGAATCCCATATCGCCGGGCCGGGTGCGCCCCATGATCGCGTTGAGGTTGGCGCCGTCGTAGTAGACGAGCCCGCCGACGCTGTGCACGGCGGAGATGATCCGCTCGATATCCCGCTCGAACAGGCCGAGCGTGTTCGGGTTCGTCAGCATGAGGCCGGCGACATCCTCATCGACGAGGGCCTCGAGGGCGTCGACGTCGACGAGCCCACGGGCATCCGATGGCACCCCGACGGCCGCGTAGCCGGCGAGTTGCACGCTCGCGGGGTTCGTCCCGTGCGCCGAATCGGGGATGAGGACCTTTCGGCGCGGTGCCCCGGTGGACTGGTGGAAGGCCCGCATCATGAGCAGACCGGTCATCTCCCCGCACGCACCGGCAGGGGGCTGCAGCGTGGCACGCGCCATCCCGGTGATCTCGCACAGGGCCTGTTCCAATCGCCACAGGAGCTCGAGGGTGCCCTGCACGGTCTCGGCAGGCTGCAGCGGATGCAGGCGAGCGAAGCCCGGTAGGCCCGCAGCCGTTTCGGCAACCTTCGGGTTGTACTTCATCGAACACGACCCGAGGGGGTAGAACCCGGTGTCGAGGCCGTAGTTCTCCTGAGACAGGCGTGTGTAGTGGCGAACCAGATCGAGCTCCCCCACTTCGGGCAACCCGACCGGCGACGTTCGCGCATGCGTGGAGGCAACCGGTGCCGGGGGCACGTCCAGCGCCGCGAAGGAGGAGGCGCGGCGACCCGGGCGCGAGACATCCTTGATCGTGCCGTCTCCGGGTGGGCCAGTTCGGCGAACGGGGGCGCCGAGGTCGCTCACCCGAGCACCCCCGCCATCGCGCCGGCGAAAGCGTCGATCTCCGCGCGAGTCCGCTGCTCCGTGACCGCGACGAGCAGCACATCGGGCCCGACCCAGGGTGCGGGCACCCCTGCGAGGAAGCCTCGCTCAGCGAGCAGCGAGCACACCTCTGTGGCCGGCTTCGAGAGCCGGACCGCGAACTCCTTGAAGACCGACGTTCCGGCAAACGCAGCCCGCACGCCGGGAACCTCGGTCAGGCGCGCGAGGGCATAGGCGGCCTTCGCGGCGCACTGCTCCCCCAGCTCCCGGTAGCCGGCGGGGCCGAGCCAGGTCAGGTAGATCGTGGCAGCAAGCGCCATCAGGGTCTGGTTCGTGCAGATGTTCGAGGTCGCTTTCTCCCGGCGGATATGTTGCTCGCGCGCCTGGAGGGTCAGCACGTAGCCGGTCCGACCCGCGCCGTCCACCGTTTCACCGACGATCCGCCCCGGCATGCGCCGAACGTCGCTCATGCGAGCGGCCAGGATGCCGAGGTACGGGCCGCCGAACGCGAGGTGGTTCCCGAGCGGCTGGCCCTCGGCCACGGCGATGTCAGCCCCCAGATCGCCCGGGGGCGCCAGCACGCCAAGGGAGGTCGGATCGAAGACCTGGATCAAGCGGGCACCCGCAGCGTGGGCCACCGCGGCCCACGCGGGGACGTCTTCCAGCACGCCGTAGACGTTGGGATGCTGCACGACGACGGCCGCGACGTCGGGACCGATCGAGGGCGGGATGCCCCCGGCACCCTGGGGCGCATCCAAGACGTCGAGCACGTGGCCGCCGCCGGCGCCGTAGGTGCGCAGGGTCTCGACCAACCTCGGGTCGAGTCCGCCGGCGAGCACGAAGCGCCCCCGAGCGTCGGTCCGGCTCATGTGCGCGGCTTCGACCAAGGCGGTGGCCCCGTCATAGAGTGAGGCGTTGGACACCTCCAGGGCCGTCAGTTCACAGATCATCGACTGGAACTCGAACAGCGACTGCAGGACCCCTTGCGACAGCTCCGGCTGGTAGGGCGTATAGGACGTGTAGAACTCCGAACGGCCCGCGAGCGCCCAGACCACCGACGGGATGTAATGGTCATAGGCCCCCCGCCCCGCGAAACAGACAAGGTCCTCGGCCGAGCGGTTCTTGCCAGCCAGCGCCCGCACATCGGCGACGATCTCCTGCTCGGCAATCCCATCCGGCAGGCTGAGTGGATCAGCGAGGCGCAGACCCTCGGGGATCTGCTCAAACAGTGTATCGATCGACGGGACACCGATCGTCGCGAGCATGGCGCGGACGTCGTCGTCGGTGTGTGGGGTGAAGTTCACGGTGGGCAGTCTACGGCCGGGCCGGCTTGAGCTTCTTCGTCAACCGGATGCATCTTCGAGCCCGTACTTGGTCACCAAGGACAAGTAGTCGCGCTGATAGAAAACCCGGCATCGGACCTCCGGATAGCGTTCGCGAAGGCGGCGCACCTTGCGGTTCTTCTTCGTCACGAGCTTCTGGTTCAAGGTCGTGATCTCGATGTACAGGTCGAATTCCGGCAGGTAGAAGTCGGGGGTGAACCGCTGGACGGGCGATCCCTCACGATCCCAGGCGATCGGGAACGATGTCGGTTCGTAGTCCCAGGCGATCTGATAGAAGTCGAGCAGCCGCGCGAACTGACGCTCGGAGGCGTGTGCGAAGCGCACTTGATCGCTCGGCAGCAGCTCCGTCGCGGCTTGGGCGCTCACGAGCCTCCGGCAGCCGCCTTGCGCCCCGGTTTGTTCTTGGACTTGGACACGGAGTTCTCGACGTCGTCCCACACGCGATCGATCGCGATCGCGAACACCCCTTGTCCGCTGCGGAGCAGGTCGACCACGGCCTCTGGCGAGTGCGCCTCATAGACCCCCCGGCCGTCCGACATCAGGGTGACGCCCGTGACGGGGCGATCCATGGCCTGCAGGTGTTCGACCGCGGTGCGCACCCGCTGCAGCGATACCCCCGTGTCGAGCAGGTTCTTGATCACACGCAGCGTGACCAGGTCCTGGAAGGAGTACAGCCGCTGCGTGCCGCTGCCGGAGGCATCTCGGATCGACGGCGTCACGAGCTCGGTGCGCGCCCAGTAGTCCAATTGGCGGTACGTAATGCCCACGATCTTGCACACCTCGGGCGCTGCGTAACCTTGCTCGACCATACCGACACGCTCCACGGGGAAAGGATCAGCCAAAGGGAATCACGACCATGTGATTCCGCAGCGTACGGGCCCTTCGCACCTCCGTCAAGGGAACCCCCGAACCCGACCGGAAAAGGGCCGTTCGGTGGCTCAAGAAGACACTCGTGCCGACCGATGCCTCGGCTAGTCACGAGGAACTACGTCACCGGAGGGACACGGGAGCGATGCGAAGGATCGGAAGGCTCGTCATCACGATCGCGGCCGTCGCGACCCTGCTCGGTGCGCTTCCCGGAGCACCCGCACAGGCAGGCACCGGTCTGTACAAAGAGCGCCATGCGATGTTCCGCGCGACCAACGGCAGCCGCGACCGTTTCGCCCTGACCGGCGTCAACATCGACCGCGCGATGTCCAAGATCGCCCGTCACCATTCCCTCAAGATGGCACAGGAACAATCGCTGTTTCACACGGCGAGCCCCGCCAGTGTCTACCTGAAGGGCATCCGCTGGCATTACTGGGGTGAGAACGTCGGCGTGACGGGCGGCACCGTCGGCGACCTCGAGAGCGCGTTCATGGCGTCCCTGCCGCACCGGCAGAACATCCTCAATCGCACGTTCCGTCACGTGGCGATCGGCGCGGTACGCGTCGACGGCGTCTTGTGGGTCACGGTCTTCTTCTACGGCTGAGCAGGCCGGCGGATCACGACGCGAAATCTTCCGGCGTCACATTGTCGAGGAACTCCCGGAACTTCTCGACCTCTTCGTCCTCTTCGCCCGGGATCAAGATCGCGGCCTCGTCCAGGACCTCTTCCATCGCGAAGATCGGGATAGACATGCGCACTGCGAGTGCCATCGCGTCCGAGGGCCGGGCCGACACCTCGAGTTGCTCGCCGGCACGTTCCAGGGTGATCACCGCGTAGAAGGTGCTCTCCCGGAGTTCGGTGACGACGATCTGGATCACTCGCACGCTGAGGTCATCCAGGATCGTCTTCAGCAGGTCGTGCGTCATGGGTCGCGGCGTGGCGACGCCCTGCAGCGCCATCGCGATCGAGGCGGCCTCCGAGGGACCGATCCAGATCGGGAGGTATCGCTCCCCACCCTTCTCCTGCAGGAGCACGATCGGTTGGTTCGTGGGTAGCTCCACGCGCACGCCGCTCAGCTCCATCTCGACCATGGCCACGCTGGCAGGGTATCCGCGGCCACGACGACGGGCAACCTCAGGCGGCCGAGGCGATCAGGGACTGCAGGAGGTCCGGGTCCGCGCGGAGCGCGGATTGATCAAGCACGTGCAGGATGTCGGGCAGGTTCCGGTACCGCTCCTGGAAGTCGAGCCCGTAGCCGACCACGAAGGCGTCCGGGCATTCGAAGCCTGCGTATCGAGGGCGCAGCGGCACGATCCGGCGCACCGTCTTATCGAGCAGGGTGCAGACCTCGACCGAGGCAGCCCCGCGGGCACGAAGGACCGATAGCAGGTATCGCGAGGTAAGCCCCGTGTCGACGATGTCTTCCACCAGCACGACGTCACGGCCGGCGAGGTCGGCGTCGACATCGAGCAGGATCTGGACCCGCCCCAATGACTCCTCGGCGGCGCCGTAGCGGCTGATCGCCATGAAATGGGTTTCGACCGGAAGCGCGACGGTACGCATCAGGTCCGCGAGGAACATCGCGCCGCCCTTCAGCACCGTGACGAACACGGGCTCTCGCCCCACGTAGTCCCCGGTGATCGTGCGGCCGAGCTCTGCCACCCGGCGACGAACGTCCTCGCGCCCGTATAGGACACGTGCGACCTCCGTCATCGGGTGCAGGGTAACAGGCGGCTACCGCGGATCGTGGGACCCCTCATCAAGCGGCGATCGCGCGGATACCGTCGATCACGCCGCCCGCTACCGCGCCCGCCGCCCGGGCCCACCATGGCCCCGAGCTGGCCGGAGCCGGGGGCACTGACGCGACGACCAGTGCCACGCGCCCGAGCACCCGGGGCCCGCGGTGAACGACGAGGATCGCCACCGCCTCGCCAGGAGCCGGCGGGAATGCCGCCGCGGGGTCGAGGATCGTTCGTTCTGATACCTCGTCCTCGCCGCGAGCGGGCACAAGAGCCGCCAGGTCGGCGGCGGTCGCGACCTGGACGCTGCCGCCCCGCAGCGCCACCGTGCCTGCAGGCTCCCCCGCTCGGACCAGAGTCTGTTGATCCCAACCCTCGAAGCCGTAGTCGAGCAACGCCGCGGCCGAGGAGAACGGCTCGCGTGGCGCGTCGAGCACGATCGCGACGAGGCGCCTGCCCTCCCGCATGGCCGAGGCGACGAGACAGTTACCCGCCTCGTCGGTCAACCCCGTCTTGGTGCCGATGGCGCCGGCGTACAACCAGAGCAACGCATTGCGGTTCTGGATGACCCGGTCCCGACCGCGCGGCGCAGGGATCCGGCGGAATCGTGTCGCGGTGATCGTCCGGAACGCCTCGTTCGTGTCGGTGAACCGTGCGAGGCGCAGGAGATCGCGCGGGGTTGCATGTCCCCGATCGTCAAGGCCGCTGGCCGAGAAGAACCGCGTGTGGACCATGCCGAGCTGTCGCGCGCGCGTGTTCATATGCGCGACGAACGCGGGGACCGAGCCATCGACCGCGATCGCCAGGGCGACGGCTGCGTCATTGGCGCTGCCCAGCAGAAGCGCGTACAGGAGGTTCTCGACGCTGATGCGCTCCCCCGCCCGGAGCCCAAGGGTCGACGAGGCGCCGTAGTCGTTGCGTTCGAAGACCGCGCGAGGGTCGACCCGAGCGATGTGGTGCAGCGGCAGCGTTTCGAGGGTGAGCAGCGCGGTCATGATCTTCGTCACGGACGCGATGGGACGCGGCACGGCCGCATCCTTGGCATAGAGCACCTGACCCGTGTCGAGATCGGCGAGGAGCGCGGAGGCGGCCGGGATGATGGGCTCGCGCGTCGGGTCCGATGGCGTCGCCAGGCTCGTCGGGAACGGCGACGGACTCCCGCGCGGGGGCACCGGCGTGGGGGGCGGCGTCGAGGACCTGGTCGCCGCGCCGGCGTTGACGGCGGCGGCCGCGATCGCAAGGACCGTGGCGACGGTGACGACGCGTGCGCGAAGCGACGTCACACGCCGGACAGATGTTCGCGCAAGGCGTTGCGCAAGAGCGCCTGCTTGAACTTCCGCGAGGTCGTCGTGAGCTCCCCGAGGGTCTGGGTCGCCGCGCGACGCGCGTCGGGGTTCTTCTGCCGCAGGGTGGGCGCGACGAGCGCTTCGAAGAAGGAGGACTCGCGTTCGGCGAAGTGCTTGTACATCGTCAGGTGTCGGGGCTCGATGCCGAACCGAAGGAAGTCCTTCACGATCGACAGCGTGACGTAGTCGTCGCCGTCGTAGTACCTGCCCCCTTCGGGCCCGTGGGAACACACGATGCCGAACCCTTCCAACTCCTTGATCTTGTCGCGATCCACCCCGGTCGCCGCGGACATCTCCTCGACCGACATCTGCAGGCCCGTCGGCGCCTCGGCAAGATCCTCGGACCCGCCGCCGGGCTCCCCGCCACCGACCGCCTGCTCCAGCGTCGGTTGCTCCTCCTCGTCGCCGGTGTCGGCCTTGAGCAGCCGTTCCTTGATCACCTTCAACGGGAGGTACTCGTCTCGCTGCAAACGAAGGATCGACTTCAGGCGCTCCAGATCCTCGGCGTAGAACTTCCGATAGCCCGACGGTGTGCGCTCCGGTGTGATCAACCCCTCGGACTCGAGGAAGCGGATCTTCGAGATCGTGATGTCGGGGAACTCCGTCTTGACGTTGACGAGGACCTCTCCGATCGACTGATAGTTGCGTGTGCCGGCCATGCGCCTCCTGCTCCTGTCACTCCGCCGCGAAGAACGTGAGTTTGAACTTGCCGATCTGAACTTCATCACCGGTCGTCAGCTTCGTTTCATCGACCTGCTCGCCGTTGACGTAGGTGCCGTTGAGGCTGCCCGTGTCCTTCAGGAACCACTCCTCGCCGCGCCGTTCGACGATCGCGTGCTTCCGCGAGACCGTCACGTCGTCGAGGAAGATCGCGCTTTCCGGATCGCGCCCGGCGGTCGTCGTGTCTTGCTCGATCAGGAACGTCGAGCCCGCGTTGGGGCCGCGCTTGACCAGTAGGAGCGCCTGTCCGCGCTCCAACTCGTCGTGCGGGAACGGGAACTCGTCGTGACCCTCATCGTCGCCTTCGATCGCGGGAAGGGTGACCGTGATGTCTTCGTGGAGTGGATGGCCACAGTCGACGCAGAAGCGCGCGTCGTCACGGTTCGGATGTCCACATCGGGTACAGAACAACGTCAATAGCTCCCTGCCGCATCGCTCCGGTGTGGGTCGATGGTTGGGCGCAACCCTCGATCCTGGACGTCGGCTGGAAGCTATCCTACGCCACCACGAGGGTCAACATGTGACTGCTGCAACCTTCGAGCCCGTCTCTCACCCGACCTCGACTTCGGCTCGATACTTGAGTTCGCGTCGAGTGTTCACGCGGAACCCTCAAGCAACGTTCGGTAGGAGGCAGCGTCGAGCAGCGCATCTGCTCCGGATGGGTCGGAGACCTCGATCACGACGAGCCAGCCGTCGCCGTAGGGCTGCTCGTTCACGAGCTCGGGCCGATCGTCGATCAACGGGTTCCGCTCGACGATCGTGCCGCTCACGGGGCTGTAGACGTCCGATACCGACTTGGTCGACTCGACCTCACCGAGCGGTCGATCCGCCTCGACGACCGCCCCGACCTCCGGGAGATCGACGTAGACGACGTCACCAAGTGCGTCCTGGGCGAAGTCGGTGATTCCGACGCGCGCGCGCGTGCCCTCGACGTGGACCCACTCGTGCTCTTTCGTGTAGCGAAGCTGCTCCGGGTATTCCATGAGAACTCCTCCTCATCCGATACGGCCCTCAGCGCGAACGATACCGACCCGGGTCGGCTCATGGCGCGGTTCGAAGGGCACGACGGGCATCCTGGGCGTACGCGAACGCGGCCAGGTAGTACTCGACGATGCCGACGGTGAAACACACCCACCCGATCGTGGTGCCGGCCGCCCCGAGCGGCAGGTCCAACGCACCCCACGACAGCGCCGGGACGGCGACCATCAGCGAGAAGGTCGCGACCTTGCCGATCCAGCGCACATCGAGTCGCACTCGGTGGCGAGCCAAGACGTAGGAACCGACCACGAGCACCACCAGGTCCCGAACCAAGATCGCAACCCCCGCCCAGACCGGGAAGACACCACGGATCATGAGGGCGATGATGCCGGCAGCGATCGCGAGGCGATCGGCGACCGGATCCAGCACCTTCCCCAGTTCGGAGACCTGACCCGTTCGCCGAGCGATCGTCCCGTCCACCCAGTCGGTCGCGATCACCATCCCGAACAGCACCAACCCGGCAGTCGTGGTGTCCTCGTTCACGATCAGCCGGAAAAAGACCGGAATCAGGGCGATACGCAGGAAGGAGATGGCGTTCGGCACCGTGAGCACACGGCGTCCAGGCCCGGGTTCCGGGTGCCCATCGCTCCTATCCATCCGTCGGGCCGGCCGGATTCGAACCGGCGACCTTCTGACCCCCAGTCAGA
>JBDUBL010000054.1:0-14596 GCA_040004125.1 Actinomycetota bacterium
GGGTGGCCGCTTCCCCGGTCGAGGGGATGCTACGCCCACCAAAGATGAGATGGCCGACTACCTCGAGTCCTATGCCAATCGCCACAACCTGCCCGTCGAGCTTGGCGTGCGCGTCGACCACGTGTCGCGCGAGGGCGACACGTACGTGGTCACGGCGGGCGAGCGTCGCTTCGAAGCGGCCAACGTGATCGTGGCGTCGGGTGCGCACCAGGAACCTCGTGTACCGGCGCTCGCAAGCGAACTCGACCCCTCTATCGTGCAACTCCACTCGAGTGCGTATCGGAACCCGTCGCAGCTTCGTGACGGCGGTGTGCTCGTCGTCGGCGCCGGCAACTCGGGGGCCGACATCGCGCTCGAGGTGCAGCGCACGCACCCAACGTTGCTCTCCGGGCCGGACCGGGGTCATGTCCCGGTCGACATCGACACGTGGATCGCTCGACAGTTCTTCGTGCGGATCGTGGTGTTCCTCGCACGACACGTGCTGACACTTCGAACGCCGATGGGTCGCAAGGCACGCGACAAGGCAGCGTCACAGGGCGACCTGCTGGTGCGCGTGAAGCCGAAGCAACTGATCGCGGCCGGGATCGAGCGGGTCCCGAAGACGACCGCGGTCCGCGACGGCAAGCCGGTCCTGGCCGATGGCCGTGTGCTCGACGTCACGAACATCGTCTGGTGTATCGGGTACCGACACGACCTCTCGTGGATCGATCTGCCGATCTTCGGCGAGGACGGCCGCCCGATGCACGAGCGAGGCGTGGTGACGTCTGAGCCCGGCCTGGCGTTTGTCGGCCTGCCGTTCCAGTTCACCGCCGCCTCCGACGTACTGCCGGGTGTCGGACGAGACGCGCGCTACGTCGTGCAGCAGCTCCAGAAGGGGGCGCGCAGCGGTCTCACCGTCGCGGCGTGACCTCAGGCCGCAGGCGAGAGCCGCCGTTAGGCGAGCACGACGACGAGCTCATCGACATCGTCGACGTGTTGCTCTCGCAGGACCGTGAACCCGCATTTCTCCAGCACGCGACGAGACCCGACGTTGTGCGCCGCCACATGGGCGTACACCGGTCGCGTCGTCTCTATCTCCAGGAAGGCGTGCAGCGCGGCCGTCGCGATCCCCCGGCCCCAGAACTCGCGGCCGATCCAGTAGCCGACGTCGCGCTCGTCTTCGGCCTGCCAGCTCCCGATCCCCCCCGCCACCTCGCCGTCGACCACGATCGTTCGCGACAGCATGGTGTCGTCCGCGCCGATCTTGGCCTCGTGGGCGACGAAGGCGTCCCAGTCCCGCGAGGGGAAGGCCGCCATCGCGCTCGCCCCAGGATCGGCTTGGTTGCGATACAAGATCGGCAGGTCGTCCTCGATCGCCGCGCGCAACTCCAGATGCATCCACCGACGCTACACCGCTGGGTCGGGCTGGTAGTACCGATAGCTGCCTGGATTTGTGCGCTTGGCCTGATACATCGCGGCGTCGGCGTGGCGCAGCAACGTCTCGGCGTCGTGCGCGTCGTCGGGGAACCTGCTCACGCCGATCGAGCCATGGGGTCGAAACGACGTGCCGTCCAGGTCGATCGGATCCTCCAGGGACTCGATCACGCGCTCGAGCACCAGCGCGAGCACCTCAGCCGCATCGATCGGGTCGATATCCGCCAGCAGGATCAAGAACTCATCCCCGCTCTGTCTGGCCACCAGGTCGACGTCACGGGTCGAGCGTCGAAGCCGCTCGGCCAGACCGACGAGCAGCAGGTCCCCGGCATGGTGGCCCATCGAGTCGTTGAGATGCTTGAAGTTATCGAGGTCGAGGTACAGCACTGCGATCGAGGTCTGGTCGCGGCGCGCCCGCTCGACCGCCAGCTGCAGCGACTCCTGGAACAGCGCACGGTTGGCCAATCCGGTCAGGACATCGTGATAGGCCATGTGCGTGATGCGCGCCTCTGCCTCCTTCAGTTCCGTCACGTCGAACAGCAGCCCTTGTTCGAGGATCACGCGGCCGGCCTCGTCGCGATAGGCGTAAGCGCGGTCGCGAACCCACACGACCCGACCGTCGGGACGTACCATCCGGTAGTCGTCGAGATCGCCGCCGGTGCCCGCCAGGAACGCGTCGCTCTGTGCCCGCACCCAGTCGCGATCCTCGGGGTGGACCATGCGAAGCCACATGCCGGCGTCTTGCATGTAGGCCTGTGGCGTGACGCCGAGGATGTCTTCGATCTGCGGACTCACGTAGATCGTCGCATCGCCGTGATCCTCGTAGACGACCGCGGGCACCTGCTCGACCAGACCGCGGTAGCGGGCCTCAGCCTCGAACAGTTGTGAGATGGCGTCGCGACCGGCGAGCAGCTCCCGCGCGTCGCGCATCGACACCACGTGTTCGCCGTCAACCTGCCGGGCCCGGACCTCGATCGGCAGAGCCTCGGCGCCCGTTCGCAACAAGACTGCCTCGAACGGCTCGTCGGTGAGGATCCACCCATCGATCAGGTCCTTGATCTGCGCACCGCGAGGATCGTGGCCGCTCAGCGCGATCGCCCGGGCGTTCGCGTGTTCGATCCGACCTGCACGTACTGACAGGAGCGCCTCCGGCGCAAGGTCGAACAGGCTGCTCGTATCCTGTTCGGACTCGTTGGGCGGCTTCGGCTCATTCAACATGTCCGTAGCTGCATCGGTCAGATGGGGGACCCGCCTTAGGGCCGGGTCAGACGGGCTCCCACTTCATCTCGAGGACCTGGAATACGACGTCGAACCCCGCCTCATCGGCCCGTGGGCGGACCTCCCCTTCAACCGCGCACACACGATCGTTCAACCAGCGGTAGCGTTCGTCGTCGGTGATGTGCTGTGCCATCCCGAGCAGTCGGCGCATACCCGAGTCGGTCAACGTCGCCAAACCCTCCCAATGGAACAGGATCGTGGCGCCGTCGTCGGTTTCGAGCACACCGCGGAACTCTGGCTCCAGCGCGCCATCGACACGCCGGCGCGGGAAGTTCGCGGCGCGGTACCTCGCCGAGAGGCGGCCAGTGGCCCGCCCCTCGGCGATCAGGAAGCTGCGTCCCTCGGTACCGGACGCCCCCTCGCGCGTCGCGCTCCAGCTCTCCGGCGTGGTGAACGTGACGCGGTAGAGGGGGTGCAGTTGCATCAGCGCGCCGCCAGTCCCGCGACCGTCGTCGGTACGCCGTCCCAAGTCCCGAGCATCGAAAGGTGCCCGTGTCCGTCGACCGACCAGCCGGCGATCCGACCCTGGTCAGCATCGATCGCGTACAGGAACCTGCCGTCGTCGGACAGGTCCTCGTCACGCAGACCGGGCCGGCCGTCCGTCGTCATGCCCGCGACCGCGTCTTCAAGCGTGAGGCTGCCGTCGGATGCGAGCGCGTAGCGCGAGACTGCGCCGTCGGCGAAGTTGGTCGTGAACGCATAGCGGCCGTCGTTGGAAATGACGGCCCAGCAGATCTCGCTGCGCCCGTTCCCGACACTCGCCGTGACCGGTGTGATCGCATCGCCGTCCACCCGGTAGCTCGACGCCGCGGCCGCACCCTTCTCGGCCCGGAAGGCTTCGGTCACCACGAGTGTGCCATCGGCAGCGACCGCGAATCCGTACGGTGTCGCACCTTGCGACTCGATCGTTCGAGGAGCGCCGAGCGACCCGTCCATGCCGACCGCGAACGTCGAGAGCTTGTCGCCGCCTCGCTCGGTCACGATCAGCGCGCGGCCGTCGGGCGTGAACCCGACCTGCGCGCCGTCGGGCGTCGACAACGCCATCGAGGAGCGATCGATCGGTACGAGATCGCCGTCGACCAAGCGGAAGCCGTTGATCCGCGCGTCGCCGGTGGCGAGCACGAACACGAGCCCATCGTGCTCCGCGACGCTTCGCGGTGCGGCGCCCGCCGGGATCGTCTTGGTCAATGCCGGCATCGCGCCGTCGAGCGAGAACACGCTCACGTCGTTGCTCGACACGTTGGTGACGAGCAGGTATCGCCGGTCCCGCGTCAGCGTGACCGAGCCCTGCGACGGCAGATGGGCCGCATCGTCACCGGCCCCGCCGGTCGCGAACGCGCCCGCCTTCGTGAGCATCCCGTCGGCGGCGCGCGTGTACGCGATCACCTCGTTGTGCGCCGCGTTCGTCTGTGCGAACACCGCGCCTTCCATGGAGGTCTCCATGGTGTCCCCCTTCCATCGTTCGGACGTGGACTCCGTGCCCGCAAGGCATCGATGCGTTACGCCGATCTGGCATGACGCTTACGACAGCGCTTCGCGCAGGGCGTCGATGTTGCCCTCGAGCCACCGGCGCCGGCGCTCGGCGCGACCCACACCACCTTGGCGGGCCAGCATCTCGATGAACGCCGGCTCCCCGGCCGCAGCCCGCTTCTCGACGAGGGACAGGGCCAATCGGTCGAGGAAGATGCCGGGAATCTCGGCTCTTTGCGACTCGTCCGCACCGTAGGCGTCGGCGATCAGTCTGGCGCGAGCGAACGGGTCGAGGCCCTCCATACCGGGCACCGGATCCGACGGGTCGTGCACGGGGCCCCACATCGACATCACGGCGGCGAGATCCCACAGTGGTCGGCCCGGCGCCGCGAAATCCCAATCCAAGAATGCGATCGCCTCGCCGTCGCGGAACACGACGTTCTCAGGGCAGATGTCGTTGTGATTCATCACACGCCCACCGCGCGGACCGGCGAGTTCGTCGTTCCACCCGTGAACGTCCGCGTCGAAGCCGACCACCGCCTCGTGGAATCGACGCTGCAGACGCGCGACGCTGGCGAGCGACGCATCGGACATCGACCACGATGGGAACGGCGGGATCGGCACGTCGCCCTCGATGAACGACAGCACCTCGCGACCCCGCTCATCGATGCCGAGGGGACGCTGGACGTGATCGAACCCGACGTCGTGCAGGTAGCGCAGGAGCGCGAAGATCGACTCGGTGTGGGGGCTTGCGGGCCGCCGAACGGTGTCGCCGACCCGCACGACCTTGCCGAGGTTGGCGATCCCGCCGGCGAGTTGCTCTTCCTCAGGGCTCACGCGGACCGCCGTCGCGCTCGTGCCCGGCGCTGAGAAGGGCGCGTAGCCCCGGGAGCGCCGCGCGATCTCGGGGTCGGTCCGCTGCCTCCTTCGAACGGATGACGTCGGCGAGCGAGGCGACGGTGACGTCGCCCGATCGCAGCCGCATCGAGATGGCGTCCCGGCGAAGATCGTCGTAGCCGCGCGTGCCGGACGGCTCGAACGTGATGTCGAGATCGCCCGCGGCCGTCTGCAGATTCCAAACGCGCACGCGTGCGAGTGATTCCGCGGAGTAGTCGAACGGGACCCCTTCGGGCTCGCTGGTCACACGGATGCGCGCATGCAGCTCCTTCAGCGCCGCAGAGAGCCGATCGAGGTTGTCGCGGGCCTCTTTGGGCACAACGTCGACATCGGTCGTCAGATGCGAGGCACCGTGCAAGATCGCGGCCAGACCGCCGATCAGGACATACCGCACACCGTGTCGATCGAGCACCTCGAAGATGCGCCGCGGGTCGAACTCACCCATCCGATTCCGCCGCCAACCGCGCTTCCCTTCGCAGATGCACGCCGGCGACCGCACGATCCAAGCGCTCGTCGGGGTTTAGCCGCGCTCCTTGCTCGGTCATGGACCACGCATCTTCGTCGAGCGGAACGACGCGGATGTCGAGATCGAACCCGCACGCTCGCACGAGACCGAGAAGCCGTTCGAACGACGAAGCGACGCGGCCGCTTTCGATCCGGGCGACCAAAGACTGCGAGACCGCCGCGCGGTCGGCGACCTGTTGCTGCGTCAACCCAGCGCGACGCCGCGCTTCACGTAGGAGCTGCCCGCTATCCACATGTTGAGCTTAGCACTTAGATGCATCGAAGTTAGACGTAAAATGCATATCGTCGATGCGCTAGCCTCATATCAAGAAGGTTGAAATCCGTTCACGCAGGCCGGCGGCGTCCAGGCCGAGATCGGCGTCGAGTTCCTCAGGGGTGCCGTAACCGTGGATGAAGGCGCGCGGCACGCCCACAAATGCCAGCGAAGTGGGGTGCCCGGCGAACGTCCGGGCCAACACAGCAGCGCTCGTCCCTTCGTAGAACGGCTCGATCGCGATCATGCGCGGCGCCGGCCCCGCGATCGACCGAAGGCCGACGTGGTCGAACGGCTCGAGGCTCGTCGCATAGGCAACCGTCACGTCCAGCCCCTCGCACGCCTCGAGCGCGCGATCGAGCATCGGCCCGAATGCGAGCACGATCGCATCTGCGCCGCGCCGAACGACCTCGATCTGACCCGGAGCGACCGCGCGCGCCTCGGCGTTGGACGCGACGCTCGCCCGCACGTACGTCGGCCGTCCGTTGGCGTACGTGGCGCGCAGGAGCCGAGCCATCTCCTCCCCGTGGCCGGGGATCAGCACCTCCATCCCCGGGATCGCCAGCATCAGCGTTGCATCGGCCGGCGCGTGATGCGTCGCGCCCTCCATGCCGTAGTCGTAGGAGCCACCGACGCCCACGAACGTGCCGCCGAGACCCTGATAGCCGAAGTCGAGCTTCAGCTGCTCGTAGGGACGCTCGGCGATGAACGGCGACAGAGAATGCGCGATGGGATGGAATCCCTCCATCGCGAAGCCGGCCGCAACCCCAACCATCGCCTGCTCCATGATTCCGATGTTCACGACGCGGTCCGGATACTCGTGCAGCGCGGCGGCGAAGGGCTCCGTGGTGATCTCGGCAAGCACGACGGCGACGCGACCGTCGGCGGCGACCAGATCGGAGGCCGTCTCGGCGAAGGCTCCCCGCATCTCGCGCATCACCATTCCCCTTCGGGGATGTCGGCAACGACGGCGGTCGGCCGCTCGTCGTGGCGGATGCGGAAGGCGGCCTCGAGCGCCGCGTGATCGTGACCGTCGACCACGGCGGCGTCCCAGCCGAACCCTCCGAGACGCTCGCGCCAGGGCGACATGTCGGGCGATGAGCTGTGGTTGTCGATCACCACGAGGGTGAGGTTGGAAAGGCGCTGCTGCGGCGCAAGAAGGATCGCCTCCCAGTTCGATCCCTCGTTCAGCTC
This sequence comes from Actinomycetota bacterium, assembly GCA_040004125.1. Taxonomy (GTDB): domain Bacteria; phylum Actinomycetota; class UBA4738; order UBA4738; family HRBIN12; genus AC-51. The sequence continues at coordinate 7,031 of JBDUBL010000054.1, forward strand.
CGCATCGCCACAGAGCACGAACACCCGAGGACCGGTCAGGCCCTTGGCACGAAGAGCCAGCGCGACCCCGGTTGCGATCGACAACCCGTGCCCCAGCGACCCGGTCGAGGCCTCGACACCGGGTACCTGGCTGCGGTCGGGGTGGGATCCGAGGTGGCCGCCATGCGACATGAACGCGTCAAGCCATGTCACCGGGAAGAAGCCCTTGGCGGCCAGGATCGCGTAGAGGGCGATCGGCCCGTGGCCTTTGCTCAGGATGAACCGGTCGCGATCCTCGGCGGTGGGATCGCCGGGGTCGATGCGCAGGATCCGGTCATACAGGACCCAGAGCGCGTCGAGCGTCGAGGTCGAGCTCTCTTCGTGCTTCTCGTCGCCGGTCGCGCGGCGCATCAGCGCAGCCACATCCTCGAGCTCCACTCTGGTGTCCATCTCGTCGCACGGTACAAGTTAAAGTGCCCTTGAAGTCAAGAGGAGAACTCGACATGGCGCCCGCGAAGAACGACCTGCTGACGATCGGTGAGGTTGCCGCCCGCAGTGGCCTCGCCCCCTCGGCGATCCGCTTCTACGAGGCCGAGGGCCTGATCCGCGCTGCGCGCAGCCCGGGCGGACAGCGCGTCTTTCCTCGCCACGTCTTGCGGCGTCTCGCGTTCATCGCCTCGGCCCAGCGCGTGGGGCTCACACTGCGCGAGATCTCGGATGCGCTCGCGGATCTGCCGCCGGACCGCGCGCCGACGAAGGCGGCCTGGGCGCGTTTGTCGCGTACCTGGCAGCGAAGTCTCGACGACCGGATCGACGAGCTCGAGCGGCTCCGCGAGGCACTGACATCCTGCATCGGCTGCGGGTGCCTCTCCCTGGCCACCTGTCGCCTGTTCAACACCGACGACGCGGCGGCGGCGCGCGGCGCCGGGGCTCGCTATCTGCTCGGCGACGACCCCGAAGACGTGATCGGGAGGCTGGACAAAGACGATAGGTAAGTAGTAGCTTACCTATCGATGACAACGGCGATCGCGACCGACCGGGCATGGGAGGCACTCGGGGATCCGACCCGGCGACACGTCTTCGAGCTGCTTCGTGAGGGGCCGCGGGCCGTTGGCGAGTTGGCGGCGAAGTTGCCGGTGAGTCGCCCCGCGGTCTCCCAGCACCTGGCGATCCTGCGCGCCGCCGGCCTCGTAGCCGATCAGCGGGAAGGACGCCGGAACCTCTACCGGGTCGACCCGAACGGTCTGGCTGCTCTGCGCATCTACCTGGAAGCCATGTGGGACGACGTCTTGGACGCGTTCACCGAAGCCGCGGACCGCGGCACCCGATCGGAGGAGGAGGAACCGTCATGATCGAGCCGATCCGTCGAAGCGTCCGCGTTACGTGCGACCCGGCGACCGCCTTTCGCGTGTTCACCGCGGAGATGGACACCTGGTGGCCATCGCACATCCACTCGCGTGCCTCGACGGAGCACGAAGATGAGTCGTTGACGGTTGCAAGCATCGTCATCGAAGGCCGGGCTGGCGGGCGCATCTACGAAACGATGTCCGACGGCGCCCAGGCGGAATGGGGCTCGGTCGTGGTCTGGGATCCGCCGGCTCGGCTCGTGATCGCCTGGCAGCCCAACGCCGGTCCGCCGAACCCCACCGAACTGGAGCTCCGGTTCATCGCCGAGGGCTCCGGCACGCGCGTCGATCTCGAACACCGCGGCTGGGAACGCCTGGGAGCCGACGCGGCCGAGGCGCGCGACACTTACGCGCAGGGGTGGCCACTCACCTTCGACCAGCTGTTCGCGGAGGCCGCGAACGCCGCTCAGTAGGTGTAGACCCCCGAGATGGCGGGGCCGCGCTGCGAGATGCGCTCGATCTGCCCCCACGGAAAGAGCACCCGAACGATATCTTCGTCGTCTCGGACCAACACCTCGACGCCGTACTGCGTCAGCTTGATCTCCGTCGACGTGTCGAACGTCTCGACGCGCCCACCGATGAATGTGATCTCCGTCTCCATAGGCCCTCCCGGCCGATCCGGATGCCCAGTATGGCGCGCTCGCCACGCCCGCGCCTCGGTCGATGGTCCCGACCCGCCGCGCGTTCCTGGGCTACGGTTGCGCCATGGACGAGCGGTACGAACGTGGCCGGACCCGGTTCCTCGAGGTGCACGACGAGAAGGCACTGCACGCCGTGGAGGGTCTCGGCGAGCTCGGGCACCACATCGTCGCGTTCGTCTACGGCGATCTCTACTCGCAGCCGGCATTGACCGACCGCGACCGCGAGCTGGGCGCCGTCGTCGCGTTGACGGCCCTCGGCCGCTCCTCGCAGCTGCCGCAGCACCTGCGCGCGGCGCTGCACGCCGGTCTGTCGGAGGAAGAGCTGCGCGAAGCGATCATGCTGACCGCCTCGATCGCGGGGTTCCCTCCCGCGATGAACGCGATGTCGACGCTGCGCAGCGTGCTCGCCGAGCGCGCGGGAAGCACGGGGTCGGACGCATGAGCAATCTGCAGGCCCAAGACGGCGGGGTGCTCGCCAAGACACTCGGCCTGCTGCTGATCGTCGCGCTCGTCGGGGCCGGTGCGATGTACGTGTACGGCAAGCGGCAGCAGCCGCTGTCGGTCGATAAGGCGACGCTGCACGCAACCGACACCGCGAAGGGCAACGTCGTGTTGGCACCGGGCGGCCGGATCTATCTCGCGACGATCGTGCACAACGACGGCACGTTTCCGGTGACCCTGCAAGGGATCGCCAACACGCCGGCAACGAACGACCAACCCTACGTCGCCACCAGCGTCGGCCTCGGCGACGGCAAGACCACGAACCCGGCATCGGCCGCCGCCTTCACATCGGTCGCGCTCAAGCCCGGCGCGGGCGTCGGCATCTTCGTCGTGTACGAACCGAACACCGGCCTGGCCTGTACGCGATACGCGGATACGCCGGGGTCCGGGACCGCATTCCCGCCGATCCCGATGTCGTTCAATACCTACGGCGTCGAGTCGACGCAGTCGATCGCGGTCCCAAGTACACCCGAGATCGCAGGGTTCACGCGCGCGCAGTGTGAGGCAGCCATCGGGGGCGGCTGAAGGCCGATCCCACGCGCGACAGCCTATCCGGCGGCCCCGACTATGCTGCGTCTGTGAGCATGTTGCGCATCGGTGTGCTGCCCGAGACCCTGGTTGCACCCGTCATGGTCGTGGCGTTCGACGGTTGGGTCGATGCCGCAGGCGCCTCGAGCGCGGCGGCCGAGCACCTGGCCGATGGCGGGGACCTCGCCGCGACGTTCGACGACGACACGTTGTTCGACTACCGCTCGCGGCGCCCGACGCTCGACATCATCGACGGCACGCTGCATCGACTCGAGTGGCCGGCGCTGCAGATCCATCACCGTGGCATCGGCGGGCGAGATCTCCTGATCCTGCACGGTCCTGAGCCCGACTTCCGCTGGAAGGAGCTGGGCGACGCGGTGGGCGAGTTCTGCCTGCGCGCCGGTGTCGTCGAGTGGATCAGCCTCGGAGCGATCCCTGCGGCGGTGCCGCACACCCGACCCGTTCCCGTGCTGGCAACCGCCTCGCGCGATGGCCTGCTGCACGAGGCCGAGACCAAAGGCCCGTCGGGACTGCTCCGCGTGCCGAGCGCCGCCCTGTCCTCGATCGAGCTGCCCGTCACCGACATGGGCGTGCCCGCGGTGGGCTTCTACGCGCAGGTGCCCCACTACGTGGGCGGGCCTTACGCTGCGGCCAGCGTGTCGCTGCTGCGTCACCTTTCCCGCCACCTGGGTGTGGAGCTCCCGGTCGAGTCACTCGAGGCCGAGGCCGACGGGCAACGCCAACGGTTGGATGCCGCGGTCGCTGCAGATGAGGACGTGCAGGAGATCCTGCAGCGGCTCGAGCAGAGCAGCGAGGAAGAACTCCCCTCCGGAGACGAGCTCGCCGCCGAGATCGAGCGCTTCTTGCGGGGGCAGGCGGACCAGAGTTAGCGACAGACCGGCCGCCCGGCCTCGCCTGCGCACGGGCGACGCCGGTAGCATGCCCGCATGCCCGAGCCACCCAGTGAGCGTTCTCGCATCCATCGCCACCCCGAGCGCGGACACCAGGAGCTCGCGACCGTGCAACGGATCATCGACGAGGCACTCACGTGCACGGTCGCGTGGGTCGATCCCGAGGGCGGCCCACGAGCCCTGCCGACGATCCAGGCCCGGATCGATGACACGCTGTATCTGCACGGCTCGCGCGCGGCTCGCGCGTGGAAGGCCGTGGCGGCCGGCGCCGAGGTGTGCGTCGTGGCCACGCTGATCGACGAGCTGGTGCTGGCACGGACCTCGCCGCATCATTCGATGAACTACCGCAGCGCCGTGGTCTACGGTCGGGCGCGCGAGGTCACCGACCCCGACGAGCTGCTCGCCGCGGCGCGGGCGATCACCCACCACGTGCTGCCGGGCCGAGAGGACGACGCCGCCGAACCGCGCGCGCAGGACTGGCGCGAGACGTTGATCCTCGCGATGCCGATCGCCGAGGCGAGCGCCAAGATACGGACCGGCCCACCGTCAGACGATGAGGCCGATCTGGGGCTCGACGTCTGGGCCGGAACCCTGCCGTTACACACCGTCGTTGGCGAACCGACGCCGTCGCCCGACCTGCGTGCGGGCATCGCCGCCCCCGAATATCTGAAGGGATACCGACGCCCATGAGCACCGACGCTCCCACGGCACGCACCCGGGTGCGCCGCCTGCCCGAACTGGGCGTCTATGAGCGAGCACAAGTCCACGCGATCATCGACGAGGCGCTGTATTGCCATCTCGCGTGGGTCGGCGAGGACGGTGACCCACGCGTGATCCCGACGATCCACACGCGTATCGGCGACACACTCTATGTCCACGGCTCCAACGCCTCGACGACGCTGCGGGCGATCAGGGCCGGTCTTCCGATCGCGATCGCGATCACGATCGTCGACGGCATCCGGTTCGCCCGGTCGATGTTCGAACACTCGATGAACTACCGCACGGTCGTGGTCTACGGGGTGACACACGAAGTCACCGATGCCGACGAGCTCGCAGATGTGTTCGACGCGATCACCGACCAGGTCGCACCCGGTCGCAGCGCCGACGCGCGACCGCCGAGTCCCGATGAGCTGCGTCAGACGACGTTCGTCAAGGTCTCGCTCGACGAGTGCAGCGCCAAGGTGAGCGCGGGGTTCCCCGAGGAGCCCGACGCAGACCTCGAGCTCGATGTCTGGGCCGGCATCCTGCCGCTACGGATGATGCCCGGGGCGCCGCTGGACGACCCACTGCTTCGGGCGGGCATGTCGCAGCCGCCGTATGTGACCGCTTGGCGGCGCCCGGGCAAGTGAGCGCGATCCGCGCCGCAACCGACCAGGACATCCCCAAGGTCGCCCGCCTCTTCGGGCGGGCATTCGTCGATGACGCGATGCTTCGATGGCCGTTCCCGGCCGGCGCCACGGCCGACGACATCGCGGTGCTGTTCTCGATCCTGCTCGACGCCTATCACCCGCTCGGGGTCGTCACCGTCACCGACGATGTCGCCGGCGCCGCCGTCTGGATGCCCCCGGCGGAAGCCGCGCGCTTCCTCGAGATCGAGGCGCCGACTCGCGAGCTGATCCGGCCTCTCACCGACGACGACGGCGCCCGGTACGACACCTTCTGGGATTGGCTCGGCGGCCACCTCCCCGATGATCCGTGCTGGTTCCTCGACATCCTCGCGGTCGACGCCAGCGCCCGAGGGCGGGGTCACGGCACACGGCTGATCGAGCACGGGCTGGCCCGCGCCCATGCCGAGCGTCTGCCCGCGTTCCTAGAGACGAGCAGGCCGGACAACGTCGCGCTCTACGAGCGCTTCGGGTTCCAGGTGGTCGAGGAGCTGATCGCTCCTGCCGGCGGGCCGGCGATCTGGTTCCTGCGCGCCGACCCGCCTAGAGCTTGACCACGCGCGGCTGGGAGCCGTTGCGTGTGTGGCAACGCCACGCCCCGCCTTCCCGCCGGAACACCGCGGTGACCCGGTGGGGCATCCGTTTCACGGTGCCGGCGCCGTCGTCCCACGTGCCCGCCCCGGCGGCGTTCAACCAGGCGACATCGCCCTCGACATGCACCCGGTGCTCGTCGTAGGCGATCGTGAAAGACCCCGGCAGCCCGGCCATCCGCACCGTGAACGTCCGCAGCTCCTCAGGCCCCACCGCCCGCTCCACCTCGGAGGAACGCCACAAGGTGAGGTCGGGATCGTGCACGAAGCCCTCCATGACGGCCTCCACATCGCCGCGAGCGAAGGCATCGTCCAGAGCCAGGAACGCCGACCACACCTCGTCCGCAACCCCCATGCCCGGAGCCTAGCTCACGGTTCCCGTCTTTGAGTGCTATAGTCTCCGCCGTTATATCGGTTCGATATATCGAGCCCCGACACACTACCGAGACGAACGGGAAGACGGATGATCGAACTCGCGATCTTGGGCCTGCTCAAGGAGCGCCCGATGCACGGCTACCAGCTGAACCGCGAGCTGTCCGAGCAGCTGGGCGGCCTCTGGCGGGTCTCTTACGGCTCTCTGTACCCGTCGCTGCGGCGCCTCGAGCGCGACGGCGCGATCCATAGCGAGGCCGGCACCGGCGCTCGGCGCAAGACCGTCTATGCCATCACCCCCGAGGGCGAGCGGCTGTTCCTCGAACTCCTACAGGAGCCACCCCAGGAAGGGCAGACCGAAGACGCGCGGTTCCGCGTACGGCTAGCGTTCTTCCGGTACCTGCCGCCCGAGACCCGCGTTCGGTTGCTGGAGCGCCGGCGTCAGGGCCTGCAGGAACGACTGACCGAGGTCAAAATGCACCTTCGCGACCCGGGCATCACCGACAGCTACCAGCGCGCGCTGATGGAGCATGCGCGCGCTGCCACCGAGACCGACATCGCATGGCTGAACGACCTGATCCACACCGAACGTCAGAAGTTCGAGATCACCGCCCCCGTGGGGGAGCAGCGTCGTGCCTCGGCCACGCTGCATAGGAAGGAGCGCACCGCATGAGTGAGGTTCGTATCGCGATCGTGGGGCTCGGCAACTGTGCCTCGTCTCTCGTCCAGGGTCTGGAGTACTACAAGGACGCCGATCCCAACGAATCGGTCCCCGGCTTGATGCACGTGGAGCTTGGCGGCTACCACATCCGCGATGTCACGGTCGTGGCCGCATTCGATGTCGACAGCAACAAGGTCGGCAAGGACGTCGCCGACGCGATCTTCACCGAGCCCAACAACACGATCCGGTTCTCCGAGGTGCCCACGACCGGTATCACCGTGCAACGGGGCCACACGCTGGACGGGCTCGGGACCTACTACCGCGAGATGATCACGGAGTCCGACGCGCCCGAAGCCGACGTCGTGACGGTCTTGCGCGACACACGTGCCGACGTCCTGATCAGCTACCTCCCTGTCGGATCCGAACACGCTGGCAAGTTCTACGCACAATGCGCGATCGATGCCGGCGTGGCGTTCGTCAACGCGCTGCCGGTGTTCATCGCGAGCGACCCCGTGTGGGCCAAGAAGTTCGCCGATGCCGGCGTGCCGATCATCGGCGACGACATCAAGTCCCAGGTCGGCGCGACGATCAC
>JBDUBL010000055.1:0-14555 GCA_040004125.1 Actinomycetota bacterium
ACCGGCCGGCCGGTCAGCGACTTGCGGATGCCCGCCTCGAGCTTGTCGCGGTCCCAGGGCTCGCGAGTGCCGTCGCGCTTGACCACGACCAGCCCCACATCCTCGATGCGCTCGTAGGTCGTATAGCGGCGACCGCACGCTTGGCAGTGGCGCCGCCGACGGATCGCCCCGCCGTCGCCGGACGCGCGGGAATCGACCACCCGGTCGTCGTCGATACCACACCATGGACAGCGCATCGTCAGGAGCCACAAGATGTTGTGGCGGCGCGAACGCTAGCCCGGGCACGGCGCGACCGTCAACCGACGGGGACGACGAGGGACTGCCCGGGGACCAGCGCACCCGGGTCGATCGAGGCGTTGGACCGCTCGATCTCGGCGATCGTGCCGCGCGGGTCGGCGCCCGGCCGGACGTGCGCAGCGATCGACCACAGCGTGTCACCCTGCTGCACGACCACCACCTGCCGGGCGGGCGGGACCGGCGCTTCCCCACGCCGGATCGCCCCCGCCGCAAGTGGGCTGAGCAGCACCGCGACCGAGGCTGCGCCGATGATCGCGACCGTTCGGCGACGGCGAACATACGTTCGATGCATGACGGCATGGTCCTCGAACGAGTGTTCGATGTCAAGGGTGCGGTCGAACATATGTTTGCACTCCCCCCGGCCCGGTGTTAGCGTCGCGCCCACGAGTCAGGAGGGTACGGACCGTGTCTGACATCACGACGCGACAGCAACGAATCTTGGACTTCATCAGTGAGACCGTGCGCGATCGGGGTTACCCCCCAACGGTTCGGGAGATCGGCGAGGCTGTGGGACTCACGTCGTCGTCCTCGGTGCATGCCCAGCTGGCAAACCTCGAGCGCATGGGGCTGCTCCACAAGGACCCCACAAAGCCGCGGGCGATGACGCTGTCGACCGAGGAGTCCAAGGCGACCGGCACGGTCGTGCCGTTGATCGGCCGGATCGCGGCCGGCACGCCGGTGATGGCCGCCGAGCAGATCGAGGACTACGTGTCGGTGCCGACCGACTTCGCACGCTCCGGCGAGCATTTCGCGCTTCGTGTCACGGGCGACTCCATGATCGGTGCGGGCATCCTGGACGGCGACATGGTCGTGATCCGTTCCCAGGATGCCGCCTCTGACGGTGACATCGTGGCCGCGGTCATGCCCGGCCCCGCCGAAGACGAGGCCACGGTCAAGCGTCTCGGGCACGACGGAGGTCGCGTGATCCTGATCCCCGAGAACCCGACCTTGTCCCCGTTCGAGATGGCCGACGGACGCATCGTAGGCAAGGTGGTGGCGCTCCTCCGCAAGCTCTGAGTTGGACTAGGCTCCCGTGGCATCCGAGCCCGAGGAGTCCTGATGACGCAGTCGGCCACGACGCAGCTCGCAGCGCAGATCCGCTCCCAGCCCGAGGCGCTCGAACACCTCTTGATCGGCGGCACCGTCAACGCACAGGTCCACGCGGCGGCCGAGGCGCTGCATCGGGTCCGTCGCATCTGGGTGGTCGGTACCGGCACGAGCCAGCACGCGGCGTTCCTCGGGGCCGCGATGCTCCAGGACGCGGGGCGCTCCGCCCATGCCGTCTCCTCGATGCAGTTCGTGAAGAACGCGCCGATCGTGAACCAGGCCGACGGTGTCGTCGTCATCACCCACACCGGTGAGACCGCCTACGCGCTGTCGGCTCGGGCCCTTGCCGTGATGGCCGGCATGCAGACGATCACGATCTGTCGCGAGGGTCTCGGCATGAACGACGTCATCGAGACCGTCCCGAAGGAGGCCTCGGAGACGTACACGGTCAGCTATACCACTACCCTGCTCGCGCTCGGCATGTTGGCGTCGTCCATGGGCGCGGATTCGATCACGCCCGACGCCCTGGCGATGGTGCCGGGTTCGGTACGCAACGCGCTCGAAGCGCCCGGCACGGGACAGATCCCGCTTCCGCAGCGATCCACGCAGCTGATCGGTGCCGGGCAGGCCGCGGTCACCGCCCGCGAGGGCGCCCTAAAGATCCGCGAGGCGGCGCGCGTGCTCGCGGAGGGCCATGACGTGGAGTTCTTCCTGCACGGGACCGCCGTGCCCCTTGGCACGCAGGACCACATCGTGGCGCTCACCCACGGCGACGACGACGGGTTGGTGGCAGGCGTCGCGAGCGCCGCGACCTCCGAGGGCATCGGCGTCAGCATCCTCGACGAGCCCGCGCCGCTCCCACCGCTGCTCGCACAGATCCCCCTCACGGTGCGTCTGCAACTGCTCGCGGAGCGATTCGCCGCCGAACGCGGTCAGGACCCCGACGTCGTGATCACCGGGAAGTGGGACGACCCGGGTCTCTGGTCGATCGGCGCCCCAGCGCACTAGACGCCGCCGTCGGCACGCGCCACGGCGGTCGCGAATGCTCGGATCGACGCCAACGCGCGCAAGCCGACGCGCGCGTGCACGCGCGTGCCGCCGGGTTCGGCGTCGGCGCTGATGACCTCCGCGTCGCGATACAGCATCGCCACCAGGTCGCCGCGGTCCCAGGGGATCAGCGCGCGCACGTCGACCGGGGGCGTCGGCACCGTCGCCGCGATCGCCTCCAGGAGCCCGGCGGTGCCTTCGCCCGTCACCGCCGAGACGGCCACCGACCCCGGGTACTTCGTCGCCAGGCGGGCCCGTCGGGAACCCGGCACAAGGTCGATCTTGTTCAGCGCAAGCACCTCGGGCATATTCGCCGCGCCGATCTCCTCGAGCACGCCGTGTACGGCGTCGATCTGTGCGTCGAGGGCGGGCGAGGAGGCATCGGCCACATGCACGATCATGTCCGACAGCGTGACCTCTTCCAGCGTGGAGCGGAACGCCTCGACCAGATCGTGCGGGAGCTTCGAAACGAACCCGACGGTATCCGACAGCGTGGCGAGCCGCCCGCCCGGTAGCGCGATACGGCGCGTCGTCGGGTCCAGCGTCGCGAAGAGCTGATCCGCCACGATCACGTCGGCGCCGGTGAGACGGCGCAGCAGCGAGGACTTCCCGGCGTTCGTGTACCCGGCGATCGCGACCTGGGGCATGTTCGAGCGCTGTCGGCTCGCGCGCTGTGTGTCGCGCGTCGTCTGCATCGCCTTCACGTCGCGGCGGAGCTTCGTGATCCGACGACGGATATGCTGGCGGTCGGACTCCATCTTGGTCTCGCCGGGACCGCGCGTGCCGATGCCGCCGCCGAGCCTGCTCATCGCCTCGCCCCAGCCACGCAGCCGGGGAAGCAGGTAGTTCAGCTGTGCGAGCTCGACCTGGGCCTTGCCCTCCCGCGTGTGCGCGTGCAGCGCGAAGATGTCGAGGATGAGCGCCGTTCGGTCGAGCACCTTCACGCCGAGGCGTGCCTCGAGCGCGCGGAGGTGACCGGGCGAAAGCTCCTCGTCGCAGACAACCAGCGCGGCGCCCGAGGCGTGCAGCAGCCGGTGAAGCTCCTCGACCTTGCCCTTGCCGATCCAGAACTGTGGGTCGGGCTCGCCGCGGCTCTGGATGATCCGACCCACAGGCTCGGCACCGGCGGAGTCCGCGAGCGCGGCAAGCTCATCCAGGTCGGCTTCCTCGATGCCGGGACCGATCCCGACGAGCACCGCGCGCTCATGTTGGATCGAGCGCCACGTCGCGGCGATCGGTGATTCGACGATGCGGTCGTCGGGGCGCTGGGGCATCGCGCTAACTCAGCGAGGACCCGAAGTCGCGCAGCAGGTCGTTGAGCGCGACCTTGTCGTCGGTGGCGCTCGTACGCTCGCCGATGATCAGCCCGCAGGGCATCCCGTAGGTCCCCGCAGCAAAGGCCCGCGCCCGCGAGCCGGGCACGACGATCGCGTCCGCCGGCACACGGCCTCGATACTCGACCGGCTCGCCGCCCCGGGGATCGATCAGCGGCGTGTTCCCGGTCAACACCACGCCTGCGCCGAGCACGGCCCTCGCTCCGACATGGACCCCTTCCACGACGATGCAGCGCGAGCCGATGAACGCGCCGTCCTCGATCACGACAGGCGCCGCCTGCACCGGCTCGAGCACGCCCCCGATCCCGACGCCGCCGGCCAGGTGCACGTCGGCGCCGATCTGGGCGCACGACCCCACCGTGGCCCAGGTGTCCACCATCGTGCCGGAGCCGACCCACGCGCCGATGTTGACGTAGCTCGGCATCAGCACGGCGCCCGGCTCGATATGCGCGCCGTAGCGCACGGTGGCCGGCGGCACGACACGCACGCCGGCCTCGGCGTACCCGTGCTTGAGCGGCAGCCGGTCGTGATACTCGAACGGCCCGCTCTCGGTCGTCTCGAGACCGCGCACCCGGAAGTACAGGAGTACGGCTTGCTTGGCCCACTGGTTGACGTGCCACGGCTCACCCGGCTCGGCCGGCTCGGCGACACGCACCTCGCCGCGATCGAGCGACGCGATGGCGGCCTCCACCGCCTCGACATCAACCGCCGCGGTCGGATCGGCCCTCGTCGCCGCCCAGCTCGCCTCGATCCGGGCCGCGAGGTCGCCCGTCACGCCCACACCTCGGCGAACAGCCGGTCCAGCGCGGCGGCCGCGCGGTCGCATTCCTCGATCGTCGGCACCATCGCCATGCGTACGTACCCCTCTCCTTCCGGTCCGAAGAACGACCCGGGCGCAACAACCACGTCGGCTCGATCGAGCAGCTCGATCGCCCAGGCCAGCGACGGGCGTTCGCTCGGGACCGCTACCCAGAGATAGAAGGTGGCCTCGCTGCCCGCGACCCGCATGCCGTGGCGGGCGAACAGCTCCAGGAACACGGCGCGCTTCGCGGCGTAGCGCGCACGGTTCTGTTCGACGTGGCGCTCGTCGCCCCACGCGGCCACGCTCGCGCGCTGCACGAACTCCTGTGGCGTGACGCCCATCGCGGGGCGCAGGCGCTGCAGCGCGGCGATCAGCGTGGGATCGCCGGCCGCGAACCCGCTGCGATAGCCGGTCATCGACGAGCGTTTGCTGAGCGTGTTGAGCACGACCACGTTCGTGAGATCGGGCAGCTGCAGCGCCCCGGCCGGAGGCCCGTCGCCGAACCACAGCTCGCTGTACGCCTCGTCGGAGGCGAGCAGCACGTCGTGCGTCCGACAGCGTTCGGCGGCGTCGGCCAGGAAGGACAGCGGTGCGACCGCCCCGGTTGGATTGTTCGGGTAGTTGAGCCACAGCACGCTTGCCCGCGCCCACTGCTCGGGCGCGATCGCGTCCAGATCCGGCAGGAACGTGCGATGTTCCGTTAGGCGGAGGCGCGCGACGTCGCCCCCGGCGTAGCGGGCGCCCCGCTCCGGGATCGGGTAGCCGGGGGCGGTCGTCAACACGAGGTCCTTGCCTGCCGCAGGGTCCAGGATGGCCTGGGCCAGCGAGAACACGAGTTCCTTGGAACCGAGCGTCGGCAGGATCTGGGTGTCCGGATCGATCTCGGTGCCGTAGCGGCGCTCGATCCAGGCCGCGATGGCGCGGCGCAGCGGTGGCAAGCCGGCGGCCCGTGGATAGGACGAGATCGGGCCGATGGCCTCTTTGAGCGCGTCGCGCACGAGCGCGGGGGTCTCCTCGCGCGGGTCGCCGACACCGAAGTCGATCACCCGGCGGCCGGTGTCGAACGCCTCCTTCTTGCGCCGGTCGAGCTCCTCGAACGGATAGGGCTCGACCGCGCGCATCGCCGGTGACAGATGGGTCATCTACAGCTCCTGGTCGGCCAGGAAGGCCGACACGATCGCGTGTGCCCGCGCGAGCGCGGTCCCGGTGACCTGCTCGTCGTCGGTGTGAGCGTACCGCGGGTCTCCCGGCCCGAGGTTCACCGCGTCCACGCCGACCATGCCGAACTCGGCCACGGGTGTCCAGGCCTGCTTCGGCCGCACGGCGAGATCGCCGGCGGCGCGCAACCGCTGGACAAGGGGATTCCCCAGGCATACGGGTCCCGGCGGACCATTGCCGACGATCTCGATCTCGACCTCGACCCGCCCATGACCGAGGAGTTCGCGCAGCCGCGTCTCCGCCTCGGCGGGCGTGTGGTTCGGGGCATAGCGCAAGTTCACACGCGCCTCGACCAGATCTGGGACCACGTTGCCCGCGATGCCACCGGCGATCGTCGTGACCGAGACCACCTCGCGGAACACCAGCCCGTCGATCTCGACGTCGCGGATCGGATGGTCGGCCACCGGAGCGAGCGCCTCGATCGCGGCGTGGATCGCGTTGTCGCCGTGCCACGGCCGCGCGCTGTGCGCCGCGCGGCCGCGGACCCTGACCAACGCGTTGAGGTTCCCGTTACAGCCCACCTCGAGCTCGTTGTCGGTAGGCTCCATCACGATGGCCAGGGCGACCTCGCGCAGCTCGGGCGTGCGGTCGAACGCCGGTATCAACGCGGATTCGTTGATCGGGATCTCCTCCCGCCCGAAGAACAGATACCCGAGGTCGACGTCCGCGGCACCACCGCCATCGGCCGCGCAAGCCAACATCACCGCGAGCGCTCCCTTCATGTCCGCCGCCCCGCGACCGGCCACGACATCGCCGTCGCGACGCCCCGGGCGCCGCGCGCCGGCCAACGGGACCGTGTCGACGTGACCGGCGAGCAACACCAGCGGGGTGTCAAGGCGCCGTTCGGGCATCGCCACCAGCACCGAATCGTGGTCTTGGACGATGTGCAGCCCGGGCGCCCCGACGAGACGAGTGCGGATGGCATCCAGGATCGCGTCCTCGGCGCGGCTCTCCGAGGCGATATCAATCAGTGCGAGGGTGTCGGCCGCCAGCCGCTCGGGTAGGTCGTTCATCCGTCGAGCTCGTCGGGCTCGATCACGGCATCGAACACATGCTGGACAGGCCCGCCCAGCAGGATCGCGCCATCGGTGCGTCGCTCGACGTGCAGCGGCCCGCCGCGGAATCGCACCACCACCTCGGTCCTCGCTCGGCCCGCCTCGTTGGCGGCCACCGCGACGGCGCACGCCCCGGAACCGCACGCCATCGTCTCGCCGACGCCACGCTCCCATACCCGCACGTCGATCCCACCGTCGGGCGCGATCCGTGCGAACTCGACGTTCGTTCGCTCGGGGAACAGCTCGTGGTGCTCGAGCGCGGGGCCCATGTGCTCGAGGTGATAACGCTCGGGGTCCTCCTCGGTGAACAACACGAGGTGCGGGTTGCCCATGCTGAGCGCGGTCGCGCGCATCGTGCGGCCGTCGCCGGCATCGAACGGCTGTTCCTGGAAGGTCTCCCACGCCGGCCCGCGCATCGGGATCGCCGCCTTCGTGAAGTTGGGCTGGCCCATCGCCACGGTGGCGCCTTCGAGCGTCAGCCACACGTGGCGGACGCCTGCCGGCGTCTCGACGTCGAACGACGCGCCGTGCGCGACGTGCTCGGCGCCGCGGAGCCAGGCCCCCAGGCACCGCAGGCCGTTGCCCGACATCGCCGCCGCCGACCCGTCGGCGTTCGTGAGCGAGAACGAGAACGGCGCCTCGGTGCCGCGACCCACCCGGATCAGCCCGTCGGCGCCGACGCCGAACCATCGATCGCATAGCGCCGGCACATCGAGATCCCCGACCGTGCCGTCCAGTTCATCGACGACGAGGAAGTCATTCCCGCTGGCCTGGTACTTGCTGATCGCGAGTCGCCGCGTCACGGCGCCTCCAGGAACGCCTGAACGTCGGGAACGACGTCGAGCGCACCGCCCTCGCCTGCGTCGAACCATTCGATCCGCGGATCGCGACGGAACCACGCCTGTTGGCGGCGGGCGAGCTCCTTCGTGCGCTTGATGGTTCGGGTCATGGCCTCGTCGAGGGCAAGCCTACCGTCGAGATGAGCGGCAAGCTCCGCGTAGCCGATCGCCTGGCTGGCGGTGAGCCACGCCCCGAACCCGCGGTCGACGAGGTCGCGCACCTCCCGGAGCCAGCCGGCCTCGAGCATGCCCGCGACCCGGGCACGCACGCGCAGGTCGAGTACCGGCGCCTGGATGCGGATGCCCGCGACGCGCACACGAGAGGCGTCATACACCTCCCATGCCGCTGCGAAGTCGCTGAACGGGGCGCCGGTGATCGCCGAGACCTCTAGCGCTCGCACGGTGCGTCGCACGTTGCCGGGGTCGATCCGCTCGGCCGCGACCGGATCGGTCTCGGCCAGGCGCCGGTACAGCTCGTCGGCCCCCAGCTCGTCGGCCTCGGCCTCGAGGGCGGCGCGTACAGCCGGGTCCTCGGGCGGGAACCGCAGATCGTCCACGATCGCCCGGAAGTACAGCCCCGAGCCGCCCACCAGCAACGGCGTCGCGATCCTCGGCAGGACTCTGCGAGCCTCGGCCTGGAACCGCGCGACCGTAAATCGCTCCGACGGCTGCGCCAGGTCGAGCAGGTGGTGGGGCAACGCCGCGCGCTGTTCGGTGGTCGGCTTCGCGGTGCCGATGTCCATGCCCCGGTAGACAAGCATCGAGTCCACGGAGACGATCTCCGCCGCGAGTGCTGGCGCCAGGGCGATCCCCGCCTCGGTCTTGCCGCTGGCGGTCGGCCCGACGAGGGCACGCAGCATCAGACGACGGCGGGCTCGGGCGTGGGCAGGACCCGGCCCAGCAGGTGGTGTGCGCCCGCCTCCGTGATCTCGACGTGGGCGAAGGTGCCGGGCAGCAGTGGTTCGCGCAGGTGCACGATCCGGTTCGTCCGGGTGCGGGCCTGCGTAGAGCCGTCCTTCTTCCCGTCGCCCTCCACCAGCACTTCCGCGGTAGATCCGACCTGCGCGCGGTTCTTTGCGGCGGTGATCCCCGTCTGCAACGCGACCAGGCGGTCGAACCGCTCCTGGACGACCTCCTTCGGCACCTGGTCTGGCATCGTGGCCGCGCGCGTGCCCGGCCGCGGCGAGTACTGGAACGTGAAGGCGCTGTCGAACTCCGCACGTTCCACGACATCCAGGGTGGCCGCGAAGTCCTCCTCGGTCTCGCCCGGGAAACCCACGATGATGTCGGTGGACACGGCGATGACGGGGATGGCGTCGCGGATCCGCTCGAGCCAGCGAAGGTACCGCTCACTGCGGTAGGAGCGCCGCATCGCCTTGAGCACGCGGTCCGAGCCCGACTGCAGCGGGAAATGGATGTGTTCGCACACGTGCTCGGAGACCGCCATGGCCTCGATGACGTCGGGCGTGAAGTCGTGCGGGTGCGGCGAGGTGAACCGGATCCGTCGGATACCGTCAACCTGATTGACCATCTGAAGCAGGTCCGCGAACAGCGGCCGGCGCGAGGACTCGGGCACGGTCACGTCGCGCCCGAACGTGTTGACGTTCTGACCGAGCAGCGTCACCTCGACCACGCCGTCGGCCACCAAGCCCTGCACCTCGGCGAGGATGTCGCCGATCGAACGCGACCGTTGCGGGCCTCGTACCAGCGGCACGATGCAGAAGGTGCAGGCGTTGTCGCAGCCCGGCGCGATCGAGACCCAGGCGCGGAAAGCGTCGCCGCGGACCGCGGGCAGCGCGCTCGGGAAGGTCTCCGTGTACTCTCGCACGTCCATCTGTGGTCCCTCGATCCGCGAGCGCTCGAGCAGATCGAGCAGGTGCGGCAGCGCGTGCGTGCCGACCACGACGTCGACCCAGGGCGCCTTGCGCTGGATCAGACCCTGATCCTTCTGGGCGAGACACCCGGACACCACGATGCGCAGATCCGGGTTCGCGTCCTTCAGCGGCTTGAGGTGCCCCAGGTTGCCGTACAGCTTGTTGTCGGCGTTCTCGCGGACCGCGCAGGTGTTGAGGACGATCACGCGCGCGTCGCCGACGTCGTCGGTCGGCCACATACCGTCGGCCATCAAGACGCCCCCGATGCGCTCGGAGTCGTGCTCGTTCATCTGGCACCCGAAGGTGCGGATCAGGTAAGTGGGCTTCATGGCCGACCCAGCGTAACCCCGCGGCGGGTCACGGAGCTCAGCCGTAGGAGGTCGTCGCGGTGGCTCCAGATCTCCACTGCCTTGCTGTCACGGAACCGCCAGATGTTCATACCTGGGCGAACGCACATCGCCGCCGTTGTCGTCAAGCGTCACCAGCTATCTCGCGTACTCCGTCGCCCGAGTCTCGCGGACCACGGTGATCCGGATCTGTCCCGGGTACTGGAGTTCTTCTTCAACCTGCTTGGCGATGTCGCGGGCGATGACCTGGGATTGGATGTCGTCGACCGCCTCGGGCTGCACGAGCACCCGCACCTCGCGACCCGCTTGCATCGCATAGACCTTCTCGACACCCTCGAAGGCGCTACAGATTTCCTCGAGGCGTTCGAGGCGTTTCACGTAGGTCTCGAGCGACTCACGGCGGGCGCCGGGGCGACCGCCGCTGATCGAGTCGGCGATCTGGGCGAGCACGGCGTGGATGGTGTGCTGCTCGACCTCGCCATGGTGGGATTCGATGCAATGGACGACGTCGGGGTCCTCCTTCATGCGACGGGCGATCTCGGCGCCGATGATCGCGTGCGAGCCCTCGACCTCGTGGGTCACGGCCTTGCCGATGTCGTGCAGGAACGCGCCTCGCTTCGCGATCCTGGGGTCGACGCCGAGCTCCGAGGCAAGGGCCGATGCGATGTGCGCAGACTCCACGAGGTGCCGCAGTACGTTCTGGCCGTAGCTGGTGCGGAACTGCAGGCGCCCCAGGAGCTTGATCATCTCGGGGTGGATGTCGGTGATGCTGACCTCGGCGACCGCGTCCTCGCCGGCCCGGCGGATCCGCTCCTCGATCTCGGCGAGCGAGCGCTCGTGGACCTCCTCGATCCTGGCGGGGTGGATGCGGCCGTCCTGCACGAGCTTCTCCAGAGTCATACGAGCGGCTTCTCGCCGCACCGGGTCGAAGCTGCTCAGCACGACGGCCTCGGGCGTGTCGTCGATGATGATGTTGACGCCCGTGGCGGCCTCAAAAGCCCGGATGTTGCGGCCTTCGCGGCCGATGATCCGGCCCTTCATGTCCTCGCTCGGCAGGGCGAAGACACTGACCGTCGATTCCGCCGTCTGCTCGGAGGCCACTCGCTGGATCGCGATCGTCAGGATCTTGCGTGCGCGTTCCTCGCCCTCCTCGCGGGCGTGTTGCTCGATCTCGCGCACCTGGGCCATGGCCGCTCGCTTCGCGTCGTCGACCACGTGGGCCACGAGCTCGTCGCGAGCCTCGGATGAGGTCATCCCTGCGATCCGCTCCAGCTGGGTTCGGTGCTGGTCGGCGGAATGCTCCAGGCGCAGACGCGCCTCGTGCAGCATCTCGTCGCGCTGATCCAGCTCGGTCGTGCGCGTGTCCAGCTTGCGCGTGCGCTCGCGCACCTCTTCCTCGGACTCCAAGATGCGGCGCTCGAGACGAGCGATCTCGTCTCGGCGGGACTTCACGTCTTCCTCGGCCTCACGGCGTACCTGCCCCGCCTCGGCTTTCGCGTCTTCGTTGGCCTTTCGCAGGACGGTTGCTGCTTCTTGGTTGGCTTCCAGGACCTTCTGCTCGGCCTCGATCCCCTTCTGGCGCGCCAGCGCCTCGAGGGTGTTCGCGGAGGATTTCGCCATGTTGGCGCGGACGAGGAACCCGATGATGGCGCCAGCCGCAAGTGCGACGAAGCCCACGATCACCGTGGTCATGAGTCCTCCCTGCAAGTGTCAGGGAGAGGACCGCTCAGGCCTGGACACGGAGCAGCGCGATCCGCCACCCCTAAGGGGTCTGCTTCCCCCTCGGGCGCTCGTTCTCGGATGACGCTCGTTCGCTCATAGGTTCTACTCGCTCGGTCAGGTCGGGTGGTGCCTCTCGTAGGTGTGTGGTTCAGGTTTTCCACACCTTACGGCCACCTTCAGGGCGAGGCAAGGCTCAGTCCTCGACAGTCCCCACCGCAAGCGCTGTGCGAGCTGCTCGACGCGCGACCTCGGGACCGTAGCCCCGCCGGGCAAGGAACCCGTAGAGCCGCTGGAAGGCGACCTGCGGCTCCAGGCCGGTCAACCGTGGGGCCTTCGCATCGGCGATGCGTTGGGCACGCGCTTCCTCGGCTTCGGGAGCCTCATCGAGCACCGAGATGGCCACGTCGCTCGCGACCCCGGCCTGGGCGAGCTTGCCCGCCACCACGCGGCGCGATTCCCCCCGTGAGCCCATCCGGCTCTCGACGACGGCGCGCGCGAACGCCTCGTCGTCGAGCAGACCCACCAGCTCGAGACGCTCAAGCTCATCCGCGACCTCGTCGGACTCGAAGCCAGCTTGGACGAGCCGGCGCTCGAGCTCCCTGCGGCTGCGTTGCCGCACGGCGAGGAGCCCGAGCGCCCGCTCGTGGACGTCTCTCCGCTTCCCGCGGGACTCGCGGTCGGCGGACACCGCCTACTCGGCCTTCTTGCCGGCCTTGACCGGTTCGGGTTCGCCGCGGTCGACCAGATCCGGGTCGATCTGAATCGGCTTGTCGTCTTCTTCGGTGAACCCGATGAGCCCGACCGCCTGACGGACCTTCAACTCGATCTCGTCACGGATGTCGGTGTGTTCGGCGAGGAAGGCGCGAGCGTTCTCCTTGCCCTGGCCGAGCTGCTCCCCTTCGTAGGTGAACCACGCTCCGGCCTTCTTTATGATCTCCAGATCGACGCCGACGTCGAGCAGCGAGCCCTCCTTGGAGATGCCCTTGCCGTACATGATGTCGAACTCGCACTGACGGAACGGCGGCGCGACCTTGTTCTTGACCACCTTGACGCGGGTTCGGGAGCCGACGGCCTCGGTGCCGTCCTTGAGGTTCTCGATCTTGCGCACATCCAGCCGCACCGACGAGTAGAACTTCAGGGCGCGACCACCCGGGGTGGTCTCGGGCGAGCCGAACATGACGCCGATCTTCTCCCGGAGCTGGTTGATGAAGATCGCGGTCGTCTCGAACTTCGACAGCGAGCCGGAGAGCTTGCGCATGGCCTGGGACATCAGCCGCGCCTGCAGTCCGACGTGGGTGTCGCCCATCTCGCCCTCGATCTCGGCGCGGGGCACGAGGGCGGCCACCGAGTCGATCACGACCAGGGACATCGCGCCCGAGCGCACGAGCATGTCGGCGATCTCGAGGGCCTGCTCACCGGAGTCGGGCTGGCTGACGAGCAGCTCGTCGATGTTGACACCCAGCTCGCGGGCATACGTCGGGTCGAGCGCGTGCTCGGCGTCGATGAACGCTGCGATGCCACCCTGGCGCTGGGCCTCGGCGATGATGTGCAGGCACACCGTCGTCTTGCCCGAACCCTCTGGGCCGAAGACCTCGACCACGCGACCGCGAGGGATGCCCCCGATGCCGAGCGCGATGTCCAGCGCGAGCGAGCCCGTGGGGATCGTCAGGATCTCGGTGTTCATCGGGTGCTCACCGAGTTTCATGACGGCACCCCTGCCATGCTGCTTCTCGATCTGCTGGAGCGTGACCTCCAACACCTTGTCGCGATCCACGTGTCCCTCCTTTCGATCACGGCCTACCCTGGAGGAGAGTGGAGTAGGACCGTTGACTTGACGTTCGAGCACCGTAGCGGCCGGGTCTGACATAACTTACACCCCTGTCATTCGGCCCGCTCGGGCCGGTCGCGCGCAGGCTACTCGAACACGTGTTCGGATGCAAGCAGGAGGCCGGATCGACGCGAGGAAAGCAGCTCAGCCGGCTCGGTGCGGCGGGATCGCGTCGGCGCGTGGCGGCGGTGACTCCATCGGCGCGACCTCGCCGCCGGCGGTCTGCTTGACCGCGCGAACGATCCCGTCGTAACCGGTACACCGGCACAGGTTGCCCGACAGCCCGATGCGGATCTCCTCCTCGGAAGGGTCTGGGTTGTCGTGGAGTAGGGCCGTGGCCGACACGAGCATGCCCGGTGTACAGAAGCCGCACTGGACGCCGCCTTGCTGCAGGAACGCGCGCTGAAGGGAGCCGAGCTCCTCATCGCCGGCGAGGCCTTCCACCGTCGTGACGGCGCGACCCTCGGCCTGCAATGCCAGATAGGAGCAGGCGTTCACGGGCTTGCCGTCGAGCAGCATCATGCAGGCGCCGCACTCGGAGTCGTCGCAGCCTTCCTTCGAGCCGGTGAGGCCGACCTCGTCGCGCACGGCCTTCAGCAGGCTCAGGTGCGGGTCGAGCTCGACCGGGTAGTTGGTGCCGTTGACCGTCAGGGTTGCGGGGACCTTCATCGATCGCTCCTCAGTGGGTCCCGTGCATCGCGGGGCTCGCGGGGATAGGAACGGACCCACCACGGGCCCGCCTCAGGGCGGCGCCGATCGCGCGCCGGGTGATGACTTCGGCCATCGCGGTTCTGTAAGCGGCCGAGCCGCGCACGTCGCTGATCGGCGTGGATGCCGACGCTGCCGCGGCAGCCGCGGCGGCGATCGCCTCGGCGCCGCCATCGGTGCCAGTGAGCGCGGCCTCGGCCTCGGGCACCCGGCGGATCGTCGGTGCCAGCGCCGTGATCGCGATGCGCGCGTCGGTGACGCGGTCGCCCTCGATGGTCACCACCGCGGTCGCGCCGACGACCGCGATCTCCATCTGGCGGCGGTACTCCAGCCGGACGTAGGCCGAACCGGTACCGGGCGCCGGCAGCGGCACCTGCACCGTGGTGAGCAACTCCTGGGGCGTCGCGACCGTCTGGCCCGGACCGGTCAAGAGCTCC
>JBDUBL010000001.1:0-102971 GCA_040004125.1 Actinomycetota bacterium
CGACGACGGTGACGCGGACCTCCTCGCCCAGCATGTCGTCAACGACCGCCCCGAATATGATGTTCGCGTCGGGATGCGCCACCCGGGTGATCGCATCGGCCGCCGCGTTCACCTCGTGCAGCGTCAGGTCGGTCGGACCCGATATCGACAGCAGGACGCCCTTGGCGCCGTCGATCGAGGACTCCAGGAGCGGGCTCGAGATCGCGGCCTTGGCCGCTTCGGTCGCGCGGTCGGCTCCCGAGCCGATCCCGATTCCCATCAGCGCCGAACCGGCACCGGCCATGACGGACTTCACGTCGGCGAAGTCGAGGTTGATCAGACCGGGGGTCGTGATCAGCGAGGTGATCCCATCGACACCCTGATACAAGACCTGGTCTGCCATGCGGAACGCATCGACCATCGGCATAGACGGGTCGGCGACCTGCAGCAGCCTGTCGTTCGGCACGACGATCAGCGTGTCGACTGCCTTCTTCAGTTCGGTGATCCCGAGGTCGGCCTGGGTGGCCCGCTTGCGACCCTCGAAGCCGAAGGGGCGCGTCACGACACCGATCGTGAGCGCTCCGAGATTGCGGGCGATCTCGGCGACCACAGGCGCACCACCGGTGCCGGTGCCGCCGCCTTCGCCGGCGGTGATGAACACCATGTCGGCGCCCTTGAGGATCTCCTCGATCTCGTCGGCGTGCTCGTCGGCGGCGTTCTTCCCGACATCCGGATCCGATCCGGCCCCGAGACCGCGTGTGGTCTCGCGACCGATGTCGAGCTTCACTTCCGCATCCGACATCAAGAGGGTCTGGGCGTCGGTGTTGACGGCGATGAACTCCACGCCCCGAAGGCCCGCCTCGATCATCCTGTTCACCGCGTTCACACCGCCGCCACCGATGCCGATCACCTTGATCACGGCGAGGTAGTTCTGGGGAGCATCCATCATGCCTCGTCCTGTCCTCCGGGCGACGCTTTGGTCACCCACCTAACTGTTCAGCTACCTGTAGAAACGCCGTTCGATCACGTAAACCCTAACGTTCAGGTAAATAGTGATTGTCATATCTACCTCGAGTCAAGATGGTGACAGTACTAGGAGCGACCTGGGACGTCAAGCGAGTTGACGCTGCGTGCGAAGGCTCATGTTCGTGGTCGACGTGACACTTTCTTGAAGGGGACATTCGAGCTCAGGGTGTCAACGTCGAGCCATCGGAGAGGGTTGCGCTTGGCGCCGTTGGAGCCGAGATATCGATCGAGCTCACGTCGAGCCCCTTCGAAGTCGCCCAGCGCAGCACCGCGCGCAGCACCTCCGCTTTCGATGCCTCGTCTCCGGCCTCACCTGCGTTGACCGTCGCGCCCGAAGACAGAGTGAGCGCCACGAGCCCGTCTTGACCGACGAGCACCTCCGTCACCCGCTTGGCGACGACGGGGTCCAGCGCCGAAAGGAGCGTGGCAGCTGCGGCGCGCTGCTCCGTCGAGGGCGCACCGAGCGCCGCCCGGACCGCCGGAAGATCGCTCGGGGCGCCAGCGGTCATCGGCAAGAGGGTCGCGTCGCTTGCCAGGATCCCCGACTCCCCCAACGCATCGATGACGCCGACCGGCCGGCGCTCCGTGATCTCGAGCACGAGGGTGTCCGGAAGCTCGACGTGCACCGAGGCGTCCGCGATCCAGGGGCTTTCCTCGAGCCTGCCGACGACACCAACGTCGTCCAGATGCACGACGTTGGTCGAGCCGTCCACCCCCGCGAGGCTCCGCACCTCGACGGGGCTCAGGACCGTCGCCCCCTGGACCCGGATGTGATGAGCTCGAAATAGCGGCGTGAAGGTTAGCGCCCACAACGACAGGGCGAGCACGAGCGGGATCCCGACGATCAGGCCGAACGCCCGCCGTCGCCGGAGCGACATCTCAGCCATGCGTGCCACCGATCACGCGGACCTCGGGCACGAGCCTGATGCCCGTCGCGGCTTCGACCCGCTCCTGGATACGGCCGATCAGGGTCGCCACATCGGCCGCGGTCGCGCCCGGCTCGGCGACGATGAAGTTCGCGTGCTTCGACGAGACGGATGCCCCTCCGAAGCGCTCTCCCTTCAAGCCGGCGGCCTCGATCAGCGCCGCCGCGTGTGCTCCCGCCGGGTTCGTGAACACGCTGCCGCAATTCGGCTCCGCTACGGGCTGGGTCTCCCGACGCCATCGCCGAGCTTCGTCCATCGCGGCGCGGATCTCCTGGGGGTCACCGGCGTGCAGGCCCAGGCGCGCACCGATCACCACGGCATCGGGCGGCAGGTCGCTCTCGCGATACCCAAACCCCGCCGCCGACGCCTGGACCGAGACCCGAGTCCCGAGCCGCAGCCGGTAGACATCGATCTCTTCGACCACATCGCTCATCTGCGCGCCGTGGGCGCCCGCGTTCATACGTACCGCGCCGCCGAGGCTCGCCGGGATCGCGATCGCGAACGCGAGACCTGCCAAGCCGTGTTGCAACGCCACCCCAGCCAGGGCGGGTACCGGCATCGCTCCCCCAGCGATCAGGACGTCCCCGGCGCGGGCGGCCCACCGGTAGCCTCGTCCCAGCCGAAGGACGAGCCCGGGGAAGCCGTCGTCGGCGACCAGCACGTTGGACCCCTTGCCCAACACGACGAACGGGATGTCCGCGCGTGTGATCGCCTGCGCCGCCGCATCGAGATCGGCTTCGTCGTTGGGTTCGAGATAGAGCGAGGCCGCGCCTCCGATCCGGAAGGTGGTCAACGGCGCCATCGGGAACGCCGTTCGCACGCGATCGCCGCACATCTTCCGCAGGATCTCGCTGGCAAGCGCAAGATCCCCGCTCATCGGTCGAGCTCCGCGATGCGCTCCCGGACGGCGTCCCCGAGCATCCACACGTCCCCGCACCCCATCGTCACGACCAGGTCGCCCTCGGCGACCTCCCCGGCGAGGAACTCCACGACGTCGCCGCGGTGCGCCAGGTAGACCGTGGGCGTCTCGGGTGCCGAGGCGCGCACCCCGTCGGCGACCATTCTGCCCGTGACGCCCGGGATGGGTGGCTGGTTCGCGCCGTCGATGTCGGTGACGACGACGAGGTCGGCTTGGGCCACGCTCGCTCCGAGCTCGTGCCAGAGGGCCTGCACACGCGAATACCGGTGCGGTTGCACGAGCGCGATCAACCGCTGCGGATCGCGGCGCCTGGCCGTCGCGACGGTGACGGCCATCTCGGTGGGCGTGTGGCCGTAATCGTCATAGAACGCCGCGCCGCGCGCCGTGCCCCGAAGCTCGAAGCGCCGATGGACCCCTTCGAAGGTCGACATGGCTTCGGCAGCCGTCTCCGGCGGCACCCCCGCCCGCCTCGCCACCCCCAGGACGGCCGTCGCGTTCAACAGGTTGTGTGGCCCGTCGATGCGCAGCGAGATCGGCACATCGGCGTTGTCGATGCGCACGTGGCCACGAGCCCCGTCAGGCCCCAGATGGTCGATGGCGAGACGCAGGTCGACGTCAGCCTCTATGCCGTAGGTGGTGGCCGTCACGCCGGCGAGTCCGAGCGCTCGACGCACGGCGGGGTCATCGCCGTATGCAACCACACCCTCACAGCCGCGAGCGAAGGCCGCGAACGCCGTCTCGATCTCGGCCAGGCCACCGGGATAGAAGTCAACATGGTCGACCTCGACATTCGTGATGACACCGGTCCATGGGCGTCCCAATAGGAAGGAGCCGTCGCTTTCGTCGGCCTCGAAGACGAATAGGTCGCCGTCGCCGTGGCGGGCCCCCCCGCCCGTCTCGTTCAGGTCCCCGCCGATCAGGTACGAGGGATCCAGGCCGGCGAACTCGAAGGTTCGGGCCAGCAACGAGGTGGTGGTGGTCTTCCCGTGCGTTCCGGCGACGGCGACCGCCCGACGACCGACGCCAAGCGCGGCCAGTGCCTGCTGGCGGCGCCAGATCGCGATGCCCGCTGCCACCGCGGCGCGCAGCTCCGGGTTCTCGTCGCGGATCGCACTAGAGGTGATGACGACATCCGGTCGCGCAACGCCCTCGAGAACGTGCGCAGCGTCGTGGCCGACCCACACCGTCGCCCCATCCGCGCGAAGCTCCGCAAGGGATCGGGAATCCTTCAGGTCCGAACCGTGCACCTGGAGGCCTCGTGCGAGCAGCAACCGCGCGAGGTTCCGCATCCCGGCTCCCCCGACCCCGATCAGATGGACGCAGCGCACCCCCGCGAGCGGCGGGATCGCAAGCGTGGGGATGGATCCGGCCGGCGGATCCCAGAGGCCCTCACGGTCGGTCATCCGCGACCCCCGCGAGTTCCGCGGCCAACGCCGCGATCCGATCCGCCGCGTCCGGCCGAGACCACGCTCGAGCCGCAGCCGCCATTGCACGACGCCGCTCATCCGCA
The DNA here is from genome assembly GCA_040004125.1 of Actinomycetota bacterium. Classification (GTDB taxonomy): domain Bacteria; phylum Actinomycetota; class UBA4738; order UBA4738; family HRBIN12; genus AC-51. The sequence goes on from JBDUBL010000001.1 coordinate 4,361, forward strand.
TCCACGAGGGACAGGATGGCCTCTGCGAGTGCCGACGGCGACAAGTCGGCATCCAGGAGCAGCTCGGCGGCGCCGGCTGCCACGAGCTCACGCGCGTTGGCTTCCTGGTGGTTCTCCGTCGCGTACGGGTACGGCACGAGGATCGACGGCACCGCGCAAGCCGCCAGTTCGGCGACGCTTCCTCCGGCGCGCGAGACGGCGATGTCGGCGATCGCGAGCGCTCGGTCCATCCGATCGATGAAGGGCACGCAACGCACGACCAGCGCAGCGTCGTGCTCGATCGCGCGACGCACGACCTCGAGGTGATCGGGACCGGTGCTCACCAGCAGCTGCAGATCCGCGCGATCCCGTAACAGCGGGAGCGCGCCGGCGATCGCCCGGTCGATGTGCAGCGCCCCCTGGCTGCCGCCGAAGACCAGCACCGTGGTGCGATCTGCACTCAGGTCCAACGACGACCGCGCCTCGGCGCGCAGCCGGTCGCGGGCGGCCGCCACCGCGGTGATCTCCGGACGGATCGGGTTGCCTGTTCGCTCGAGGCGCGTGCCGGCGGGCAGCCGGGCTGCGGTCCCGTCGAACCCCGTCGCCACGACCGCCGCCCACCGCGCCGCGACCCGATTCACGACGCCGGGAACCGTATTCGGCTCGATCAGGACGAGCGGACGCCGACACCGACGCGCAGCGAGCGCTACGGGAGCACTCGCGAAACCGCCGATACTGATCACCACGTCGGCGTTGCGGACCAGCGCACGGCACGCTCGCGACCCGCGGAGTGCCATGGCGATGGCGCGCAGCGTTGCGGGCGAGAGCCGTGACTGCGCGGCCACGACGCGAAGCCCCACGAACGGGAATCCGGCGGCGGGCACGAGCGTCGCCTCTTGGCCGTCGGTGGCTCCGATGAATGTGACTGACGCGTCGTACCGGTCGCGCATCGCTCGGGCCACCGCGAGCGCCGGGAACACATGTCCCGCGGTGCCGCCGCCGGTGACGATGACGTTCATCGCGACCGGGTGCGGGCCGGATCCTTCGCTGGTCGAGACGAGGGTGTCCGCGGCGGGTTCGCGGCGGCATCGCGCGCCACGCTGGCCAACACCCCGATGCCTGCCAAGGTGACCACCAAGGCCGTGCCACCGAAGGACACGAGCGGCAACGGAACGCCGGTGATCGGCAACAAGCCGGTCACCGCCCCCATATTGACGATCGCCTGCAGCCCGATCCAGCCGATCACGCCGGCCGCCAGCAGTCGCTCGAAGGTGCCGCGGGCGTGCAGGGAGATGCGCACCCCGGCGTAGATCAGCACACCAAAAGCGACCAGCACGACGAGGGCCCCGAGCAAACCCAGTTCCTCGCCGATCACCGCATAGATGAAGTCCGAGTGCGCGTTGGGAAGGAAGTCCCACTTCGCGCGGCTCGTTCCCAGACCCGTGCCGAGCCAGCCGCCGGAGCCGATCGCGATCAGGCCCTGGATCAGCTGGAACCCATTGCCCTGCCGATCGGCCCACGGATTGAGCCATGCGTCGAAGAAGCGCGTCCGCCGATACGTCTCACCCAGGATCAGCAGCATCGCGCCGAGCAGCCCGATCCCGGTGACCACGGCCAGGTAGCGCATGCGGATGCCCGCCACGAACAGCATGATCACGACCAGCCCCAACAGGATCAGGGTCGTCCCCAAATCACGCTGCGCGATGCCGAGGATTCCGACGACACCGGCGATCACGCCCAGAGGGAACAGAACCTGCATCGGGTCATCCAGACGATTCCATTTGTTCGTCAGGATGGAGGCAGTGACGGCGACAAGGCCGAGTTTGGCGAACTCGGAAGGCTGCAAGGTGATCGGCCCCAGATCGATCCATCGCGAAGCGCCGTAGAGCGCGGTCCCGGAGGTCGGGCGTGCCGCGATCACCATGAGCACCGTGGCCGCACCGAGCAGCGGCAGCCCGAGCGTCTTCCACGCCCGGGGAGACAGCCGCGCCACGAACAGCGCCGCACCGACACCGACCCCCGCGTACAACACCTGTCGCTGGAAGTACCAGAAGCTGTTGCCCCCGTACCCTTGCGCCGCCGATACCGACCCTGCCGAGAGCACCATGACCAGGCCCACGAGCGTGAGGAAGCCCGCCGTGGACCCGAGCAGTGCTAGGTCGCGGCGGGTCAGCCGCTTCACCTCCGCCGGCGTTCGGCGCCGCGGCGGTTCGAGGACGCGCAGGTGGCGCCTTCCCTCGGCGCCGCGGGCCTGCGAGCGTCTTGGAGCCTGCGTGCGCCGGGAAACGCTCGTCGAGGCGCCTTTCCCACTCGTTCGCCGTGCGGCGTTGGATGTGCGCTCAGCCACGCCCATCGACCTCCCTGGGCAAGGCGCGTGCTGCGGCCGCGAAGCGATCGCCGCGCTCGACGTAGGACGCGAACTGATCCCAGCTCGCACATCCCGGGGCGAGCAACACCACGCCGGGGCGAGGCGCCAACGCGAACGCCGCGGCGACCGCGTCTTCGATCGAGCCGGCTCTCGTGACACGCGCCAGACCCGCGAAGGCGGCCTCGACCTCGGGGGTGGCCTCGCCGATCGCGACAACACCGACCAGCTTGGTCGCGCCGGCGGCAAGCGGCGTCAGGTCCTGGCCCTTCGCACGGCCGCCGGCGATCAACACCGCGTCACGCACGCCCTGGATCGCCGCCAGGGCGGCATGGACGTTCGTTGCCTTGGAGTTGTCCAGAAAGCGCACGCCGTCGACCTCGGCAACCGTCTCGCCACGGTGCGCCGCCGGGGTGTACGCCGCGAGGCCGGCCGCGACTGCCGCCGGCTCGGCGCCGTAGGCGAGCGCCGCCGCCGCTGCGGCGGCCGCATCCTCACGAAAGCCCGCTCGCTCCGGGTCGATCGTGCCCAGCGCGGCATCGCCGTACTGCAATCGCGCGACGAGCTGCTCGCCGACGTAGCCGACATCGTCCCGGCCCGGAGGTCCCGCCCGGAACCATCGGACGTCGCAGGGAGCGACGGCCGACACGGCCGCAGCCAACGCGTCGTCGCGGTTGCCCACATGCGTATCGCCCGCCCCCTGCCGGGCGAAGATCGCCGCCTTGGCCGCCCGGTACGCATCGAAGGACCCGTGATGGTCGAGGTGATCCGGCGCCAGATTGACGAGCACCGAGACCGTCGGATGGAAGCTGGTTTGCATGTCCAATTGGAAGGAGGACACCTCGACGACCAGCGCCTCGTGTGAACTGCGGACGGCGGTCGTGAACGGGAACCCGATGTTGCCGCACGCGATGGCGTCGACCCCAGCGGCCCGCAGGCAGGACGCCAGCATGCCCGTCGTCGTCGTCTTGCCGTTCGTGCCGGTCACCGCGAGGTAGGGCACCGTGGCGAGGCGGGCGCCCAGCTCGAGCTCGCCCCAGGCGGGCAGCCCACGGTCCCGCGCCCACGCGAAGACCTCGGCAGACGGGGGGATCCCGGGGCTCGTCACCAGCAGATCGGCGCCGTCGAGGTCTTCGGGACGATGTCCGCCCATTCGCACGTCGATGCCGATCGCCTCGAGCTCGGAGACATCCCCGATCGCCGCGGCGTCTCGGACCTCGGTGACGACGACCGTCGCCCCCGCCGCGGCCAACGCCTCGGCGGCGGCCCGTCCGGCCACGCCCGCGCCAAGGACGACCGCGTGACGCCCCGCGAACACCCCGCTCACCCAAGACCCCCCCGCGCGATGAAGTCCGCGTAGAACAGCCCGATGCCGACCGCCGAGCACAACCCGGCGATGATCCAGAAACGGACGATCACCGTGAACTCCGGCCACCCGGCGAGCTCGAAGTGATGGTGGATCGGCGACATGCGGAAGATGCGCCGACCGAACCCCCGGTAGGAGATCACCTGCGCGATCACGGAGAGCGTTTCCAGGACGAAGAGACCGCCGATGATCACCAACAGCAGCACCGTGTTGGTCACCAGTGCGAGCGCGCCGAACAGCCCGCCCAGCGCCAGCGCGCCCGTATCCCCCATGAAGATCCGTGCCGGCGCGGCGTTCCACCAGAGGAACCCGGTCGCAGCGCCCATCATCGCCGCCGCGACGATCGCCGCGTCCTGCAGATCGGCCCCGCGGACCGCGTAGCAGCCCGCCGCGTTGCCCAAGAGCCCGCACGTGTGGCGGAACTGCCAGAAGCTGATGAAGATGTAGGCCGCCGAAACCAGGATCGAGGAACCTGCCGCGAGCCCGTCGAGACCGTCGGTGAGGTTGACCGCGTTGGACGATCCTGTCAGCACGAAGAAGGCCCACACGGCGAACGCGCCGCCCAGAGCGATCGCGGTCGGGCGCACGAACGACACATGCGTCGAGATGCCGGCGTCGGCCCCGTAGTGCATCACGAGCCCGGCGAACAACAGCGAGACGATCGCGGTCCCCACGAACTTCTGGGTCTTCGTCAGACCGAGCGAGCGCCGACGTTTGACCTTGGCATAGTCATCGAAGAAGCCCACGATGCCGAAACCGACGGCGGCCAACACGAGCGCGATCCCGGTGGCGGTGATCCGCTGCGTCGTGACCCGGGACGCCACGTAGCCGAGCACGAAACCGATCAAGATCACGATGCCGCCCATCGTGGGCGTCCCCATCTTCTCGAGGTGGGTATGCGGACCGTCTTCTCGGATCCGTTGCCCCCAGCCCCAGGTGCTGAAGGCGTGGATCGCGACCGGTGTGCCAAGCAGCACGACCGCGAGCGCCACTCCGGCCGCGATCAGGATCGAGATCACGACAGATCCTCCACGAGCCGAGCGGCGAGCCGCTCGAGCCCCGTCACCCGAGAGCCCTTGACCAGGACGACGTCGCCGTCGCGCACGACGGCCAGCACATCGGCCGCCGCAGCGTCGGCATCGTCGTAGTCCGCCACGTTGTCGGGCTCGACCCCTTCGCGCACCCCGGCGGCCGCGATCGCTTTTGCCTCGGGACCGATCGTGATCAGCCGGTCGACGTGCAAGCGTGCGGCGAGCTCCCCGATGCGCTCGTGCTCGTCGGCGGCGATCGGGCCGAGCTCGGCCATCTGCCCTAGCACGGCGATCAGCCGGCCATCGCCGGCCATCCACCGCGTGGTCCTCAGCGCGGCGGCCATCGACTCCGGGTTCGCGTTGTACGCGTCGTTCACGATCCGCACACCCGATCGCGTGACCGTCACCTGCATCCGCCACGGCGTGATCGTGGCCGCCGACAGTGCAGCCGCGCACGCAGGAAGTGCCACGGCCAGCTCGAGCCCGACGGCCGCGGCCGCCAACGCGTTGGCGATCATGTGCTCGCCGGGCACGGCCAGCGTCACGCGCTCGCGGCCGTTCGCCGCCACGAGATCGAACGACGCGCAGCCATCGCGGCCGAGGGTCACCGCCTCGGCGCGCACCGCGGCGCCGTTGCCACGACCGAATGTCGTGACGCGCGCCGATGTTCGCGCGGCGTAGCTGGCCACCACCGGATCATCGACGTTCAGGATGGCGACGGCGTCGGCCCTCAGCACGTCGATCGGCTCGGCGGACGCCTCCACGATCGCATCCCAGGACCCGAACACCTCGATGTGCGCCACCCCGACGTTGGTCACGACGACGACCGAGGGGTCGGCGATCGGCATGAGACTGGCCACGTCGCCCACGTGTCGCGCGCCGAGCTCTGCCACGATCACCTCGGCGTCCGGCGGCGCACCGAGCAGCGTCATCGGCACACCCACCTCGTTGTTGAACGAGGACGGGCTGGCGTGCGTGCGGTGGCGCTGGGCGCACACCGTCGCGGTCATGTCCTTGGTGGAGGTTTTGCCGTTGGCGCCGGTGATGGCGACCACGGTGCCGCCGAACCCTCGGCGCTCGTCTGCGGCGAGGTCCAGCAGTGCCTGACCGGTGTCCGCGACCCGGACGGTCGGCGCATCCACGGCGAAGCCCGTGCGCACCATCGCGGCCGCGGCACCCTGCGCGAGGGCATCGGCGACGAATGCGTGCCCGTCGCGACGTTCCCCGGCGAGCGCGACGAACAGCGCGCCCGCATGCACCAGACGCGAGTCGGTCTCGACGCTGCGGATCGCGACATCCCCGCCCGCTTCGGCTTCGCCACCCACTGCGGCGGCGACGGCGGCGAGCGCCCGGGGCTTCAACAAGCACCCGATCGCGCCGCGATCGCCTCGCGGGCCGCGACACGGTCGTCGAACGCCAGCACGTCGACACCGACCTCTTGATACGTCTCGTGACCCTTCCCGGCGATCACGACCACATCGCCGTCGCGCGCCTCGGCGATCCCGAGCGCGATCGCCGAGCGCCGATCCGGCTCGACCAGGTACGACGCGCCGGCCGCCATGCCTGCCACGACCTGATCGATGATCGCAGCGGGGTCCTCGGATCGTGGGTTGTCGCTGGTCACGATGGCCAGGTCCGACTCCTCGGCGGCGACGCGCCCCATGATCGGTCGCTTCGCACGGTCGCGATCACCTCCGCAACCGAACACCACGATCACCCGGCCAGCGGCCAGCGCACGTGCACCCCGGAGCACGTTGAGGATGCTATCCGGCGTGTGTGCGTAATCCACTACCACCGCGTACCCCTGTCCAGCCTCGACCGGCTCCATCCGGCCCGGCACGAGCGGCACCGAGGCGATCGCCGACACCGCGTCATCGCCCGGGATGCCGAGCACCCGGGAGACCGCGAGCGCGCCCAGACAGTTCTCGATATTGAAACGACCCCGCAGTGCACTGCGCACCTCGAGGCCGTCCACGGCGAACCCAACCCCATCCTCGCGCACCTCGATATCGCGGGCCCGCAGGTCGGCCTGCGCGTCGAGGGCAAAGGTCGTCGTCGGGATCGACGGCTCCTCGAGCAGGCGCCGCCCCCAAACGTCGTCGGCGTTCACGACGCCGTGGCGCGCATGCGAGGGCGCAAAGAGCAACGCCTTGGCTCCGAAGTAGTCCTGCATCGACCCGTGGAAGTCCAGGTGGTCTTGCGAAAGGTTGGTGAACAGCGCTACATCCATGACGACGCCGTCGACGCGGTGCTGTGCGAGCGCGTGCGACGAGACCTCCAGCGCAACGGCCCGGACCCCGGCGACACGCATGCGCGCCAGCAGGCGCTGCAGGTCCGGAGCCTCCGGTGTCGTGCGTGCCAGCGGGCCGGGGTTCCCGTCGATGCGGACGCCGGTCGTCCCCACCACGCCGGGCATCCTGCCCGCCGCAGACAGGATCGATTCGAGGAGATAGCTCGTCGTGGTCTTGCCGTTGGTTCCCGTGATCCCGACCAGGGTCATCCCCGCACCCGGGTCCCCGAAGATCACGGCCGACATCGGACCGATCGCGCGTCGGACGGATGGCACCACGATCTGTGGCACCCCGATCTGTGGCACCCCGATGTCGACCGGGTGCTCCACGACGAGCGCCACCGCACCGGATGCCACCGCGGCGGAAGCGAAGTCGTGGCCGTCGGCCGTGGCGCCGGGGATACAGAAGAAGACGCTGCCGGGAGGCACAGTTCGGGAGTCGTACGCCGCGTCACGCACGAAGGTCTGCGGATCACCCCGCACCTCGGCGCCCACGACCGCGGCGACGTCGGCGAGGCGCACCAGGGGGAAGGTCGCGTCCACCGGTGGCGAGCCTACACGCCTCGTCGGCCCGGTCAGGGAGCCGGGAGCGCGTGCGGCGGCAGGGCGACCGGCGCGCTCGGCTCGATGCCGAGGCGCTGGATCGCGTACCGCGCCACGTGCTGGAACAAGGGGGCGGATGCCACGCCGCCGTAGATCGTGTCGGGCTCATCCAGGATCGCGGCCACGACCACGCGCGGACGCGACGCCGGTAGGAATCCGATGAACGACGCGACGTAACGATCGATGTAGTTGCCCTGCGCGTCGACCTTCTTCGCGGTTCCGGTCTTGCCCGCCACCTGATAGCCGGGGATCTGCGCGTTGTATCCGGTCCCGTCTTGGACGGCGTAGGCGAGCATCTCGGTGAGGGTGCGGGTCGAATCGACGCTGAGGACCCGGTGCTCGGCGCCCGCGGGTGCCGCTGAGAACGAGCCGTCGTCGCCGACCGTTCCTTGCACGAGCCTCGGCTGCACGTACACACCGCCGTTGGCGATCGTTGCGTACACGGTCGCCATCTGCAGCGGGGACACGGCGACCCCGGCGCCGAACGAGACGGTGGCCCGCGTGATATCGCTCCAATCGTTCGAGCTCGGCATCAGGCCGGCAGCCTCGCCGGGGAACCCGACCCCCGTGGGCGAACCAAACCCGAAGCTCTGGAACGTCCGCTGCAACGCCTCGTTGCCGGTGCGGTCTGCCACCATCGAGATGCCCACATTGCTGGAGTGGGCGATGATGTCGCCCAACGTCATCCGTTCGGTCGCGTGCGGTTCGGCGTCGTGGATCGTGTAGCCCTCGATGTCCCGGGTCGCCGGCACCTGGAATCGCTCGGTCGGCGAGACGGCCCCGGACTCCAAGGCCGCGCCAGCCGTGATCGTCTTGTTCACGGAGCCGGGCTCCCATGTGTCCGTGACGGCGCGGTTCACCAAGAGGCTCGGGTCGGCGTGCGAGAAGTCGTTGGGGTCGAAGCTCGGGCACGTCGCCATGGCATAGATCTCCCCCGTGCGCGGGTCCATCACGATCACCGTGCCGCCTTTTGCGTGGTTCTGGCGGATCGCCAGCCGCAAGTATTGCTGCGCCTGGAACTGGATCTGCCGGTCGATCGTGAGCCGGAGGTCCCCGCCCGGTTGCGGCTGCTGTTGGATCTGTACACCGCCCGCGATCTCTTGGCCCATCGCTGACAGCTCGAGCGTGCGCGCGCCAGGGGTGCCGGTCAGCGCGGTGTTGTATTGCTGCTCCAGCCCGGTGAAGCCGACCCCGTCGACGTTCACGAGACCGACCACCTGCGCGGCGATAGAGCCTCCCGGGTAGGAGCGCTTTTCGGAGGGCAACAGCCCGATCCCTGGCAGGTGGAGGTCGGCGATGCGGGCGGCGACATCCACATCGATGCCACGCGCGATGTAGACGAAGGTCGTGTCGGGCGTGGCGAGCTCGGTTGCGACGTCCGCGCTCTTGAGACCCAGCCCGGTCGCGAGCTGCACGGACTCGCCCACCGGGTCGATCACGCTGCTCGGATCCGCGTAGACGTCGCGTGCCTCGAGCGTGACGGCGAGCGGGCTGCCGGTGCGATCGAGGATCTTCGCGCGGGTCGCATCCAGCTGTTCGGTTCGCAGCCGTTGTTCGGCGCCGAGCGCGGCGTACGTGCCGGACTCTCGAACCTGCAACATCGCGAGGCGAACCACGATCCCGCCTAGCGCGAGGGACATCCCGACAAGCAGGGCGATCAGCCGCCCCGCCGGAGGTCGCTTCACGCGGGCTTCCCGTTACGGACGGCGGGCAGCGGCAAGATCACCACGTGCTCCGGCATCTGCATCCCTCGTTGTCTGGCCCATTGCATGATCCGCTGCGGCGAGGATGCCGCCGCCACTTGCTCGCGCAGCGTTGCCTGCTGCTCCTGCAACGAACTCAGGTTGGTCCGCAGATCATCCACGTGAAAGCTGGTCTGTACCAGCAACGCAGACAATGAAGCGATGCCGATGACCAAGACGCCGGACATGACCGCGACCAGAACCCAGAACGCGACGGGGGAGCCGCGGCGCGCCCGCCGATGAGGGTGGGGAGGGGTGGTGCGTGGCGGGCGCGCCGCGGGCGTGCGCGTGGGGCGCACACGGGTGTCCGGCACGGGGGCGGGCGTTTGGAGCGTGCGGGCCGCCGTGCTCATGCTGCTTCCTCGATCCGCTCGGCCGCACGCAGCTTGGCGGCGCGCGAGCGGGGGTTCGACACGCGCTCCCCGTCGGTGGCGACCAGGGGCTTCTTGGTGAGGATGTGCCAGGCGGGGTCGTCACGGAAGGCGCGCTTGACGATACCGTCCTCCAGCGAGTGATAGGAGATGACCACCACGCGGCCGCCGGGACCGAGGAGCCCAGCCGCGTGCGGCAGGGCCGCGGTGAGCTCCTCGAGCTCCCGGTTGACCGCGATGCGGAGCGCCTGGAACGTTCGGCGTGCGGGGTGGGGGCCCCCCGGACGCCGTCCCACGGCACCCACGACGACCCCGGCGAGTTCGTCGGTCGTAGTGATCGGTCGTTTGCGAACGATCGCGGCGGCGATCCGGCGCGACTGCCGTTCGTCGCCGAAGCGATAGATCAGGTCGGCGAGTTCCCGCTCCGACAACCCGTTGACGAGGTCGGTCGCCGACGGCTCATCCGCGCTCGCCCCCGCCATGCGCATGTCCAGGGGGGCGTCTTCCCGGAAGGAGAATCCGCGTGCGGGCTCGTCCAGCTGCATCGACGACACCCCCAGATCGAAGAGCACGCCGCCGGCGGGCCCGCCCACGTCGTCCTCATCGATCTGGGAAAAGCGCGCCTGCACGACGCGCACGCGGTGACCAAAGGCCGCGAGGTGCTCGGTGGCGATGGCCAGCGCCGAGGGATCGCGGTCCACGCCGACGACCGACAGGACGCCGGCCTCGAGCAAGGCGGCGGCGTGCCCGCCGGCGCCCAGCGTCATGTCCACCACGACATCGGCGCCGCCCAGTATCTGCACGACTTCCTCGACCATGACGGGTCGGTGCGGGGGCTCGGTCACCCGACGTGTCCGACGAACAGCCCGAACGCGATCGATGCCGCGAGCGTGAGCACGGTCATCCCGATCAGCGACAGGCTCTGTCGCACCTCCGCTCCCAGCTTGCTGGGCGTTTCCTGGACCCTGCTGGCCATCACGTTGCCTCCTTCATCGGTGGGTCTCAAGCGTCCCTGCTTGGTAGGCGCCGGTGTAGGCGGCCTCGTAGCGCTCATAGGTGGCTCGGTCCCAGATCTCCATGCGTTCCCGCACGCCCAGCACGATCACGTCCTTGCCGATGCCGACCGCCTCCCGCAATCGGCCGGGCAACGTGAGCCGTCCCTGGCTGTCGAGCTTCAGTTCGTCGGAAGACCCGAAGAACAACCGCGCGTACGCGCGGCCCGGCGCGTCGGAAAGGGGGGACGCCGAGACCTCGCCGGCGCGGCGCTCCCATTCGACCCTGGGGAAGGCGAAGAGACAGCCGTCTTGACCGATCGTGATCCAGGCCCCGTCGACGAAGGCCTCGCGGAACCTCGCCGACAACGACAGCCGCCCTTTCGGGTCGAGCTGGTAGCTGTGCGTGCCGAGCAGTTCGGACACGCGTCCTCCCCTTTCCTCCACTGTGGCCCCCGTTTATGCCACCTACACTCCACTTCGTCAACATGGTCTGCGCCCGAACTGTTGTTCGAACGGCCGTTTGAACATGGCGAAGCGGCCGGAAAGCACTGGAGAGGGGCGCCGCGAGGTGGTGGTGTTAGGTGAGGTAGGGCTCCCAGCCCGGTTCAACCAGGCCGAGGGTCAGGCGGAAGCCGTCGGATGGCGCGAAGGGCGACCGCGTGAGATGGAATCCGGCCTCCGCAGGGGTGCGATCCATCTTCTTGGCGTTGCAGCGCCGGCAGGCGGCCACGACGTTCTCCCAGACATGGAGTCCGCCACGAGAACGAGGCACCACGTGGTCGAGGTTCTCCGCGGTCGCGCCGCAGTACTGGCACGCCCAGGCATCGCGCGCGAACACGGCCCGGCGCGTGAGCGGTGCGTGCTGTCGATACGGAACGCGCACGAATCGGCGCAGCCGTACGACCGAGGGCGCATCCAGGTGCAGCCGCTCGCTGCGGAAGATCGCGCCGTTGGACACAACGACGTCGGCTTTCTCCTTGAGCACGAGCACGACCGCCCGTCTCGCGGGAAGCACCGCGAGGGGCACCTCGGTTACGTTCAGGACGAGCGCCCTTCCCATGGAGGGAGTCTACGGCTCGCCGGGTGAATCACAAGCGTGTAACCTTGCCCCTGGGGCCGGCCCGGTCGGGATGCCTGGAGTTGCGAACAGGGGCCGCGCGGGGCGTCCGCACGTCCGGGTCGGTCCCTCTCTTCCACCGCTCCGTCCGCTCCCCTGCGGCAACGACGTCGCCGTGCGGCGCTCGATCCACGACGGTTACGCAACTTCGAAGGGGGCGTACCATAGAGCGCAACCACGAGCGCGTCGAGCACACGGGGGTCACGGTTGGAGCTGCGCGAAGAAGCACTCGACTGGCAGTCCTTCGGCGATCGGTTCAGCGCGCTCGAACACAATATCGAGAAGGTCGTGCGCGGCAAACACCCGCAGATCCGGCTGGCGCTCGTCGCCTTGGTCGCCGAGGGCCATCTGCTGATCGAAGACGTCCCCGGGGTCGGCAAGACGATGCTCGCCAAAGCGCTGGCCAGGTCCATCGACTGCTCGTTCCGGCGGATCCAGTTCACCCCCGACATGCTGCCCACCGACATCACCGGCGTGAACGTGTTCAATCAGGAACGCGGCGACTTCGAGTTCCGCCCGGGAGCGGTCTTCGCCAACGTGGTCCTGGGCGATGAGATCAACCGCGCCTCCCCCAAGACCCAGTCCGCTCTGCTGGAGTGTATGGAGGAGCGCCAGGTCACGATCGATGCCGAGACCCATACCCTCGGCACGCCGTTCATCGTGGTTGCGACGCAGAACCCCGTGGAGCACGAGGGCACCTATCCGCTGCCCGAGGCACAGCTCGACCGGTTCATGATGCGGTTGTCCGTGGGCTATCCCACGGCCGAGATCGAATCGGAGATCCTAGCCAGCCACAGCGTTGGGGAGCCGCTGGCCGAGATCACGTCGGTCTGCGATGCGATGGCGGTCGCCGAGCTGATCGCACAGGCGCAGCGGGTGCACGTTGCCCCCGCGATCCGCTCCTATATCGTCAGCCTGGCCGAGGCCTCGCGCCAGCACGCCGACGTCTTCCTCGGGGCGAGCCCGCGTGCGTCGATCATGCTGTTGCGTGCGGCCCGTGCTTACGCGGCCGCCGACCGGCGTGATTTCGTCATCCCCGACGACGTGAAAGCGCTCGCGATCCCGGTGCTCGGTCACCGGATCATCGTCACGGCCGATGCGTCGATGAACGGACGCGATACCGCGGCGGTGATCGAGGACATCCTCGCGAGCGTCGACGTTCCGGTCTCGGAGCGGGAATGACGCTCACGCCGCGCGGGATCAGTGTGGCCGTCGCGGGGGTCTTGATGTGGCTGACGGCCCGGTTCCTCGGGTCCCCCGGACTCGAGGTGATCGCGATCGGCCTGCTCGCGCTCCCGTTCATCGCCGGTGCCAACCTGCGATGGGGCAACCGGGCGGTCTCGGTCGGCCGGCACCTGTCCGATGCGCGAGTCACCCCCGGCACGCGGGTCACGGTGCGGCTCGATGTGTCGAACCCGTCGGGGGGATCGACTTCGTTCCTGCTCTTGGAAGATCGCCTGCCGCCGGCGCTCGGCAGACCGGCTCGCCTCGTGGTCACCGGCGTCGGGCCCAGGGGTACGCAACGCGTGTCGTACTCGATCGTTCCACAGACGCGAGGCCGCTACGGGATCGGACCGCTCACCGTGGACCGGACCGACGCGTTCGGCCTCACGCGCCGGCGCATCGTGCTGGAGGGCCGCGAGGAACTTTTGGTCACACCCGAGATCGAGGATCTGCGGGTCCCTGCCGACGCGGCGAGTGGCAGCAACCTCGGCAGCCAGCGAGCGCGGCAGTTGCTCCGAAGCGGCGAGGAGTACTACACGATGCGCGGCTACCAGGAGGGTGACGACCTGCGTCGCATCCACTGGCCGTCCGTCGCTCGCACGGGTGAGCTGATGATCCGACAGGACGAGGCCTCGAGACGGACCGGAGCGCTGATCTACCTGGACAGTCGGGAGGCGACGCTCGGGCCCGCCCGAGGGCCTGCGTTCGAGCGCGCGATCTCGTGCGCGGCAAGCGTCGGCGCGCTGTTCGCGCGCAACGGCTTCACGTTGCAATTGGGAGCCGACGAGACGCCGATCCACGCGGTGACCGAAGAGCTTTTCCTCGACACGCTATCGGGGCTCTCGCACGGCCGCGGGCGCACGATCGCGCGCGCGTTGACCGCGCTGCGGGTCGCGGGCGGGGCCGACACCTCGCTCGTGTACATCGCAGCGCCGCCTGCCCCACAGGAACTGCCGCAGCTGGTCCGGGCGGGCGGCGGGTTCGGACCGAAACTGGCGATCCTCGTGCACCCGGTCGATCCCGCGACCGCGCCGGTGAATCGCCGCACCCAATTGGAAACGCGGGCGACGCAAGCCCATCTCACGCTGATCCGGGCAGGCTGGGACTGCCTGGTACTCACCCCGACGACGAGGTTGCGAGAACGATGGCACACACCCCGGGCACACCGGCGCGCATCCAGCGCCTGAGCGCACTCGTAGCGATCGTCGCCGTCGCGTTCGCGATCGCGCTGGCGTTCGGCCGCATCCTGCAAGGCTCCGGCGCGACATCCCGCCTGCTCGCCGTGGGATTGGCCTCCGGTGCGATCGCGTGGGCCACCGAACGCCGAGGCATGCTGCTGGCGACCGTCTGCAGCGCCGCCGGCCTGCTGCTGGCGCTTACGTGGCTAGCCGCCCCGCACACGACGTGGTTCGGATTGCCGACGATCGAGACCCTGCGCACCCTCGGCTCTTTGGCCACCCAGGTCGGCGGGCAGGCGCGCGAGTACGTGTCACCCGCACCCGCAACGCCCGCATTGATCCTCGCCGGCACGATCGCGGTGTGGGCGGCGGTGTTCTCCTGCTTCGCGCTCGCGTTTCGGGCACAGAGCCCATTGCTCGCCCTCGTCCCCCCGCTGGCTCTCATCGTGTTCGCCGACAGCGTGCTCGAGGAGATCGTCCGTCCGGTGTTCGGCGTGTGGTTCCTCATAGCCGCGCTCGCCGTGTTGTTCGCCGATTCGTTACGTCGCATCCGCGGATGGGGGCCGGTCTGGTCGCCCACCGCGACGCGCGACCGGTTGTTCCCCGCAGCCGGGCGCAACGCGCGCCGCGTCGGCCTGACGGCGGTGACGGTGGCCGCCCTCGCCCCGCTGTTGGTGCCGGGCTTCGGCACGAAGCCGGTCTGGGACCTCTCCTCGATCAACAGCGACGGACGGATCCGCGTGAGCCCGTTGGTGTCGATGGGTGCCATCCTCAACCAGTCCCGAGACAGCAACCAGGAGGTCGTCCGGGTGCAGACCGATCACCCGACCTATTGGCGGATGGAGTCTCTCAGCGTGTTCGACGGCAACACTTGGGAGGCCGCGCCCGATGACGGCGTCGCGCTGCAGTCCGGTCAATCGATCCCGAACGGGCTCGCGTCCGGCCTCCCGCTGACCCAGACGTTCACGGTGAGCAAGGACCTTGGGTTCTCGTGGCTCCTGGGCGCGGCCGATCCGACGTCGATCACGATCGATCACCAGGTGACCTGGCATCCCGCATCGTCGTCGCTGCAGATGGACGGATGGCCCGATCAAGGGGAGAGCTACACGGTGACGTCGTTGCGGGCCGATCCGAGCGCCGATGATCTGCGCACGGCCGGCGTGGCGCAGGAGCCGGGAAGCATGGTGCAGCTTCCTG
Organism: Actinomycetota bacterium; assembly: GCA_040004125.1. Lineage (GTDB taxonomy): Bacteria > Actinomycetota > UBA4738 > UBA4738 > HRBIN12 > AC-51. The sequence continues at coordinate 19,819 of JBDUBL010000001.1, forward strand.
CCGACATCCCCCCGGTGATCGCGGCGACGGCCCTGGACTGGACCCGGGGCGCGAAGACCGACTACGACCGTGTGATGGCCATCGCCACCAACCTGACCAACGGCCAATTCGCCTATAGCCTGGATGTCGACTATAAGGACGACTCGACGTCGTTGGCGTATTTCCTGACGACGAGTAAGCGCGGTTTCTGTCAGCAGTTCGCCAGTCTGATGGCGGTCATGCTGCGGAGCCTGCCCCATCCGATCGCTTCGCGAGTCGCGCTCGGCTTCACGCCGGGCACACCGGTCGGCGGAGCCAGCTCCTCCTATGCGGTCACGATGCGCAACTACCACAGCTGGGTCGAGGTGCCGTTCCAGGGGTACGGATGGCTCTCGTTCGATCCGACGCCGGGGTTCGTCGACCCCGCCGCCTCGGGGTATCAACAACTCAAGGGGGCAGGGGATGTGTCGTGTCCGCCGGGCGGCCACGGGTGCGGTAGTAACCTCAAGGGCGGGACGGGGCTGACCGGTCCGCACGGCGGGCTGACCCCCAAGGACCCGACCGTGGCCCAGCAGGGGAACGGAGACCTCTCGGCGCTCACCCCGCCATCGGCGAAGCGTTCTGTCCCGTTGAGCATCATCGCGACGACGCTCGCCCTTCTCGGCCTCATCGCGGCGCTCTCGATCCCACTGCTCCGCCGAGCCTCGCGGCGATCGCGCTTGCACGCCGCGCATAACCCTCGGACCCTGATCCTGGCCACGTACGACGTGTTCGGGGAGCGGGCCGGTGAGCTCGGCTGGGCTCGGTCGCCCGGCGAGACACCGGAGGAGTTCCGCCGCAGGCTGGCATCCAGCGGGGCCTTTGCCGACGAGAACGACGCGCAGCTCGCTCGCATGACCACCGCGGTCGTGCTGGCGGCCTACGCCCCGGGGCGGCCAGATGACGCCGCCGCGACGGACATGGCCTCGGATAGTGACGGTGTGCTTCGAGAGCTTCGGGACGCGGCGCCGTTGCGTCAGCGCGTGCTGGGTCTGTATCGGCGGGACTGACGAGACCTAAGAGCCGGTTGCCGTGACGACCGCGGCCTGGCGCAGCGCCCGCACGAAGCGCTCTCGGTCCTCCTGGAAGGACCGCACGTTGGAGTCAACCGAGGTCGCGATGTCGTCGATCGCCACGAAGAAGGCCATCTGACCCTCTTTCAGGGCGTCCATGACCTCGCCGTCGCGGCGACAGATCTTGAAGATGCTTTGACCGTCGGTCACCAGCTGAACCTCGGACAGATGCTGGTCGAGGCCGGCGCGCTTGTTGAGGAACTCCCACGATCGACGCACGCGCTGCAGCGACATGCCACCGTCGAGCAGCGATTTCACGACACGGAGCGCCACGAGGTCGCGGAAGGCATACAAGCGAGGAACGCCGGGGCGACCACCGGTGCCTTGCACCGCGGGTGACACTAGACCGATCTGATCCCAATAGCGGAGCTGACGGGCGGAACAGCCGGTGAACTTGCTTGCTTGGTGAGCGGTGAACCCCTCCATGCGAACGCCCGTCCTCCGTTCCCGATCCTCGCCAACTCACGCATCCGGGCGCCGCCTTGCGCGGAGAGGAAGGAACACATCCGGCTGTTGCGTGTCGCACGCCCCCATGGGGAAGGGGAACCCGTTGTACACCGCGCGTTCACTCGGTGGCAAGCGTCGAGCTAGGGACGCATGCGCGCGTCTTCGTTCGTGCTCGCCGAGGCGGCGGGAACACTACGGACGACGGAAGCGAGATGCGATCCGACCGAGCAGACCCGACAGGGTGGAGCCATCGTTTTGCATCAGGCGGAGCTGGTCGCGACCCAGCTGTCCGACGTAGCGGTACAACAGCACCGCCGACAACACCGTGATGACGAATCCCGCCGCAGCCACGAGCACCGACCAGACGAAGAGCATGATCATCACGAGACCCGCGACGAACGCGATCGATGCCCAGCGGATACGCCGCGCCAGATGGGTATACAGGTCGGTACGGCCCACCTGTTCGACGAACGCGGGGTCGTCTTCGGTCAGGCGTCGCTCGATCTCGTCGAGGATGCGTTGTTCGTGATCGTTCAGTGGCATTGATCCTCCGGCCGATCGGGGTGCGACCGCTATCGATTATAGGAAGGACCTGCGGAAGGTGGAACGAAAGATACGGATCGTTGTGGTTTGGGCTCGGGCGGTTGCACGCGTTCATCCCGACGATCTAACAGGGTGGCTTGTGTCGCAGCGCCTTTGCCGAACCGCCGCTCGATGCGATCCATCGCGCGTTCGACGTCGCCCCAACGCTCGCCACGGAGCAATGCGAGCTGTTCGGCGCCCGCTTGTTGCAGACCGGACCCCTGGACACCCAGCAAACGCACCCGGCGACCCGCTCCCGGGAGGGCCCGATAAAGTTCTGCGACCACGTGATAGAGGTCGGCGCCGATGTCGGTCGCGTCCGAGAGCGTGCGAGCCCGCGACAGGGTCGTGAAGTTCGCGAGACGTACCTTGAGGGTCACGGTGCGGGCTCGATAACCATCGTCGCGCAGCCGCGACGCCACGCGCCCCGACAGGTGCAACAGCTCGCGCAGGATCTCGCCCGTATCGTCTAGGTCACGCTCGAAGGTCTCCTCGTGCCCGACGGACTTCGGCGCCTCGTAGGGGATCACCGATCGATCGTCGATGCCGTGGGCCAGCTCGGTCAGATGTCGGGTCGAGACCTCACCGATCAGACGTTCCAGCACCGCCGGTGGTGTTCGCGCGAGGTCACCGATCGTCCGGATGGCCAAGCGCCCCAACAGTTCGGTGGTCTTCGCGCCGACACCCCACAGGCGTCCGACCGGCAACGGGTCTAGGAACGCGAGCGTCTGTTCTACCGGCACGTGCACGAGCGCGTCGGGTTTGCGGTGATCGGACGCGAGCTTCGCGACGAACTTCGTGGCCGCGACGCCCGCAGAGCATGTGACGCCGACCTCGGCCGCGACCTCGCCGCGGATCTTCTCGGCGATCTGCGACGGCTCGCCGAACAACGTCGTTGCGCCGCTCACATCGAGGAAAGCCTCATCGAGTGAGATCGGCTCGACCAACGGGGTGTGTGCGAGCAAGACCTCACGGAAGCGGTTGGAGTGCATCCGGTAGGCCTCGAAGTCCGGCGGCAGGAACACCGCGTCGGGACAAAGCCTCCGGGCGCGCACCGACGGCATCGCGGAGTGCACTCCGGCCCGGCGGGCTTCGTAGGAGGCGCTGGACACGACGCCGCGCGGTCCCGTGCCCCCGACCACCACGGGCTTGCCGCGCAAGGAGGGGTCCTTCAGCACCTCGACCCCGGCGTAGAATGCGTCGAGATCGACATGCAGGATCGGCTCGAGCGGCCGGATCGTCATCCCTGACACCCTAGCCTGCGGAGCCCGGGCTCGCGTGCCACAAGCGGCGCCCCGACGTGGCGGCCGTGGGCTGGATCGGGTCGCCCATCGCTTGGCGAAGGTGGCCATCGCGCCGGGCCTCCTGAAGGGCCACGAGATCCCAGACGTCTTCGGCGATCACGCTGACCCCTTGCTTGCCGGTGCGGCGTAGCTGTCCCCAGACCGCCATCGCGTAGGCATGGAACACCGTGCGCGCCACCTTGTGCTGCACCGACGGGAAAACGGTGACCTCGATGGGCCCCGTGGCGTCATCGAGCGAGACGAAGATGATCCGTTGGCCGCTGCGCACCGCCGGAGTCTGCGAGGCGATCTTGACCCCGGCGACCATGACCCACTCCCCTTGACGCTTGCGTGGCAGGTCGGCGGCCCGCGTGACGCCGAGATCCTGCAGGAGCGGCTCGTAGAAGCTGACGAGGTGACGCGTGGCGTCCATGCCGAAGACATCCAGCTCGGCGCGCACCACCTCGGCGTCGCTGTAGGCGGGAAAGAAGTGGCGCGGCGCGGCGGTCTCGGTGATGGTGAGCTGATCGCCTTCGCGCGGCGCCGCGACCGTGATCGCCTCATACAGGTGGGAACGACGCCCCCCGGGCAGCGCATCGAACGCGCCGGCGTGCGCCAATGCCTCGGCAACCGGTCGCGACACCGTGGTGCGCCGCAGGAAATCCCCCACGTCGGCGAACGCACGCTCGGCACGTGCGATCAGGATCGAGCGGATGTCGGCCGCCGCGATCCCGTGCACATCCTGCAGACCGATCCGGATCCCCAAGATGTCGTCGGCGGTCTCTTCCGTGACGTACTCGGGCTCGCTGCGATGGACATCGATCGGCAAGATCGGCACCCCGGCCCGCCGAGCGTCATCGAGCAGCAGACGCCGCGGATACATACCCGGATCATGGGTCAAGATCCCGGCCAGGAACTGCGCGCGGTAGTGGGTCTTGAGCCACGCCGAGCGGTAGGTGGGCACGGCGAACGCGGCCGCATGCGCCTTGCAGAAGCCGAAGCTCGCGAACTGCGAGACGTCGTCCCAGGTCTGTTCGGCCGCAGCCGGGTCGACGCCCCGGCCGATCGCGCGCGCCAGGAAGTCTGCGCGCAGCGCGGGCAGCATCGCGTCATCGTCCAGATGCCGGCGCACGTGATCGGCGTAGGTGAGGTCGTAACCGGCGAGCGCCGCGAGCGTGCGGATCACCTGTTCGTGAAACACGATCACCCCGAAGGTCTCCTGCAGCGCTGGACGCAGATCGGGGTGCGCGTAGGTCGGGCGTTCGAGCCCGGCGCGCCGAGCGATATAGGGGCGGATCATGTCGGACTTCACCGGGCCCGGGCGGAACAACGAGATGTCGACGATCAGGTCCTCGAACCGTTCGGGCTGGAGCTTCTGGAGCAGCTCGCGCTGCCCCGGCGACTCGATCTGGAAACAACCGAGCGTGTCGGAGGCGCGGATCAGCTCGAACGTCGGCTCATCGTCGAGCGCGATCCGGTCGAGGTCGACCTTCTGGCCGGTGGTGCGGGCGATCTCGTCGATCGCGTGACGCATCGACGAGAGCATGCGCACCCCCAGGATGTCGAGCTTGAGGTAGCCGAGCGCCTCGACGTCGTCCTTGTCGGCTTGGATCATGCGATGCCCGCCGGCGCTGCGCTCCAACGGCACCCGCTGCACCAGGTCGTGGCTGGCCAGCACGATGCCGCACGGGTGCAACGCGATGTGCCGCGGGAACCCGTCGAGCCGCTCGGCCACCCGGAAAAGCAGGTCGAGCTGGCGCATCGGCAGCTGGAGCCCCTGCAACTCGGGCAGGTGCTCGAGGCCCTCGCGCAGGTCGCGCGCCGAGATGTGCGGGAAGGCCTTGGCGACGACACCGACCTCGACGTCGGGCAGACCCAGCGCCTTGCCGACCTCACGGACCGCCGAGCGCGCCCGATAGGTGTCGACCATCGCGACGCACGCCGCCCGTTCATGGCCGTGTCGCGAAAGGATCATGTCGTAGACGTCCTCGCGGCGGGCGGACTCCACGTCGATGTCGACATCGGGCAGTCCGTCGCGCATCGGGTTCAAGAACCGCTCGAAAGAAAGATCGTGCCGAAGCGCATCGACGTCGGAGATGCCGGTCACCGAGCACACGAGCGATCCCGCGGCACTGCCGCGGCAGGCCGCGAAGATGCCCATCGTCTTGATGTCGGCCACGATGTCGGCCACGGTCAGGAAGTAGGCCGCGTACCCCATCTGCCGGATCATCGAAAGTTCCAGATGCATGCGGGCGCGCAGACGTTCGTCGTCGCGCAGACCGCGTTCGTGGACCCCGCGCCAGCAACGCTCGGCGAGCACGGCGTCGGGGCTTCGGCCGCCCTGCGTCGGAAAATCGGGGAAATGCACCTGCGCGAGCCCCAGATCGAACGAGACGCGCTCGGTGATCGCCAGGGTTCGGTCGCAGAGCTGTGGCCGCTCGGCGAACAGCGCGCGCATCGCGTCGGACCCTTTGAGCCAGCCTTCGGCGTTGGTGCGCGTGATGTTGGACGACGCGATCGGCACGATGCGGCGCATGCACTCCAACGCGTCGGCCACGAACGCGTCCGCCTGCCGCAGGTAGCGCACGGGGTTGGTGGCGACCGCCGTAGCGTCGAGCCGGTCGGCGAAGCGCAGCATCGCGCGGATCTCGGTGTCGGAGCCGGCCTCGACGCGATGCTCGACGGCGATCACACAGCGCTCGGCGCCGAACGCCTCGCGGTAGGGCCCGGCCAGCGACGCGGCGGCATCGAGACGGCCGGCGGCCGCGAGACGTCCCGGGTGGGAGCGCGGTCCGAGCAGCACCGTCAGCCCGGCGGCGTGTGCGCAGATCTGCTCGGTGGCGACCCAGGGATCGCCGCGCTCGCCGAGCAGGTGCGCATCGGTGAGCAACCGGCACATGTTCGCGTACCCGGTCGCATCTTCTGCCAGCAACACGACGTGCGCACTTTGTTGTCCCCGCCCACCCGGCGACGGCGCGCGCACGGTGAGCGACGCGCCCAGGATCGGGTGGATACCTTCGCGCTGACACGCGGCGACGAACCGGACCGCGCCGTAGAGCCCGTCTCGATCGGTCAAGGCGACCGCCGGCATCTCCAGCTGTGCGGCGTGCGCCACGAGCTGCTCGGGCGTGAACGCGCCTTCCTTCAGCGAAAAACAGGAGCGGACATCGAGGTGGGCGAAGGAGGAGGCCACGGCGCCCGCCTTAGTCCCACAAGCGTTCCATGTGCCACAGATCCCGCTGCCGATCGAAGTAGAGGTCCCACACCGCGCCGCCGCGGGCCTCGACACGCCAGTACTCGCGGTCGCGCCCGTCGGCCCACCAGCGCCCCTCGATCCTCCACTTCCCGATCACGTCGGCGACCTCGTATCGGTGCCCCCGCCATTCGAACGCAGCCGGTAACCCGGCGTCGCGTTCGACCCGAACCTCCTCATCGAAGCGCTTCGTCATCCCCGGTCGTACCTCGCTCCTCACCCCTTCGGAATCGAACGTATGTTCGAGGGGAGGATGAAAGTACTCCTCAGCTGTGACATCCGTCAAGACCGTCATCGAAGCTCTTCGGGCGGCGGTAGGCTCGATGCCATGGGGGGAACACAACACGGCGCGGGCGAGGTCGAGGGCCTCGCGCCGTTCGTCCCCGGCGACCCGGTCGCGATCCGCGAGATCTGGAACGGCCGCGTCTGGTATGCCCGCCCGGCAACGGTCGTGCGCGACGAGCCGAACCTGACGATGCTGCTCGTACCGCCGCATGTGCGTGCGAAGGAACCGGTTGACGCGACGGGCGAACCTCTCCGGATCCCGACGACGGACTGGGGCTTCCGCGACACCGATCGGGGCGACACGTGGAACCTCTCCTTCGCCTTTCCCGACACCCCGTACTCGGTGATCATCGGGTTCGAGGCCTCCGGCACGCTGCGCGAGTACTACATCAACCTGCAGACGCCGCTCGTGCGCTCCCCCGCCGGCTTCGACACCGTCGAGCACCTGCTGGACGTCACGATCCCACCCGATCGCAGCACCTGGGCGTGGAAGGACGAAGATGAGCTTGCCGAGGCCGTCGAGCTCGGCTTGTTCACCGAAGAAGACACCGCCTGGTTCCGCTACTGGGGCGAGCGCGCGGTCGAGCATGTGTTGCTCCGGGAGCCGCCCTTCGACGAGGATTGGATGGACTGGCGACCCGACCCCGCATGGCCCGAACCGGTCCTGCCCACCAACTGGGATCTGGTCCCGGTCTGAGGCTGGTTGGCACCACCTCCCCACGCCGGCCCGCCCGGGGCGTAGTATCCGGCCGTCCTTGCAGCCCAGAGGAGGGTTGGGTTATGTCTGGTTTCGACAATGGTGGCGCGGCTCCCCCGCCGCCACCCCCACCGAGCGCCGGAGGCGGCGGTGCGATCCCGCAGCGCGGCCTCGGCGACATCCTGACGACGGCGTTCGAGCTTTACCGCGCGAACGCCGCCAAGCTGATCACGATCGTCGCCATCGTGGTCGTGCCGCTCACGTTCCTGATCGCGTTGTTCACATCGATCCTGTCGAACAACGTCGAGAAGGTCGCGAGCTCCGTGACCGTCGATCCGAACACGGGTCAGATCTCGGTCTCGGGCGGCACGACGCTCGGCACGAGCTTCGCCAACTCGATCCTGCTGCTGTTGTTGACCTACCTGTTGTCGTACGTCATCCAGTACCTGTTGACCGGCGCGCTCACCCGTGGTGCGGCCGGATCATTGCTCGGTCGTCCGGTCGACGTGAAGGCGAGCTACAGCTACGCGTTCTCACGCCTCGTGCCACTGATCGGGCTCGCGATCCTAGTGGGCCTCGTCGTCGCCGGCGGTCTCATCCTGTTGATCATCCCGGGAATCATCTTCGCGGTGTTCCTCTCGATGGCGGTGCCTGCGTTCATCGTTGAGCGCCTGGGCGTCACCGCGTCGATGTCGCGCTCCTGGAATCTCGTGAAGGGCGCTTGGTGGCACACGCTGGGTGTGATCGTGGTCGCCGGCATCATTGCCGGGATCGTGACGAGCATCCTGCGGGCGATCGGCGGCGATACGTTCATCGGGACGTGGATCATGTCGGCCATCGGCCAGATCATCACCGCGCCGTTCGTCGCGCTCGTTGGCGTGGTCTTGTACGTCGATCTTCGGTCGCGTCACGAAGGGCTCACGGCAGACCAGCTCGGCGCACAGCTGGATTCCGCACAGGCATAACGGCAACCGTCTCGACCGAAGGCGCCCCTCCGGGGGCGCCTTCCGGCGTTGCGGGCTCGGCACCCCGACGGCCGGTGTGGGAACCTCGGGCGATGACCGCCACCGAGACCGCCTTGGACCCGACCGGCGTGCGCAGCCGGTTCCCCGCCCTCGCGCGCCGCGCGCCCGATGGCAGGCCCTATGTCTGGGCCGATGCCCCCGGCGGCTCGCAGATGGTCGATACCGCGATCGCGGCGATGACCGACCGCATGCAGGCGGGCGTATCGAACACGCACGGAGCGTTCCCGCTGAGCAAGGAGATCGACACGCTGATCGCGGACGCTCGCCGCGCCGGCGCCGACTTCCTCGGCTGTGATCCCGGCGAGGTGGTGTTCGGCCAGAACGCGACGTCGCTGCTGTTGCACCTGTCGCGAGCGTTGGCGCGCACGTGGGGGCCGGGCGACGAGATCGTGGTCACGCGGTTGGACCACGACGCGAACGTGCGGCCGTGGCTGCTGGCCGCTCGCGATGCCGGCGCCACCGTCCGCTGGGTCGACGTGCGTGCCGACGACGTGACCCTGGACCTGGACTCTTTCGACGCCCAGTTGTCGTCGCGAACGAGGCTCGTCGCCTGCACCCTGGCCTCCAACGCGGTCGGGACCATGCCGCCGGCCCTCGAGCTCACGGCTCGTGCGAAGGCGGTCGGGGCGCTCGTGGCGCTCGACGGCGTCCACCTGTCCCAGCACCACGCGATCGATCTGCACGGTATGGGCGCCGACATCGTCGCGACCTCGCCGTACAAATATTTTGGCCCCCACCAGGGGATGCTCGGCGTGCGGGCCGATCTGCTGGCCGCCCTCGAGCCCTACAAGCTGCGCGCCGCCCCCGACGAGGATCCCGACCGCTGGGAGACTGGTACGCAGGGCCACGAAGCGCTCGCGGGCACGATCGCCGCGATCGACTACATCGCCGAGATCGGCGGGTCCGGACCGGATCGCCGGGCTGCCGTCGTCGCCGGTTTCGCCGCGTTCGATGCGCACGAGCGCACGCTGGCCGGGCGGTTCCTCGAGGGCGTGCGTCGGATCCCCGCCGTGCGCCTGTATGGGATCGCCGACCCCGGCCGGCTCGGCGAGCGCACGCCGACCTTCGCGGTGCGGGTCGGATCACAGCACCCGCTCGACACCTGCGCCGCACTCGCCGAGCGCGGCATCTTCACGTGGGACGGGCACTACTACGCGATCGAGGTCTTCGATCGCCTCGGGCTGCTCGAGTCCGGTGGCGCCGTGCGGATCGGGTTCTGCCACTACCACTCGCTCGAGGAGGTCGACCGGGTGCTGGAGGCGCTGACCACGCTGGCGGGCTGACCCGGCCGCACCCGGGGTACCATCGAGGCATCCCTCCTTTTCCAAAGGATCCCTCGATGCGCATCCTCATCCTCGGCGGTGACGGCTACCTCGGGTGGCCGACCGCGCTGCGGTTCTCGAGCTGCGGCCACGACGTGCACCTCGTCGATAACTATCTGCGGCGCCGGGCTCACGTCGAGGCCGGCACCGGCTCCTTGACCCCGATCGCGCCCGACCTCCCGAGCCGCGTGGCCGCCTGGCGGGAGGTGTCGGGGCGCACGATCGGGGTGACCGAGGGCGACCTCGGAGATTGGCACACCGTCGAGACAGTGTTTCGGGATTTCCGGCCCGACGCGGTTGTGCACTACGGCGAGATGCCCAGCGCTCCGTACTCGATGAAGGACCGGCACCACGCCGTGTTCACCCAAACGAACAACGTCGTGGGCACGCTCAACGTCCTGTGGGCGATCCGTGATCTGGCGCCCGAGTGCCATCTGATCAAGCTCGGCACGATGGGCGAGTACGGCACGCCGAACATCGACATCGAGGAAGGCTACATCCAGATCGTCCACAACGGGCGAACCGACTACCTGCCGTTCCCGAAGCTGCCCGGTTCGATGTATCACCTGTCCAAGGTGCACGACAGCCACAACATCCATTTCGCGACGCGCGTGTGGGGGCTGCGCGCCACCGACCTCAATCAAGGGGTCGTCTATGGCATCCAGACCGACGAGACGCGTCTGGACGACCGGCTGCTGACCCGCTTCGACTACGACGACGTCTTCGGAACCGCGCTGAACCGGTTCTGTTTGCAGGCGGTGATCGGACACCCGTTGACCGTCTACGGCAGTGGTGGGCAAACACGGGGCTATCTCAACATCGTCGACACCCTGCGCTGCGTCGAACTCGCGGTCGAGCACCCGGCCGACGCCGGCGAGTTCCGCGTGTTCAACCAGTTCACCGAGTCCTTCTCGATCCTGGATCTCGCCGAGCACGTGCAGAAGGCGGGCGCCAAGGTCGGCATCGAAGTCACGATCGGCTCGGTGGACAACCCTCGCGTCGAGCTCGAGGAGCACTACTACAACCCGGCGCACACCAAGCTGCTCGACCTGGGGCTGCGACCCCACCTCCTGTCGGCAGAGCTCGTCGAGTCGATGTTCTCGGTGATCGAGCGGTTCAAGGACCGGGTCATCCCCGACCACATCCTGCCCCGCGACCGGTGGCGACCCGAGGCATGAGCGCCCGGTGACGACCGTCCGCATCCTCGGTGTCGTCGCCGCGGTCGCCTGTCTGTTCCTGGCCGCACGCGCATACGATCGGCGACGGATCAGCCGCTTCAGCCTGCTGATCGTCGCCGCGCTGGTGCTTGGAACGGTGGTGCTCGCCATCAGGCCGTCGGTCTTCGGTCCGTTGTTCGAGTGGTTCGACGTCGCACCCGGCAACGAGCGCCGCGTGTTGTTCGTCGCGATCCTCGCGATCATCGTGCTGTTCTTCCTGATCGTTCGCGTGCAGTCCGAGGGCGACACGAACGAACGCATGATCCGGCTGCTGGTCGAGGCGCTGGGCCGTGAGCGGTTCGACTGGGATCGGGCGGCGGCGCTGCCCGAGGGCCGGCGTCTGGTCGTCGTGCTGCCGGCGTTCAACGAGGCCGACAACGTCGGCCCGGTCGTCGCGTCGCTGCCCCCGCAACTCGACGACCTGCGGGTGATCCCGGTCGTCGTCAGCGACGGCAGCGTCGATGCGACGGCCGCGCGGGCGCGAGCAGCCGGCGCCCTCGTCACCGAGCTGCCGATCAACCGCGGCGGCGGCCTGGCGCTTCGGGTCGGCTACGAGATCGCGCTGCAGCTCGGCGCCGAGATCGTGGTCACGATGGATGCCGACGGGCAACACCGAGCCGAGGAGCTGCCGGTGATGATCGCACCGATCCTGGACGGGACCGCCGACTACGTCAGCGGCTCTCGGCTGCTGGGCGACTTCGAGCGCGACAGCCTGATCCGTCACATCGGCGTGCATCTGTTCTCGCGGATCGTGTCGATCCTGACCGGGCGACGGATCACGGATCCGTCCAGCGGTTACCGGGCGGCTCGCGCAGACCTGCTGCAGCGCCTCGTGCTCGAGCAAGACCAGTTTTGGACCAGCGAGATCTTGATCGAGGCGCTGCGACACCGCGCCAACGTCGTCGAGGTCCCGATCACGATCGTGGCACGCGCGAGCGGCATCTCGAAGAAGCCCGCGTCGCTGCGCTACGGCTGGAACTTCTCGAAGGTGATCATCCAAACCTGGCTGCGATGAACGCCGCCGGGGTGACGATCTCGACGCCTGCCGGATCGGACACGTTCGACGCCGCATCGCGCGCACGTACGGAGTAGCTGTATGTGCTCGCAGGAGCAGCGGTCGTGTCGGTATACGCGGTGTCGGTCACGATGGCGAGCAACACGCCGTCACGCTTGACCGTGTAGTCCTCGACGCCTCGGTCATCCGTCGCATCGTCCCAATCCAGCGACACGGTGTTCGCATCGGGCGCGAGCGCGGTGAGGTTGGGCGGCGCATCCGGCGGCGTCGTGTCGGGCGCCTGCGAGGTGGTGACCGTCACCGCATTCGACGCGGTTGCATGTCCCGATGCGTCGCGAGCCCTGACGGTGTAGTCATAGCCCGTGTTCGCCGCAAGGCCATCGTCGGTGAAGCCCGATGTCGACGCGGGCAGCGTGGCGATCGCGACGCCATCGCGCACCACGACGTAGGAGGTCACGCCGATGTCATCGGATGACGCCGTCCACGACAGGTCGACCGAGGTCGAGGACGTCGCAACGGCGTCGAGCACCGGCGCGCTCGGCGGATCGTGATCGACCGGCAGGCTGCAGGCCCGCGTTGCGGTGTCCAGCACCGTCCCGCCGGCGGTCATGAAGGTCGTCTGCGCCGTCCCCGGCGACAGCCGCAGACGCAGCGCCCCGAACTTCGTGTCACTCCAAGCATCCATCCGCGGCGGCGTGGCAGACATCTTGTACAGCGACATCCCGCCCGTGCCCACGACGTATTGGGTTGGGCCCGACGCGTCTACGACGCCGTCGGCGTCCATCGGCTTCCATCGCTCATAGCGATGCTGGTGGCCGCTGAGCACGACGTCCACCCCTTCATTGGCCAGGAGCCGCCACATCGGAGCGAGACGCGCGTCGGGGGCGGCGCCGGCCGAGTACACGGGGTGGTGGAAGTACACGAGTGTGCACGCAGGCGCGTCGTGGAGGTCGTTCACCAGCCAGTCGAACTGCGCGGTGCCACGCGCGACCTGCGCGAACTCCTCGGTCGAATCGAGCGCGATCAGGTGCCACGCACCGACGTCGAACGAGTACCTGTGCGGCGGATCGCCCCAATAGTCGCGATAGCCGGTGGCGGAGGGATCGTCGGTGTACTCGTGGTTCCCGGGGACGGGATCCGTGATCGAACGGAACCGGGAATACCACGTCGATCCGCCGCCGTACCAGTTGCGGAACTCCGTGAAGGTTCCGCGTTCATAGACGTCGCCCAGATACAAGAAGACATCCGGGCTCCATGCCGCGATCCGGTTCACGACGGTCTTGGACACACCTCGTCCTGCCGCGCCGTCGCCCACGGCGGCGACCGTGAAGGTGTCTCCGGGGCTACCCGGGGGCTCATACGCGGAAAAGGGTGCCGCGCTGGACCCGCCAGCAGCATTCTGGAACACCGCGCTGACAGGGGTCTTGGCCGACATCCACCACTTCGGCCCATTCTTGATGATGGCCCGAGCGCTGAGGGTGTGCGACCCGTCGGCCCACCGGTCCGTGGGGATCACCACGCTCCAGGGGTACGCCAGATCGCTCGCAAGGTACTCCGAGCCGAGGAACAGCTGAACCGTCCGCACGGTGTGCACGGGCGTGACGGAGACCGTGACGAGCACGGTGGTCTCCCCCGACAGGGTGTCTCCCGGCGCCACGCCGTCGATACACACGGTCGCAGTGAACGCCGCAGAGGGCGGAGCCGACGTCGCGCAGGTAACCGCGCCGGCACGCGGAGCACCCGCGACCGACGCCGCGGCGATCATCGAGAGTGCCACGGAGGCGAGGGATGCGCGACGAGTCATCACCGCATCCTAACGACGCGGTCTCAGCCTGGCTTCGGCCGAACGTATGAACGTTGGAGGTTCTTGGCCACGGTCCGCTCGCGGCGGAACTTCTTCCAGTCGCTGCTCTTCGTGCTGAGGGTCACGTCGGTGCCGATCTGGATCGCCCCGACGGCGAGCAGCGCCCACGCGGACCACATGGGCGCGTTCGTGCTGGGCCACAACGCCAACGCGACGAACGGGGCAAGCTTCGTCGCGATCGCGCCGCTGGCATGGAACCACGCCCGCATCGACGGCTCAGCCTTCAGATAGGTGGCGTAGTCGGTCTTGATCCCGGGTCGAGGGGGCGGGGGCCCGCCGAGGAAGGCGTCGGTGTAGCGGATGCCAGCGAGCCATCCCACGAACGCGTGGGCCGGCAGGTGCCACCCGATCGACCATGCAACCCCGGCGCCGAGGAGGGCGAGTCCGGCCCACGCATCGGTCCAGGTCGCGGCCAAGGCAACGCCGACGACGCCGGCGGCCGACAGCACGAGCATCCCCACGACGCCGATCCACGGTCGAACACGGGTTCGGACGCCGGCGCGGAATGCGGCTGTGTCGATCCGCCCTGCCTGGTCGGCATGGCGCACGATCGCCGCCCGATCGCGCTTGATCGCTCCGATGACCTTCCAGAAGCCGAGGGACCGCAGATCCCGGTCGCCGGCGGCCACCGCGGCCTCGATCCGTTCCAGGTCCACGCCCATCTGGGCGATCGCCGCCTGGTCGGGAGTTGGTCGCAGCGGTTCCACGGTCCGGCCCCTCCTCGGGTCTAGGATTCGATTCGACGCGCTCCTCCCTGGAACGAGCGCTTCCCCGATGGGAGGTCGATGTCCAAGAGCATGACACAGGCGACCGCTGGCGGCGACGCGGCCAGCGCCGCCTTAGTGACCCTGGACGGGCGCTACCACATCACGGAGCGCATCGCGGCCGGCGGGATGGGCGAGGTCTATCGCGCCCATGACGCGGTGCTGGCCCGCGAGGTCGCTATCAAGGTGCTGCACCGGTCGCTCGCCGGTGATCAGGGCTTCGTCGACCGGTTCCGCCGCGAGGCCCGCGCCGCCGCGACCTTGAACCATCCCAACATCGTGACGGTCTTCGATTGGGGCGCCGTCGACGGTGTCTATTACATGGTGATGGAGTACGTGCACGGACGCTCCGTGCGAGAGATCCTGAACGCGCGCGGCTCCTTGGCGCCCGCCCAGACCGCGACGGTACTCGACCAGACGCTGGCCGCACTGGACCACGCGCACGCCAAGGGCATCGTCCATCGCGACCTCAAACCCGAGAACATCCTGATCACGACCGACGGCGTCGTGAAGCTCACCGACCTCGGTTTGGCGCGTGCCTTCGCCGATGCGAAGAACACGCGCGCCGGCGCGGTCACCGGTACCGTGCAGTACCTCGCACCGGAACAGATCCGCGGCGAACCGGCCGACCCGCGTTCGGACCTGTACTCGCTCGGCATCGTCTGCTTCGAGCTGTTGACCGACCGGCTGCCCTACACGGGCGAGACACCGATGGCGATCGCTTACAAACACCTGTCGGATCGCGTGCCGGCGCCCTCGTCCGTTGCCCCGACCGTGTCGAGGGCCTTCGACGGTTTCATCGCGAGCGCCACCGACCCCGACCGCGAGATGCGGCCCGAGTCGGCCGCCGCGATGCGCCGCGATCTCGCCACGTTCACGCCCACATTGGAGCGTGCGCGCACGCTCGCGTCACTCGTGAACGACGTGCCGCGCGTGACGCCAGACCCGGTGTCCGGCGGCGAGGCGACGGCGGCGCTTCCGCCTTCGGCTATCACCCAGTCGATCCCGCAACTGGGTGGCCCACGGCGCCGGCGGAGCCGAAGGTTCCTCTTCGTGCTGCTCGCGATCGCCGCCCTCGCGGTCGCGGCCTGGGGCGCGTGGACCTACGCGATCCCGCACAGCCACACGATCCCGAGCGTGCTCGGGCACACGACCGAGGAAGCGAGTCAGCAGCTGCACGACCTGGGCTTCACCGTGCGGATCGGCGACGCTCGCTACGACGCCCAGCCTAAGGGCACCGTGATCGGCGTCGACCCGGCCGAAGGCACATCGCTGCGGGAGGGCGAGACCGTGACCCTGGCGCCCTCGCTCGGCCCTCCCCCAGTGCCGGTCCCCGACGTGACCAACAAGACGCAAGACGCTGCGACGGGCGCCCTGCGATCCGCGAACCTGACCGCGGGCACGATCAAGCGGACCTTCAGCGACACCGTCCCCGAGGGCGAGGTGATCAGGCAGGATCCTGCCGATGGCAAGGCTCCCCAGGGCTCCGCCGTGGACCTGTGGATCAGCAAGGGGCGCGCCCCCGTGGCGGTCCCGGCCGTCGTCGGCAAGACGCAGCGGATCGC
This sequence comes from Actinomycetota bacterium, assembly GCA_040004125.1. Lineage (GTDB taxonomy): Bacteria > Actinomycetota > UBA4738 > UBA4738 > HRBIN12 > AC-51. Next base: position 36,229 of record JBDUBL010000001.1, read on the forward strand.
CGAGAAGACGATCCGCTCCGCCGGGTTCACCCCCGTCGTGCAGGTCGCCTTCTCCAACGACATCGACCGCGGGGACGTGATCTCGGTCGATCCGCCGGAAGCAACGATGACTCCCTACGGAAGCCCGATCACGATCGTCGTGTCCCAAGGCCCGGAGACGTTCCCCGTGCCGACACTCACGGGGCTCTCCCCCGCCGCCGCCGAGGCAAAGGCGAAGGAATACGGGCTGAAGGTGTCCTTCTTCGACGTACCGGGGACTCCGCACACCACCGTGATCAGTCAGATCCCGACCGCAGGCACGATCGTGCATGCGGGCGACACGATCACGCTGTACGTCGCCTGAGACCTACGTCTCGAGCTCGGCGCCCGGACTTTCCTGATAGCTGTAGCGCTCCTCGGCGAAGGGCTCCGCGTGGATGTGGTAGCCCCGCACCTCCCAGAAGCCACGGACGTTTTTAGCGGCGAACTCCAGGCCGGTGAGCCATTTCGCGCTCTTCCAAGCGTAGCGTTTCGGAACGACCAGACGAAGCGGCCAACCGTGGTCGGGCGTGAGGTCCTCGCCGTCCTTGCGCCAGGCGACCAGCACGTCGTCGCCGGCCATCGCCTCGAGTGACAGGTTGGAGGTGTAGCCGTGGGCGCAGTGGGCGATCACCCATTTCGCCTCGGCGGTGGGGCGTGCCATCTCCATCAGCGTTCGAAACGAGACGCCCTCCCAGTCGTTGTCCAGCTGGGACCAGCCGGTCACACAGTGCATGTCCGCATGGACCGTGGTGCTCGGCATCGCGCGCAGCTGCTCGTAGGACAGCGTGAAGGGCTCCTGCACCAACCCGTAGACGTCGAGATCCCAGTTGGCGCCGTCGAAGCTCGGCACCGGCCCGTAGTGCAGGACCGGCCACGTCTTGACCAGGCGCTGACCCGGTGGCACGCGATCGGCGATCTCGGGCGGGTAGTTCTTCTGGAACAGACTCACGAAGCCTCCTTCGCGGCGTCGGCGGCGATCGCTTTCCATGCGTCGATCGCGATGCCGATGCCCTCGTCGTTCACGTCGAGGTGGGTCACCATGCGGACGCCCCGTGCAACGGGAACCGCCCCCACCCCGGCGGCCGCGAGCCGGTCCAGCACCTGATCGGTTCGCAGCCCCAAGGCATCCGTGTCGACGAAGACCATGTTCGTTACGACCTGATCCAGCGAGACGCTGCCCGGCAGCAGCTCCGCGAGGGTCTCGCCGAGGCGACGGGCGCGCACGTGGTCCTCGAGGAGGCGCTCGCGCCCGGTTTCGAGGGCGACGAGACCGGCGGCTGCCATCAGCCCCGCCTGCCGCCAGGCTCCCCCGTAGAGGATCCAGATGCGGCGCGCCTCGCGGATCTGCTCGGCCGGCCCGCACAGCATCGAGCCGATCGGCGCGCCGAGGCCCTTCGAGAGGCAGAACATCATCGTGTCGACCTTGGAGGTCCACGCCGTGATCGGCTCCGCGGTGGCAGCGACGGCGTTCCAGACACGGGCGCCGTCCATGTGGATCGGCACACCGGCATCCGCAGCGATCGCGCGCACCCGGCGAAGCTCGGCGGAGGGCAGGATCGTCCCGCCGGAACCGCCGACCGTGTTCTCGACCGCCAGCAGGTCGACCACCTCGACGTCGAAGTAGTCGTCGGGCTCGAGGAGGCGCTCGGTCAGCGCCGCGGTCATGAAGCCGTGCGGATGATCGCTACCCGTCCGGAAGGAGATACCGGCCAAGCTCGCGCTGGTCATGACCTCGGTGGTCGCAACGTGCGCGCCCTGTTCGGCGGCGACCAGGTGTCCGTGGCCGGTGATGTGGAGTCGCAGGCCGATCTGGTTAGCCATGGTCCCGGTCGCGACGTAGAGGGAGGCCTCCATGCCGGTAAGCTCCGCCGCGCGCTCCTGCAGCCGGTTCACGGTCGGGTCGTCGCCGTACCAGGCGTCACCGACCTCGGCCGCGGCCATCGCTGCTCGCATCGCCGCCGACGGTGTCGACACGGTGTCTGAGCGCAGGTCCACCCGGAAGCCCATCGGGGAAGTCTATCCGCCCGTCGCGGTGCCCTTTGCGCTCACGCCGCTGCTCAGCCGAAGAAGATCTCGGCCTCGCGGTAGAGCTCCTGCGGAACGACCTTGCGCGGACCGGTGGCTTCGACCAGCGCCACGTCGGCGACATCCTGGCCTTGGCGCGAAACCATCCTGCCCCAGCCACCGGCGTACACGAGCTCAACCGCCGCGATGCCGAAGCGAGTGGCGAGCAGCCGGTCGAACGCCACGGGTGTCCCTCCGCGCTGGACGTGGCCGAGGATCGTCACGCGGGTCTGGTAGCCCGTCCGCTGCTCGATCTCGGGCGCGATCAGGTTGGAGATGCCCCCCAGTCGGGGGAACCCGTTCTCATCCAGCGGGTACTCGGGCTGGGTCATCGTGCCGGCGATCGGCTCCGCACCCTCGGCGACCACGACGATCGAGAACGAGTGCCGATGCATGTGGCGGTGACGCAGGTGCCGGCACGCGTCCTCGATGTCGAAGGGCCTCTCCGGGATCAACAGCATGTCGGCGCCGCCGGTCATCGCGGCGTACAGCGCGATCCACCCCGCGTGACGGCCCATGACCTCGATCACCATCACCCGGTCGTGACTTTCCGCCGTCGTGTGCAACCGGTCGATCGCGTCGGTCGCGATCTGCACGGCCGTGTGGAACCCGACGGTGACGTCGGTGCCCGGAAGGTCATTGTCGATCGTCTTGGGAACGCCGACGATCGGGACGCCGAGATCGGCGAGCTCGGCCGCCGCGCCTAACGTGCCCTCTCCCCCGATCACGACGAACCCGTCCAGCTCGTGGCGCTGCATCGCCGTGCGGACGAGCTCCGGACCATCCTCGCGGCGCATCGGGTTCGTGCCGGAGCTGCCCAGCATCGTGCCGCCGCGGTGCAGCAGACCGCGTGTCGTCTGCAGATCCAGCACGACCGTTTGATCCTCGAGCACGCCGAGCCATCCGTCGTTGAACCCCACGAAGGTGGCATCGCCGCGGGCCTCCCCGGTGCGTATGGCGGCGCGGATCACGGCGTTCAGACCGGGACAATCACCCCCACCCGTCAGCACGCCCAATCGCATCCGTGCACCCTACCGGACGGTTGCGTCGCCCCCGGGGAACGCCCGGTAGGATGGCGAGATGCTCGCTCGGTTGCTCCCCGAACACATCGGCATCCTCGAAGGCATCTTCCTGTTGGGGCTGCTCGCTTTGACCGCCATCGTCGGCATCTTCTCGCTCTACGTCGTGACCCAGCAGTTCCGCAACCCGGGTCGCTCCGAGCGCCGCTAAGTTCTCGAACCCACGATCTCGGTGCCGGCAAGGCCCGCGAGCGCAGCGCCGGATTGTTCCAGATCGGCGATCACGGCCCGCCCGGCGCCGCCTCGCACGAACGCGACCGCCGCTTCGACCTTCGGCCCCATCGACCCTGTCCCGAACTCGCCGCGCTTGAGCAGCCGCGTCGCTTCCGCGATGTTCATCCGCTCGATGTCCTCGGGCATCAAGGAGCCGAACCCCCGTTGCACACGCGGCACGTCGGTCAGGATCAGCAGGACCTGCGCACCGACCTCGCGCGCCAGGATCGCGGCCGCGAGGTCTTTGTCGACGACGCCTTCCTTGCCGATCAGCCGCGGGCCCTTCTCGATCACGGGCACGCCGCCGCCCCCGGCGGCGATCACGATCACGCCATCGGCGATCAGCTGCCGGATCACCGGCGTTTCGACGATCGAGTAGGGCTTCGGGCTCGGCACGACGCGACGCCAGCCCCCATGCGGATCGGGGCGCATCGCCCAGCCACGCTGCGCTTCCCGACGGTGCGCCTGCGCCTCGGTGAAGTAAGGCCCGATGTACTTCGTGGGGTTGCGGAATGCGGGATCCTGCGCGCGCACCCGCGTCAGGGTGAGCATCGTCACGACCGGTCGCTCCATGGCTCGCTCGAAGAACACGTCGCCGATCGTTACCTGCAGCAGATAGCCGATCTGGCCCTGACTCTCGGCACCACACACATCCAGCGGCATCGGGTGCACCTGCTTGGCGGCGGCCTCCTGCTGGATCAGGATGCGGCCGACCTGCGGGCCGTTGCCGTGCGTGACCACGACCTCCCACCCGTCTGCGGCGATGTCGGCGATGCGCTCGGCGGCGATCCGCGCCGCGGCATACATCTCGTCGTACGTGTCGGCGGCCCCTCGGCGCAACAGCGCGTTGCCGCCCAGAGCGATCACGACCCGCTGCATCGCACTCCTTCCGGGCGTCTCCTGTGTTACGCCGGCGCTGCCAGCACCGGAGCGAGGATATCGGTGAGCTGCGGCGAATCGGGGAGCATCTCGAGGTCGTAGCGCACCCGCACCGCGGGCTTGGAGATCGCGATCACGCTGCGCAGGTCGATCGGCGTACCGATCACGACAACGTCGACATCGGCCGCATCGATGATGGCGGCCATCTCGGCCAGCTGTCCGTCCGAGTAGCCCATCGCCGGCAAGACGTGACCGACGTCGTACTTCTCGAATGTCTCCGCGATCGATCCGACCGCCCATGGGCGCGGGTCGACGATCTCGGCCGCCCCCATCCGCTGGGCGGCCACGACGCCCGCGCCGATCTTCATCTCGCCGTGTGTCAATGTCGGGCCGTCCTCGATCACCAGCACCCGCTTGCCGGCGATCGCGTCCGGGTCGTCGCAGGTCACGTTCGAATTGGCCTTGGCGATCGTCGCGGACGGGTTCACGTCGGCGATCGTCGCTTCCAGCTGGGCAACGTGCTCGGCCGTCGCCGAGTCGATCTTGTTGATCAACACGACATCGGCACCGCGCAGGTTGGTCTCGCCCGGGTAGTAGGTCAGCTCGTGGCCGACGCGAAGCGGGTCGACCAGCGTGATCCAGACGTCGGGCGTGTAGAACGGGATATCGTTGTTCCCGCCGTCCCACAACAACACGTCGCATTCGGCCTGTGCCTGCTCCAGGATCGCCCCGTAGTCAACACCCGCATAGATCACGGTGCCGCTCGTGATATGCGGCTCATATTCCTCGCGCTCCTCGATCGTGCACCGATGCAGGTCGAGGTCCGACAACGCCGCGAATCGCTGCACCGCCTGGGCGGCCAGGTCGCCGTATGGCATCGGGTGGCGCACCGCGACGACGCGCTTGCCGGCCTGCTTCAGGGCGCCCGCAACCGCGCGGGTCGTCTGGGACTTGCCGACACCCGTACGAACGGCGGTGACCGCCACGGTCGGCACGGTCGCCTTGAGCATCGTTGCGTTGGGCCCGAGCAGAACGAAGTTCGCGCCAGCCGCCCCCACGATCGAAGCCTTGTGCATCACGTACTCATGCCGCACGTCGGAGTAGCTGAACACGACGTCGTCGACCTCGAGCTCACGGATCAACCGCACGAGCTCGGACTCGTCATAGATCTGGATGCCGTCGGGGTACAGCGCTCCGGCAAGCGAGGCCGGGTAGCGCCGGTCGTTGATGAACGGGATCTGGGTCGCGGTGAACGCAACGACCGTCGAGGCGGCGTCGCCGCGATAGACGGTGTTGAAGTTGTGGAAGTCGCGCCCGGCGGCCCCCATGATCAAAACACGACGAGACATAGCTCGGATCCTTTCCGCTCGAATGCTTCTGATGCGCGGAAGGCCCGGGCCGGATCACGCAAGCCCCGCTCTTCGGCCCGACTCTACCCGACGGGCGCGACCGGGGTCCGCCGGATCAACGACACGTCAGGAGCTGCTCGTCCAGGAGCGTCCCGGACTCCGTCAGCAACGCGGTGCGAAGGCTGCCGGCCGCGGTGTCGGCCTCCATGCGCAGCACGCCGAAGTGCTGCAGGTCGACGAACGCCGCCCGAGTGGGGGCGGGACCTGCGTACGACACGCCGGCGATCTCTCGGCCGCCGGCGCCCGCCACGATCTCGACGATCCCGTCGGGCTTGGCCCGTCCGCCGGTGCCGAGCGCGGGCATCCGCTCGTAGAGGTGATCGTGCCCGTTCACGACGAGGTCGGGCCGCTGGGCCGGCTTCGTGCGGTACAACGCCCGCCACACGGGATCGACATAGCCGATGTCCCCATGCCCCGCGTCGGACCATCGCGCCTGGTGCCACGCGACGATCGTGCATGCCGCCGGCGGGTTCACTTGCGGGTCCGCGAGCGCCCGCTCGAGGAACGACGTGGTACGCGAGCCCGCCGAGCAGACCGCCGGATCGTGCTCGCACACACCCACATCGAGCATGATGACGGCCAGCGGATGAGCGGTCTGCGCGGCGAACGTCCGTGCGTAGTCCCCGACGCCGTCTGACAGCTCTCCCGCGAACGCCGCATCGCCGAAGTAGGACTCGAAGCCGCAGGCGTTGCGGCCCGCATGCTGGAACACGCAACCGCTCCCGGTGGGGTCGGGGTCATACCACTCGTGGTTGCCCGCGACCGGCAGCACCGCTGTGCCGGGCAGGGCACGGAGAGCGGCGCCCCACGTCATGTCGAACGATGCATAGTCCTGGGTGCGTCCCGACTCGTACTGCGTGTCGCCGAGCAGGAGCACGGCGACCGGAGCGCCCCCAGGCCCGCCGGCCACGAGCGACGCCGTCGTGGCCTGGTGACAACCGGTCGGGATCGCCGGGCTGCCGGGGGCACACGCGATGTCGCCGCTCGCGATCAGGACCATCGGGTTCCCGTGAGCGTCCGGCCCCGCCGTCGGCGCCGGCGTCGCGGTCGCCGCAGGGGCCGTCGTTACGGGGGGTGACGGGGTCTGGGTCGACTGCTCGTTCACCCGGCCGGTGCAGGCCGCCGACACGATCGCGAGCGCCACGATCACGGAGCGCAGCTCGTGACGACCGCGAGTTAGACCGGGTCGCTCGTCCACCGACCCTCGTCGATCGACCCGAACGGGTGCGCGAAGTGCGTCACGCCGACGCGATACGCGTGGGTTTCCGCCCGCCACAGCAGGACACGACGCGACGCGACGCCCAGCAGCGCGTCTTCGTCGTGCTCGGAGAACCACATGCGTTCTGCGACCTGGATCGGCTGGTGCAGCAGGTCCCCCGTCAGCAACAACCCGTCATCGCCGTCCACGACGAGCGCCGCGCGGTGCCCGGGCGTGTGTCCGGGCGCGTGGATCACGCGCACCCCTGACGCCACATCGTGATTGGTGTCGACCGCCCGCAGCACACCGAGCGATTCGAGGCGCTCGGCTGGCCGGACCGCGACGTAGGCGTTTTCGTGCGCCTCTTCGAAATGACGAAGATCGGCGGGATGCAAGTGGTAGGCGGCATTGGGGAACCGCGGTTCGAATTCGGCCGCCTCGATCCCGCCGGCGTGATCCGCGTGCAGATGTGTAAGCACGACATGGCCGACCGCGGCCAGATCCTCATCGCCCCATGCCTCCGCGTTCCAGTGCTCCCATGGGCGGTACGGCCCGAAGGGTCCGACCCCCGTGTCGACCACGACGACCCCGTCAGGCCCGTCGACGACGAACGCGTGCACGTGCCACGCCCACGCGTCCAGACCGTGGTAGCCCCACGGGTACCGTGCACGCTCCCGTGCCCAGTCGACCTGCACGCCCGGGAACTCCTCGGCGAGTGGCAGCGGTGCGAATCCCTCGCAGATGGTGCGGATCTCGAACCGCCCGATATGGATCGGTGCCACGTGCGTCATGACGCGGCAGCCTACCCCTTCAGGTCGCCCGGCTCATCCACGTCGAACACGGTGCGCCGTGCCGGGTCCAGCGCCGTCCACGTTGCCTCGTCGATCACCGCGATCCGCAGCCCGTCGAGCACGTCGCGGAGCCGACGCCTGCCCGCATGCAGCAGCGTATGGGTCATATCGGCCGCCGGCCACGTGCGCAGGACGCACGGCAAGGGTCGGGTCCGGCCGCCGTCGGCAAGCGCGACCGCATCGACCCCGGCCTCTTCCAGCACGCGGACCATCTCGCTCAGCACGATCTGTTGCAGATCAGGCATATCGCCGGCGGCGACGATCACGATGTCGGACCGCACCGCCGCCATCAGCCCGGTGTGAAGCCCTGCGAGCGGGCCCTCGCCCTCGGTCGCGTCGTTCGCGGTACGCACGCCGGGCGGCAGCCCCGTGCCGTCCGCACCGGGCGCGAGCACGACGATCACCTCGTCGCAGACCGCCGCCAGCCGATGCACCGCGTGGTGCAACAGCGGCTGTCCGTGATAGTCGGCTACAAGCTTGTCGGTGCCGAATCGGGTCGAGCGACCGCCGGCAAGCACCAGCCCGCTAACGTTGGGCGGCACCGTCTCGGCGCTTCCGCCGCTGCACGAACTGGAACCCGAATCGGCCCTTCACACACAGATGCCCGTTCGTCACGACGTTGTCCGCGGGCGAGGTGACCTTGACTATCGAGTTGTCCTGAACGTGCAGCTCGAGCTCGCAGCCCACACCGCAATACGGACAGATCGTGTTCGTCACGCGTTGCGCGTCCTCGTCCCACGTGCCGGCTAAGCGCATGTCGTGTTCGCTGGTGAACATCAAGGCGCCGGTCGGACACACCCCGATGCAGTTGCCGCAATACACACAAGCGCTCGCATCGAGCGGCACGGCATATTCGGTCGAGATCCGGGCATCGAACCCGCGCCCGGCGACCGCGATCGCGAAGGTGAACTGCGCGTCGGTGCCGCAGGCCTCGACGCACTTGTAGCAGAGCACGCAACGCCCGTAGTCGCGCACGTACAGCTCGTTGTCGACCTTCACCGGCTGCGCGACCGTCTCGGCCGCCGCCGGGTTGGGCGCGTGGTGATGGCCCGGCTCGCGTCCGTCTCGCTCCCCAGTCGGCAAAGGGGTCATGCGCGCGCCGAATCGATCCGGATCGGCGGCGTAGGCATCCTGCCAGCGGTGCCACTCGGGGCTCGCGAGCGACGTATCGACCGAGGACGCAAGGAACTCGATCACGAGTTTCCGCGAGCGACGCACCCGCTCGGTGTCGGTCGAGATCTTCATGCCCGCCTCCGCGGTTCGCGAGCACGCCGGCACGAGCACTCGCGAGCCTTCGACCTCGACCACGCACACACGGCAGGCATTGATGGGGGTGAGGTTCTGCGCGTAGCACATCGTTGGGGTGTCGATGCCCTCGGCCGTACACGCGTCCAAGATCGTCGCGCCCTGCGGAACCCGCGCGGTGCGGCCATCGAGCTCGACGTCGATCAAGGTACGCGGCATCCCGAGCGGCACGGCGCTCACGCGGGCACCTCCCCGCCGAACAACCCGAAGGTCGTGATCGCCGATTGCACGGCGCTTGCCGCGGTCTGCCCCAGGCCGCAGATGGACGCGTCGCGCATCACGGCGGCCACGTCCTCGAGCAGCGCGAGCTCATCGGGGGTGGAGCCCACCGTGCGACCGGCGACCAGCCGGTGAAGCGCCTCCTCCTGACGCACGGTCCCGACTCGACATGGCACGCACTGACCACAGGACTCGTCGCGGAAGAACCGCGCGATCCGCAGACACAGGTCGACCAGATCGACGCCCTCGTCGAGCACCATGATCACCCCGGAGCCTAGGGTGTAGCCGCCGGTCCGCGCGTCCTCGAAGGTCAGCCGCACATCCAGTCGGTCGGGGCCGAGGAAGCCGCCGGCCGCGCCGCCCAGCAAGACGGCTTTGATGCCGGCGCCGTCGCGCGGGCCACCGGCAAGCGTGATCGCTTCGCGCAACGTGATTCCGTGCTCGGCCTCATAGACTCCGGGGTGCTCGATGTGACCCGACAGGCAGAAGAGCCGGGTGCCGGTCGATCCCTCGGTGCCGAGGGCCGCGTACGCGTCGGCCCCGAGCTCCATGATCGGGAGCACGTTGATCAGCGTCTCGACGTTGTTGATCGCCGTCGGTCGCCCGAAGACCCCGTGTGTGACGGGGAAGGGCGGCTTGTTCCGCGGCTCACCGCGCTTGCCCTCGATCGAGTTGAACAGCGACGTCTCCTCGCCGCAGATGTAGGCGCCGGCGCCCCGGCGCAGCTCGATATCGAACGCGAAACCGCCGTGCATCACGTCGGGACCGAGGAGGGCTGCGTCACGGGCATCCTCGATCGCGGCGAGCAGGTGCTTCGTTGCACGCGGGTACTCGCCACGGATGTACAGGTAGCCGGTCTCGGCCCCGGTGGCGAACCCCGCGATCGTGAGCGCTTCGATGACCGCGAACGGATCGTGTTCCATGATCACACGGTCCTTGAAGGTGCCCGGCTCGGATTCGTCGGCGTTGCAGACCACGTGCTTGGGTCCCGGGGGCTGATCGGCGACCGCTCGCCACTTCACGCCGGTGGGGAATGCAGCACCACCTCGGCCGAGCAGCCTCGCATCGGTGACCTGTTGGATCACGGCGTCTGGGCCCAGCTCGATCGCGCGCGCGAGTCCCGCGTACCCACCGTGCGCGCGGTAGTCGTGCAGCGATGCGGGATCGACCGAACCGACGCGTCGCAGCAGACGCTCGCCGCCGTGACGGGGGGCAAGCGCGGGAGGCGCCATCAGCGTGCGGTCGCCACGCACGGAGCCAACGATGTGCTCGGCGTCGGCGGGCGCGACCACGTGCGAGACCGCGCCGGCGCCGGCCTCCTGGAAGAACACCGCGGGCGCGGCGTCGCACATGCCGAGACACGGGCTCCGCACGACCCGAGCGTCGCCGGCAAGCTCAGCCTCCACGCGCGCCGCCATCGCGTCGCCGCCACGGATCCGGCAGGCCAGGTCGTCACAGACGTGCACGACCGTCGTCGGCTGCGGGGCGACGCTGAACATCGCGTAGAACGTCGCGACGCCGTAGGCCTCGGCGGGTGGCACGACCAGGCGCTCGCATGCGTAGCTGAGACCGCCCTCGCTGATCCACCCGACGCGCGCCTGAAGCGCATGCAGTACGGGCAACAGCAAGGTGCGACGCTCTTCGGGGGCGCGCGACACGCGGAGATCGCGCTCCGTGCGCTCCCCGCCATCCCAGCCGGTCTCCGGCGCGCCAAGCACCGTATCGACCGCCGAACGCTCCTCGGCGGTTGGCTCCGCGGTCATCAGGTGCAGGTCCACGCCGCGCAGGCTACCGTTCCGCCGCGACCGCGAGCTTCTCCACCCGGATCGCCGTGGCCTTGAACTCCGAGGTTCCGGACTTCGGGTCAGAGACGTCGTTCGTGATCCGGTTGGTCGCGACCTGCTCCGGGAAGTGGAAGGTCATGAACGCGAGCCCCGCCCGCAGGGCGGTCGTGACGTGGACCGGGGCCTCGATCGCCCCACGGCGCGAGATGATCCGCACGACCTCGCCCTCGCCGACGTCCAGCGTGCGCGCGTCCTCGGGGCACAGATCGAGCGACTCCCCTCGGTGCAATGGCGAGGAGAACGCGTTGGTCTGCACACCGGTGTTATAGGACTCCAGCCGGCGTCCGGTCGTGAGGCGCATCGGGAATTCCTCGGTCAAGGTATCGGCCGGTGCCACGTCCTCCACCACCGAGAAGGGGGCCTTGCGCCCCTGCGCGTCGGGGTCCTCAAACGCCCACAGGCGCGCGTGCAGGAACTGCGCGCCATCGGGAAACTGCTCGTTGCAGGGCCATTGGATGCCACCGAGCTCCTCGATGCGCGCCCACGACATCAAGGTGTGCATGGGTGACAGCGCTCGGAGCTCGTCCCAGGCCTGTTCGGATGTCACGTCGCCCCAGTCGTTGCCCAGACGCGCGGCGAGCTGCGCGATGATCCACATATCGTCGCGCGCCTCACCGGGCGGCTCGAGCGCTTTGCGCACGCGTTGGACCCGACGCTCGGAGTTCGTCACGGTGCCATCGGTCTCGAACGCGCCGTTCGCGGCCGGGAACACGACGTCGGCGAGCTCGGCGGTCTTAGTGAGAAAGATATCCTGCACGATCAGGGTGTCGAGCCCTTGGAGCAGGTGCACCGCGTGATCCTGGTCGGCCTCCGACGTGGCGGGGTTCTCGCCGATGCAGTACACGGCCGTGAGTTCGCCGCGGTCCATCGCCTCGAACATCTCGGTGAGGTGCCACCCGGTGCGCGGCTCGATCGGCACACCCCACGCCGCCTCGAACCGCGCGCGAGCGGCGGCATCGCTCTCGATGTCCTGGAACCCCGGCAGCTTGTTCGGGATCGCGCCCATGTCGCCGCCGCCCTGCACGTTGTTCTGGCCGCGGAGCGGGTTCAGACCGCTGCCGTAGCGACCCACATGACCGGTGAGCAGTCCGAGGTTGATCAACGACAGCACGTTGTCGACCGCGTTGCGGTGCTCGGTGATACCGAGCGTCCAGCAGATCATGGCGTTCTCTGCCTCGGCCAATCCGTGTGCGAGATCTCGGATGACGTCGCTCGGAACGCCCGTGACCTCGGCGCCCCGCTCCAGTGTCCATTCCTCGACGCTCGAGGCGTACTCGGGGAAGTGCAGGGTCGCGCCTTCGATGAAGTCGGTCCGTGCGAGCCCCGCATGGATGATCTCGCGAGCGATCGTATTGGACAGACCCACGTCCGTGCCCACGTCGATGCCCAACCAGAGATCCGCGAATTCGGCCGTCTCGGTACGCCGCGGATCCACGACGATCAGCCGGGCCTCACGCTGCATCGCCTTGAGGACATGGTGGAAGAAGATCGGATGCGCGGCGCGCGCATTCGACCCCCACAGCACGATGAGGTCCGTGTGCTCGACCTCTTCGTACGAGCTGGTACCGCCCCCGGCACCGAACACGGTCGCCAGACCGACGACCGAAGGTGCGTGTCAGGTGCGGTTGCAGCTATCGATGTTGTTCGTTCGAAGGACTTGGCGAGCGAACTTCCCTGCGATGAAGTTCATCTCGTTCGTGGCCTTCGAGCAGCTGAAGATCCCTGCCCCCCAGCCGGGGTTCCGCTCCATCGCGCGACGCAGCCCCCCGGCGGCCCGGTCAAGGGCCTCATCCCAGGTGGCGGCACGCAGCGCTCCGTTCTCACGGACCATCGGCTCGGTCAGCCGGGTCATCGATGCCGACATCGATCGGCGCTCCTTCCTCCGGCGCGAAACTCGCACCGGACGCCTCGATTGTAGGACCGCCGGGACTCGGTTCGGGAACCGGCGGTTGACCCGCGTTCAAAGCATCCCGACCTCGCGGTAGCGGTAGCAACCCGTGATGTGGTCGTTCACGAAGCCCGCGGCCTGCATGAAGGCGTAGCAGACGGTCGGGCCCACGAACCGGAACCCTCGGGCCTTGAGCTCCTTGGACATCGTGCGGGACTCCGACGTTTCGGCGGGAACGTCGGACTGATCTCGCCAGCGGTTGACCTTCGCGGCGCCTCCCACGAAGCCCCACAGCAGCGTGTCGAGCGTCAGCCCTTCCTCGGCAAGGCCGAGCACCGCGCGCGCATTCGACACTGTCGAGGTAACCTTCAGCCGGTTGCGCACGATCGAAGGGTCCCCGAGCAGTCGCTCGATGCGGGCGGGGTCGAACCGGGCCACGGCTGCCGCGTCGAACCCGGCGAACGCCCGCCGGTAGCCCTCCCGCTTGGACAGGATCGTTCGCCACGACAACCCGGCCTGAGCGCCCTCGAGGGTCAGCATCTCGAACAGGTGGCGCTCGTCGTGCACCGGCACGCCCCACTCGTCGTCGTGATACACGAGGTAGACCGGCTCGTCGAGAGGCACCCACGCACACCGAGGCGGCATCGGCACACGCTACGACACGGCGCCGACGGGGTCGGGTGGACCCTTGGGGCGGAACGGGTCCATGATGGGTCGATGCACGAGCCGACCCCGATCCCCATCCACGAGCTCCCGACGGACCCCGATCCGTCGGGAGAGGCGCCCGGCACGGCGGTCCCGCCCGGGGTCGAACAGGCGATCGACGTCCTGATCGGCCTCGTCACGCTGGCCACGAACGCCGCCGCCTCGATCCTGCGTGGTGACGAGGAGCCGGGCGCCGGGGCTGAGGGCGCCACCCTTGTGACCGGTGCGGCCGCCGGGTTCCTGATCGAAGGCCTGCGCGCCGCCGGCGCGGTGCTCACCGCATTCGAGCGCACCCTCGTCGCGCCGGCCACCACCGTGGCGGGTGCCGCCGCCGAGCGCCCCGAGATCCGCGAGCTCCTGGAGCACTGGCAGGCTTCGTGGGAGGAACAGCGCGATCAGAGCGAGCCCGTCGCGGCCGACACCCTGCGTCGCGGGATCCGCCGAGGCGCGGACGCTCTCATGGACCAGCTCGATCTGACCCAGCTGGTGATCGATCACCTCGACATCCAACGGGTCGCCGAGCAGATCGACATCGACGCCCTCGTCGGAGGTCTCGACATCGATCGGCTGATCGATCGCATGGACATGGACCGTTTGGCATCGCGGATCGACATCGACGCGCTCGTTGCCCGGCTCGACGTCGAGGCCGTTGTCGACAACCTCGACGTTGCGGCGATCGCCGCCGACGTGATCGATGAGCTCGACTTGCCACAGCTGATCCGAGATGCGACCGCCGACATCACCTCCGACGGCGTGCGCACCGCGCGTCTTCGTGGGGTCGGGGCCGATCGCGCGCTCCGGCGCGCGGTCGATCGCATCCTGGCCCGGTCCGAGGCGACGGACACCGGGGAGCGCCGATGACCGATCCGCGCTTCCGCGTCGAGACGGTGCCCCTGGAGGCGCGCGGCTTCCAAGGACAACCGGCGGGACTCATCACGCGGGTCGCCGCCAACGTGATCGACCTGGCCGCCGTGCTGGTCGCGCTGGTGGTCTGTTATCTCGCCACGGCGGGGGTCCTGTTCCTTCGCCGCGGCGCCCGGTTCTCGTTCCCGATCGTGTCGTATCCGACGGCGTTTTGGGCCGGGTTGCTCGCCCTGGTCGTCTATTTCGCGGTCTCCTGGGCAACGGGGGGTCGCACCTACGGCGACCGCGTGCTCGGGTTGCGCGTCACCACCGCTGCCGGCCTCGGTCTCGGCGGTGCTCGAGCCACCGTGCGGGCCGTGCTGTCCGCGTTGTTCCCCGTGCTCCTCCTCTGGGTCGCGGTGAGTCGGGCCAGCCGTTCGATACAAGACCTCGTCGTTGGCACCGTCGTGATCTATGACTGGGGGCCGGCGAGACGCGTGATCGCCTCAGGCGACGCGATCGGGGTGGCTGTAGATGTTGCATCGCCCGTCGCGCACGAAGCCGAGGACCGTAACGCCGAGGCGGTTACCGGCCTCGACCGCGAGCGATGACGGTGCGCTGACGGCGCTCACCACCGGGATCCCCGCCACGGCGGCCTTCTGCACGATCTCGAACGACGCGCGACCCGAGACCTGCAGGATCGCCTCGGACAGGGGCACCCGGCCGGCAAGCATCTGCTCGCCGATCACCTTGTCGACGGCGTTGTGCCTGCCCACGTCCTCGCGGATCGCGATCGGCTCGCCCGCGGCGGTGAACAGCCCCGCGGCGTGCAGGCCGCCGGTCCGGTCGAAGACCTGCTGGGCGGCGCGCAGTCGCTCGGGTAACCCGACCAGCACGGCGGCGGGCACCGTCAAGCCGAGCGGCACCACGGCGCATCGCACGGCGATGTCGTCCAGCGACGCCTTCCCGCACACACCGCAGGACGAGGTTGCGAAGAAGTTCCGACGGAGCCGCTCGGTGTCCACGGGCGTCGCCAGCGTGACCGTCACGACGTTGTAGCGCTGGTCTTCGTCATCGAGGTCGTCGCAATACGCGACCCGACGCACGTCCCCGGAACCCACCAACCCTTCCGTGAACAGGAACCCTGCGGCGAGTTCGAAGTCGCCGCCGGGCGTGCGCATCGTCACGGCGACCTGCGATGCCTCTTGCCCGGGCCCCTGGGCCCGGATCTCCAGCGGTTCCTCGGTCGCAAGGGTGTCTGCCCGCTCGCCCCGGGTGCCGTCGTGGACGGTCACCACCCGAACGGGGGTCACGTTGCGACGGATCTGCTCGGGAGCGGCCACGGCACCAAGCCTATCGCTCCGACACGCAGAGGCCGCTATCGGGCATGATGCGAGTATGGCGACACCGGATGATCGCGAGTACGGCGACCCCACGCGGCGCACGTATCTGGCCGAGGAACGGACACTGCTCGCGTGGTGGCGCTCGGGACTGGCGGCCCTGGCCGTCGCGCTGGCGGTCGGCCGGTTACTCCCCGCCCTGCTGGACGAGCGCGAGGCGACGGGGTTCGTCCTGCTCGGCGCCGGGTTCGCCTTGGTCGGCGTGGCGTTGATCCTGCTCGGCGCGCTTCGCCATCGCGCCGTGGAGCACGCGCTCGCCCGGGGACAGTTCCACGCCTTGCCTGCCGTCGTGACCTGGGGGATCACGGGGGCGATGCTCGTGCTCGCCGCCGGAACCTTGATCCTGGTGATCACCGAGACCTGACCTGTGGTCAGAGGCCCTGCCGGACCGATTCTCTTGCGCGCGAGGCCTTGCGCTAAGGTCTCATGCGCCGTACACCATCCCACCTGCGAAGGAGTCGATCGCCACCATGAAGTCCGGCCTCGAGATCGCCCAGGAAGCCATCCTTCGCCCGATCGCCGACGTGGCCGCCGATGCCGGCATCCACCCCGACGAGCTCAAACCCTATGGCTCGACCCGAGCCAAGGTGTCCTTGTCGATCCTCGAGCGCCTGGCGGATCGAAGGGACGGGAAGCTCATCATCACGACCGCGATCACCCCGACGAAGGCCGGCGAAGGAAAGACGACCACCTCGGTGTCGCTCACCCAGGGCCTGGGGGCGATCGGCAAGCAGGTCGTCTTGGCCCTTCGCGAGCCGAGCATGGGCCCGGTGTTCGGGATCAAGGGCGGCGGGACCGGGGGTGGCTACGCGCAGGTCGTGCCGATGGAGGAGATCAACCTGCACTTCAACGGCGACTTCCACGCCATCACCGCCGCGCACAACCTCTTGTCCGCCGCACTGGACGCCTCGATCTACCACGGCGATCCCCTCGGCATCGATCCGCAGTCGATCACCTGGCCGCGGACCCTCGACGTGAACGACCGCGAGTTGCGCAACACGGTGGTCGGCCTTGGCGGCAAGGCCCACGGCATCCCCCGTCAGGAGGGGTTCGTGATCACGGCGGCCTCCGAGATCATGGCGATCCTGGCGTTGGCGAGCGATCTGCACGACCTTCGCGGCCGGCTCGGCCGTATCATCGTCGCCGCCACCTACGACGGCGCCCCGGTGACCGCCGAGGACCTTCGCGTCGCGGGCGCGATGACCGTGATCATGCGCGATGCGATCGAGCCGAACCTCGTACAGACGCTCGAGCATCAACCCGTGCTGCTGCACGCGGGGCCGTTCGGCAATATCGCGCATGCGAACAACTCGATCATCGAGGATCGGATCGCCCTCAAACTCGCCGACTACGTCGTGACCGAAGCGGGCTTCGGAAGCGATCTCGGATTCCAGAAGTTCTGCGACATCGTGTGCCGCTTCGGCGGGTTCGTCCCGAGCGCCGGGGTGCTCGTCACCACCGTGCGGGCCACCAAATCTCACGGCGGGATGCCGTTCGCCGATCTCGGCAACGAGGATCTCGACGCGCTCAGCCGCGGGATCGACAACCTGACGGCCCACGTCGCTATCCTTCGCGAGTACGGCCTGCCGTGCGTCGTGTCCATCAACAACTTCCCCGACGACACCGACGCCGAGATCGAGCTGATCCGCAGACTGGCGGTCGATGCCGGCGCTGAGACCGTCGTCGTGAACCGCGGGTTCGCCGAGGGTGGCCGGGGCGCCATCGAGCTGGCGGAAGCCGTGGTGACGGCCTGCGAGCGGCCGAACACCTTCCATCAGCTCACACCGCCGGACACGCCGCTGCGGGTGCAGATCGACACCATCGCGACGAAGCTCTACGGCGCCGAGGGCGTGGACTATCTGCCGCAGGCCGAGAAGGACCTCGCGCGCATGGACCAGCTCGGGTTCGGCACGGTACCGGTGTGCATGGCCAAGACCCACTTGTCCCTCAGCCACGATCCGCTGCTGCTGGATCGCCCAACCGGGTTCCGCCTGCCCGTACGCAGCGTGGTGCCGAGCGCGGGCGCCGGGTTCGTCGTCGCGCTGTGCGGCGACATGCAGCGGATGCCTGGGCTGGGGAAGACGCCGAACTACATGGGCGTGGACATCGACGCCGACGGCACGACGACGGGGCTGTTCTGACCCGCTAGGCAACATCATCGTCAGCGGGCATGACGCAGAACTCGTTGCCCTCTGGGTCAAGCATCACGCACCACACGCCCCCGTCGCCCTCGGCCCAGTTGTGGATCGAGGCGCCGATCCCCTCGAGCCGTTCCACCTCGGCCTCGAGGTCATCGTCGGCGACCACGTCCAGATGCACGCGGTTCTTCGACATCTTGCCCTCCGGCACCTCGGTGAAAAACAGCACGGGCAGCGCCGTGCCCTCCGGCGGCTCGACCATCACCGAGGGATCCTCCTCGGGGTCCGTGATGCCCTTGGCCGCCAGGCGCGTCAGCTCGACCTCGTCGTAGGGAGCGATCGTCCACCCTAACGTGGCCGCCCAGAATCGAGCCAACGGGGCCGCGTCGCGGCAGTCGAAGACGATCGCGTCGATCCGCACGCAGGCAGCCTGGCGCGACGCGACGCCGAGCGCAAGCCCGCCCGGTGTTGATCAGACGTGCAGCGCGATCATGAACGCCTCGCTGACATCGCGCAGGATCGACTGAGCACGATGCCGCAGGGAGTTCGCGGAGTCGGTGAGCTCGTGCTGGCGCGTTTTGTCCAGGAACGTGATCGCGTTGATATCGACGTTGGCCAGCGCCGACAGGGTCGCCGCGTGCAGCGATGTCGCCGCGCTCAGCGCGTCGGAGGCCGCGTTCGGGTTGCCGTTGGCCAGCGTCTCCTCGGCCAAGCTCATCAGGTACACGGAGCGCCGGGCCACTTCCAGCGGGATGTCCGCCGCGCGCTCCAATGCCTTCTGGAGTGTGAACCCCCATGTGTGCTGCTCCTCGGGGGTCGTCTTGGGCAGCTTGTAGGCCGCCATGACGGCCTGGTAGGCCTCGGCGTCCCTGTCCGCGAGGCCGAGCAGCGCGTAGCGTTCGTCGTCGCACTCGTCGGCGATCGTGCGCATGCGGTCGGCGACGGGTTCGAAACCCTTCTTCTTCAGAGTCAAGCGCGCGACCATCGCGATCAGGGAGGCGCCGGCGGCGGCCGAGACGGCGGCCCAGGCGCCGCCACCGGGCGTCGGCGAGTCCGACGCGAGGTCTTCCAGATAGGCGCCCACCCGAGATCCCGCCGTCGGCATGTCATCGATCGGCACCTTGCTGGGCGCCGAGGTCGTCGCCGGGCCGCCGCTGGCCCAGGTCCCCCCGGAGGTCTCCGCGGACATATCGGGGATCGGCGCCGGCGCGAGTTCCTGCTTCCGCTCGGGCGACATCCACTGGTCACTCATGACGCCTCCTCGATCAGCCGCTCCAACACCTGCGTCGTTCGGTCGAACCCCTGAAGCCGCACCTGCTCGGCGGCCTCCTCGGGCAACGCCGCCTCCGGCACGAGACCCACGATCTCGGAGTCGGTGACCTCTCCCCCACGTGCCTCAGCCTGTGCGACCACCGCATCGTATGCCGTTCGCACGCTCGTGACCTCGAAGTCGACCAAGTTCATCGAGACGGTTACACAACCCCGCTCCGGCACGTGGAATCCGATCGCCCGAACGGCCGGCAATCCACCGCCGGATGCGCGGATCGTCCGTGCGATGTCCTTGGCCGCGCTCTCGTCCACCCCGATGAGGTAGACGTTGAACGCCACGAGCGGGGAGCGTGCCCCGACCGCGGTCGCGCCGGCCCGACCGATCTGGTGCGGTCCGAAGTCGGGCAGGCGCTCCCCTCGGGACACCGCCTCGCGCAGCCCCTCGTACTCACCGCGGCGCACGTCGGCAAGCGACACGCGGTCTGGCGTGCGCGCCGCGCGGTCATACAGGTAGACGGGCAGATCCAACTCGGCCGCGAGGGTCTGGCCGACCTCGACGGCAAGCGAGACGCATTCCTGCATCGAGACATCCCGCACGGGCATGAAGGGGATCACGTCGGCGGCGCCCATCCGGGGATGCCCGCCGTGGTGCTGCTCCATGTCGATCAGTGCGACGGCCACGCGTGTTCCGGCGATCGCAGCTCGGCGCACCGCCTCGCGACTGCCGAGGACGGTGGCGTCGAGGCGATGATGATCGGGGTCGGCTTGGCGGTACACGAGATGCGCACCCGGAACGGCCAGGGCATCGCAGATCGCATCCATCACGTCCGCGCGCCGACCCTCGGAGAAGTTCGGCACGACACCGTAGATGGGTTCGTTCACGACCGACAGGATAGTGCCAGGGTCGGCGCCCGCCGACCCTGGGGACCCGCCCGACCTCAGGTCCGGGGGGTCTGCTTCTGTGGATCGAGGATCGACAGGGGCGCCACCGTTGCCACCGCGCCGCCGACCTCGACCTTAGTCCCGTCGGTCGCGACCGCAGCGTCCAAGATGGCGAGCCCGATCGAGCCCACGCGCGGGCTCTCCGCGGGCGAGGTGACCACCCCGACCTCGGCGCCGTCCTTGGACACGACGGTTCCAGCCTCGGGCGCCGCGCCCTCGAATCGCAGGGTCTTGAACCGCTTCGGCGGGTTGGTGCCATAGGCGGCCAGGGCCTCTGCGCCCACGCACTCCGTGTCGGTCTTGATGAAGCGATCCATCGACAGGTCCCAGGGCGAGCGCTCGCCCGGGTCGTAGTCCATCGCGATGATGATCAAACCGACCTCGATGCGAGCCAAGTCGATCGCGGTCAACCCGAACGGGGTCGCGCCGGCGGCAAGAAGCGCGTCCCAGACCACCTGTGCGTCAGCGGGGTCCAGCACGAGCTCATACCCGTGTTCGCCGCTGAACCCCGTACGCAAGACGTGCGCTGCGATACCGGCCACCGTCGTGGACTTCGGCCAGAACCGGAAGTATGAGAGATCGCCGAGATCACGCTCGGTCAGCGGCTGGAGCGTGGCCTGCGAGGTCGGCCCCTGCACGGCGATCATGGCGAGATCCAGCGTCTTGTGCACGATCGAGGCGTCGAGGCCCTGCGCCGTCTCACGGAACCAGTCCTCGATCCCCGCGGAGTTGAGCGTGATCCAGAAGCGATCGTCGGCGAACTTGTACACGTTGCCCTCGTCGATCATCAGCCCGTCGGCGTTCACGAAGGCGCCGTAGCGCACCGAGCCCTCCGCCATACCCGCGAGGGTGTTCGTGAAGCGGCGCTGGATCAGTCCGGCGGCATCGGGGCCGGTCACCTCGTATTTGCAGGTCGAGAACAGATCCCAGATGCCCGTCGCGGTGCGCAGCGCCTCGTACTCGGCCATCGGGTCGCCGCCCTCGTGCATGTTCCAAGGGAACCCGTCTTCCCAGACGATGTCGGCGCCGTGGGCAACATGCCAGTCGTGCAGCGGCGAGCGTGCGTCCTCGGTCATGGATCGCTCCTTCCTGCCGCTGCCTCGGTAGCGCGGCACCGTTCGTTCGGATCGTCGATGGATCGGCCCCCCGAAGGTACCGGGGATCGGGCGCGCTGTGGTAACCGGCCCGCGCCGTCACGACGGGAACGACAGGCGCGCGAGGTCGCGAGCGGTCGGCGGGGCTCGGCCCGGAAGCTTGCCCACGAGGACCAGGAACAGCTGCGCGGTGACGAGGGCGTCGTCCAGGGCGTTGTGCGGGTCCGCGACCGGTATACCGTAGCGTTTGGCGGTCGCACCGAGGGCGTACCCGCGCTCCCGCCGTGCCGCAGGGGGTGCGCGGTCCACGGCGATCGCGAGGTCGCGGACGTCGATCACGCGCCGCCCCCACCAGCGCTCGCTGCCGCCATAGAGCCCCCGAAGGAACGCAACCTCGACCTGCGCGAACCACGCCAGCACGAAGCGTCCCGCCAGCGCGGCCCGAAGATCCAGCGCGGCGGTCGCGCGGTCGGGGGCATCGACGAGGTCGACGGGCCGCAACAGGTGCACGGTTTGGGAGCGTCGCGACGGTTGCGTCGGCGGGCGCACCAGTTGGTGGCGCGCGGCGCCGACGAATACGCGGGCGTGTTCGATCGGCACGACGCCGTAGGACACGATGTGGTCGGTCGCGTAATCCAGACCGGTCGTCTCGAAGTCCAGTGCGACGTAGCGGGCATCGCGCCATGCCGCGCCGCGCGCCACACGCGGGCCTGGCGGCTTGCGTCCGCCTACGGCGAACATCGCACGATCTCCTCCGGCGTCACGATGGCGTGCACGCGCAGGTCGAAATGCCCCGCAGGCAGGTCTTCGGCCAGGAGCTGCACGGGCGCGCCGATGCCGATGCGCCGAGCGTCCTCGCGCGTCCGCAGGAAGAAGCGGTCATAGAACCCGCCGCCATACCCCACGCGTCGCCCCGCGCGATCGAACGCGACCCCGGGCGTGACGATCACATCGATCGCCGCCGGTGGGATCGGAGCGCCGTCGGCCGGTTCCCGCGCCCCGAACGCCGTCGTGGTCGTCGGATCCCCCGGGCGGAAGGATCGAACCTGCAACTCGCCCTCGAGGATCCGCGGAAGGCCCACGAGGATCGAACGCTCGCATAGCCCCTCGATCAGCGGATCCATCGAAAGCTCGGAACCGAACGATGAAAACGCCATCACCGTTCGGGCGTCGAGAACCTCGGCCAACGACAGGAACCGTTGCGCCGCGGCCGCCGACATCGCCTCGCGGGCCGCCGGGTCGATCGCGTCGCGGGCGGCCAGCACCCGCCGGCGCACCTCGCGCTTGGCCCGTTTCAGCTCGCCAGCGTTCACGAGCGAAGCGTATCGGCGATGAGTTCGAGCCGGTCGGCGGGGCCGGCCGCCAGCGGGATCATCCAGGTGGCCCCGACGGATGCGACCCGGTCGCGGAGCCGTCGCAGGTCCGCCACGGTGCCACGCCAGATGTCGAGCGATCCGCCGTTCGCGAGCCGGTCGCGCTCAAGAGTCTCCAGAGCCCGGGCATCCTCCCCGACCAGCGCGATCGCGGCCCAGGTGGCCGGCACCTCCGCCGGATCGCGGGCTGCCTCCGCCGCCCACGTGGCGAGCTCCCCCGCACGGGAGCAGAACGCATCGATGTCCATCCCCCAGCCGTTCCAGGCGTTCGCGGCCCGGGCCGCAACCCGCACGACGCGTTCGGACGTGCCGCCGATCCAGACGTCGGCCGACCCCGCGGGGAGCAGGGGACCAGGCACCGGCCCGATCGCTTCACCGCCTGCCCACGCCTCACCACGGAACAACGCCCGCAGGGCCAGCGAGGTTTCCTCCAACGCCACGGTCCGCTCGTCGGGCGGCGGGTACGGCAATCCGAGGACCGCGTGCTCGGCCTTGCCGAATCTGTCGCCGAGTCCGAGGCCGAGCACCCCGTTCCCGCCGGTGAGCTGCGCGAGCGACGCCGCCTCCTTCGCCAGGATCCCGAACGGGCGGAACCCCGGGCGGGTCACCAACACGCCAACGCCGAGGCCCGGGTTGGCAGCGGCCGCCGCCGACAGCAAGGTGAACGGTTCGATCGAGGGGCGGCGCGGGCCGCCGGGTGGGAACAGGTGGTCGTACACGAACACAGCGTCGAAGCCCGCCGCCGCCGCCCGGTTCGCCACGCGAAGCGGTGCACGAGGGTCGGACGTGAACGCCGCAAGGAACAGGCCGTACTTCACGCCGCGACCTCCAAGGCCCACAGTCCCGCGCCGATCGCCGCACCGTCGGCACCCAGACCCGCCGCCACGAGCGGCACGTCCGGTCGATGCCCGACACCCTCGACCGCCCGTCGGCACGCGATGCGAGCGGGGTCCAACAACAGGTCGCCCGCGCCGGCGGCGGCGCCACCACCCACGATGACGAGCTCGGGGTCGAGCACGTTGATGAGCCCGGCGACGCCTTCCCCGAGTCGCCCGCCGACGTCTTGGAGGATCGCGCGTGCGGTCGCGTCCCCCGCCCGCGCGGCCGCCACCACCGCGCGCCCGTCGGCCTTCGGATCCAGTCGCTCCCGGCCGAGCCGCGACAGCGCCGAGCCGCTGGCGACGGTCTCCCAACATCCCTGATTCCCGCAACCGCAGAGCACGCCGCCCGGTTCGACCACGATGTGGCCGACCTCAGCGGCGAAACCGTTGGCGCCTCGCAGCACCCGGCCGCCGCTCACGATCCCCCCGCCGATCCCGGTCCCGACCCCGACGTAGAGCAGGTCGTCGATGCTGCGACCGGCGCCCACGAGGTGCTCACCGAGCGCGGCGACCGTGCAATCGTTGTCGGCGACAACCGGCACGCCGAGCACACCCAGCACACGTCCCAGGTCAACCTCGCGCCACGAGATGTTGGGCGCGTAGCGCACACGCCCGGTGCCCGCCTCGACCAGCCCGGCGGCGCCGACGCCGATGGCCGCAACGTCCGGGCCCATGACAGAACGAGCGACGTCGACCATCGATGCGAGCAGCGCCGGAACGTCGTCGGCGGGTGTCTGGACGGCGGCGCGCGCCTGCACCACGCCGTCTCGGCCGACACGCACCGCGGCCGCCTTGGTCCCCCCGACATCCACCCCGATCGCGTGGACTGCGGTCATCCGATATCGATCTTCTCCAGTCGAACGGGCTCAGCCGCGGGCTGGGTCAGATCGTCCGCCCGCGTTTCGATCACGGCGCGGAACGCGAGGAACAGCTCGGTCCCCGCCTTGAGCAGATGCCCGACGACATCCGGCGAGATCGGCTGCACCGCCGATGCGGCCAGGCAGAACGGACACCAGGCGACGGGACAGCTCGCGGCGGCGTGCTCCGGGCCATCGGGTGCGGACGTTGCCTCGGCGTTCGGCTCCTGCACGAACATCGGATCATCTCCCCTTCTGTTTCTTCGTCGGTGGCGCCTCGTCGAGCGGGCGCTCGAACACGATCTCCAGACGGTCTTGGACGAGATTCGCCCCACGAACCGTCATGCGCTTCAGGGTCTGTGGCAACAACATGTTCCGTTTGTACGGGCCGACGCGCACCACGAGCTCGTCGCCACGCCGATGCACGTCCAGGTCGCCGCCGGTCACGAACGGCAAGCGCATCCGTAGCACGTAGCCATCGCCATCGCCGCGTTTCTGTACCTGGATCGGATCATCGAGATACAGCACCGAGGTGGCGTCGCGCTCGGCGTACACCTCACCGGCCATCTCCTCCAGCAGTCCAACGCCGACCATCTCACGGTCGAACAGCCGAGCCTCCAGGATCGGGACCGGTTCGAAGGATTCGTGCACGGTGGCCAGATGTTCTGCCTGAATGTCCTTCCACTTCCCGAAGTACGGATCCGTGACATCGGTCGGCAGGATGCGGTTGACGATCACGGCGTCGACGCGATAGCCGAACAACCCGAGGTAGGTGTACGTGCGACGCGCCTCGGCAATCACCATCTTCTCGGGGTTCACGACCAATCGGACCGACGACATCGCCGCATCGGCCAGGATGTGGCGAACAGCCTCCAGGTTGTGGTGCAGCCGCTCGACCGCTTCGAACACCTTGTCACCGGCGATCGGAAGACTGGTCGTGCGCGACACGAGCGGGCGCACGACCTTCACGACCCGGCGCTGGACCGGGAAGATCCGCTCGATGTACCAGTTCATGATGTCGGGCAAGCTCAGGAGCCGGAGCGTCTCGGCGGTTGGGGCGCAATCGACGATCAACACGTCATAGGCACCGGATTCGACGTGGGACTTCACGTCGATCAGGGCGAAGATCTCGTCGATCCCGGGGATCACGGTGAGCTCCTCGGCCTGCAGCGTCTCCGTACCGGCCCAATTCATGACCTGCACCATGTAGTCCTGGATCTCCCGCCAGTTGTCCTCGAGACGCTCCTGCGCGTCGACCTGCTGGGCCCAGAGGTTGGGCACGATCTCCGTCGGATCGTTGCCGATGATGACCTCGAAGGCGTCGGCGAGGGAGTGCGCGGGATCGGTGCTCATGATGAGCGTGCGCTGGCCCGCGGCGGCCGCACGTACCGCGGTCGAGGCCGCGATCGTCGTCTTTCCGACGCCTCCCTTGCCCGTGAACAGGATGACTCGCATCGGTCCAGCTTAGTCCGCTGCGCCGGAACCGGACCGAGCTTTGCTCAGCCCATCTCGACGCGGCGCTTGAGACGCTCGAGCGCGTTCTCGATCACGCGTTTGGCACCCTCGGTCCGCAGGAACCCCGGCACCAGCGGGCCGAGCTCGACCGCGAGCCGGTACGTCACGTTGGTGGCATCGGGCTCGACGTCATCGAGCAGGTACTCTCCGCGGATCTCGCGCACGGCGCCGTGGGCCTCGATCGATTCCCACGAGATGGCGGTGCCGCCGGGAGCGTAGCGGTACCGCAGCGTGTAGGAGGCCTTGCCGAGCACGGGGACATCAACCTCGAACGCCACCTCGGTGCCGCGACCGCCCTCGCCACGCTGCCGCACATCGACGCGACGAACCTCGGCCCACTCCGGGTAGGCCTCGTAATCCTCAATCACGTCGACGACGTCATCGAGTGGGGCCTCGATCGTGATAGACCCCTCCGCGTGCTCCATACGCGCGGATACTACCGTCGAGCGCTGGTCGCGACGGACACGGCGATCATCCCGACGATGAGGAACATCACGCCGACCGACGCCCAGAGGAGGTACTTCGAATCGACGATGAGCCGTCCCCGTGAGGCCAGCTCTTTGATCTCGAGCGCCGACAGCACATACACGCCGACCGCCAGACCGAACGACAGCAGGATCGCAAGCAGTAACGGGCCGGAATGCAGACCGGCGATCAGCAAGAACAGAGCGACCCCGAGCGAGAGCGCGAACAGCACTCCCCGAGCGAACCCGTCGATCTGATAGCCGAGCATCGCGTGCCCCGCTCCCGGAAACAGCAAGGAACGCGTCAGCGCCGCATGTGGATCCACGTCGCGGCGAGTCACACCGCGCATGATCGTTGCGAACGGCGTGCCGCAGCTCTCACAGACCTCGAGGAAGATCGGGTTGCGCGCGCCGCACACAGGGCACGGCCAGAACGGGTCCTCCTTGGCTTCCACCGCGGGGCCAGCGTCCTCGTCGGCCACCTCGGTCACGGGCGATCGAGCGACTGCCGGAGGCGGCGCGGGTGCCGGAGGCGGCGCCGGCGGTTGGCGGAGATCGGCGAAACACTGCCCACACCATTCCGCGTCGACACTCACGAGGGCATCGCAGTTGGGGCATCGCCGTTCGTTTTGGCTCACAACCGGCAGGGTACCCCCCGTTTTGGCCCGGGGGAACGAAGCGCCGCCGACCGCCCGCCGTTGCTCACCGCGGCGCGGCGTCGTGGAGCCACGTCGCGAGCCTTGCCGCGATGTCTGGCCATGTGTGTGCGTCAAGCACCCGCTGCCTGCCGGCGAGCCCCATCGCTCGCGCTCGGGCCGGATCTGCCAGCAGGTCCCCCACCGCTTCTGCCACGGCTTGCGTTCGGCGACCGTCCACCAGGATCCCGGTCTCGCCGTCCACGAGGGACTCGCGGGCACCGCCGGAGTCGCCGACCACGACCGGCTTCGCGCAGGCGGCGGCCTCGATGAACACGTTGCCCCACCCCTCGACCTCGAGACCGCCGAGACGGGTGCGGCACGGCATCGCGAACACATCGCCGGCCGCGTAGTACCGCGGCAGGTCCTCCTCCTTCACCTGGCCCGAGAAGGCGATGACGTCAGCCGGAAGCTCGCCGGCCATCGATCGCAAGCGCTCCTCATCGGGGCCGCCACCGACGATCAATAAGCACGCACCGGGGACCCGCGAACGGATCGCCGGCATCGCGCGGATCAGCGTGTCTTGGCCTTTGCGAGCCACGAGCCGGCTCACGCACACCACAAGCGGACGATCGCCGATACGCAGGCGTTCCCGGATGTCCTGGGTCTGCAGGTCGGGACGGAACCGCTGCACGTCGGCTCCCGGATACAGCACCGACACCGGGACCGAGCCCTTCACCGCGGTGCGCACCGTTCGCGCGATGAAAGCCGAACACAGCACAGGCACTCGGGCGGCCCGCGAAGTTGCGTGACGCAGCAACGCGTGCGTTCCCGGTGCGATCGACAACCAGTACTCGAATCCGTGGGCCGCGCTGAGGTACGGCAACCCGCGCGCGGCTAGACGAGGCCCCAGCAGCGCGAGCGGGTACGTGGCCCCGAAGAGCACCACCTCGGCATCCATCGCCCGCGCCGCTGCCTCAATCCGATCCCTCACCGCCGGCGTGGGCCACAGGAACCGCTCGGGCTGACGCAACATCCGGAACGGCGCGACCGCGTCGTAGGCCTCGGCTTCGTCCCAGTCCGGGCAGAAGACCCCGACACGATCGGCCGGCAGCTCCTTCACCAACGCTTCCAGGGTGCGCTGGATCCCTCCGACGCGGGGTGGGAAGTCATTCGTGACCAGCAATGTGCGGGGAACGTCCACGGTGCCGATAATGGCCCACGAGGGGGATGTCCGACCACGCTGCCTTCGCGCACGACCTCGCCGCGCTGCTCCAGGGGCGCGGGTTCGTCGACCTGTCCGACTGGCGCAAGGTCCGACTCGACGGCGCGGACGCCATCGGCTGGCTGCACGATCTTCTGACGGCCGATATCGCCGGGCTGTCGCCGGGCGCCTCGTGTCGATCGTTGTTGTTGACCCCCACCGGTCGGATCCGCGCCGACGTACAGGTGCTTCGACGCGACCACGATGTCGTGCTCGTGCAATCGCCCGATCAGCCCGAGCACGTCGGACTACTGCTGTCCCCGTACATCTTGTCCTCCGACGTGGTCCTCGAAGATGCCAGCGCGAGTCTCGATCTGCTCGCGATCCCCGGCGCGGGCGCCTCGGTCGTCGGGCTGCCGGGCACGATGCCGTCGGTTCTTGGACCCGGCGTCGATCTGCTCGCGGCCGCCGGGAAATCGGCTTGGCGTGCGGGCGACGCGCTTGTCAAGGCCGACCTGGTCGAGGTCAGTCACGAGGCCGCCGACGCGTGGCGGATCCTCAACGGCATCCCCCGGATGGGCGCGGATTTCATGCAGGGATCGCTGCCTGCCGAAGCCGGCC
Organism: Actinomycetota bacterium; assembly: GCA_040004125.1. GTDB lineage: Bacteria > Actinomycetota > UBA4738 > UBA4738 > HRBIN12 > AC-51. The sequence continues at coordinate 65,140 of JBDUBL010000001.1, forward strand.
TCGATGCGACGATCGACAGCACGAAGGGATGCTTCCTCGGTCAGGAGTCCATCGCGAGGATCCGCAACCTTGGCCACCCGCCGCACGTGCTTCGCCACGTGCAAAGCGATGTGCCGTTCGTCGCCGGTGCGCCGGTGCTCCTCGACGGTGCCGTGGTCGGTGAGGTGACGAGTTCTGCGCCCCTGCCGGATGCCTGCGTCGGTTTCGTCCGCGTGGTGTGGGCCGCGGCGACTCCCCGGTTGACCGACAGCCAAGGGCGTCCGCTGCAGGATGTCCCGGCCGTGGGCTAGTCCTTCCGTGTCATTTCCGCTCCCGGAGGCCGCCATCGGGCCATCACCTGCGCCGGACCCCTTCCGTTCCCGCCATGACTTCTGCTATGAAACGGTTCCCCGGTGATGCTGGGGGTGACACGAGGGGGGATGTGTGAGGATCGAGCGGTTCCCGGACGTCGACCTGTCAGCCTTGCCGATACACCCCACACCCCCCGATTACTGGCAGGACCGCGCCGCCTGCTTCGGCGTCGAGCCCGACGTCTTCTTCCCGATCTCCGAGGAGGAGGCCGGCCCCGCGCTCGCGTTCTGCGGTTCGTGCCGGATCCGTGAGGAGTGCCTGTCGTGGGCCCTGAAGAACGGCGAGCGCTACGGCGTTTGGGGCGGTACGACCGAACAGCAGCGCCGTCGGCTCCAGCGTCACGTCGCGTGAGCGACACCCCCTAGACTGAGCAGATGCCGCCCGATGGATCGATCGAGGTCGTCGCGCCGCTGCGCATCAGCTTCGTCGGGGGCGGCACGGATTTCCCACATTGGTACGAGGAGCACGGCGGCGCCGTCCTGTCGGCAACGATCGATCACGTCGTGCGTGTACGGATCACCCCGCGTGTCGATCGACTGGTCGAGGTGCGCTCGTTCGATCTCGATCAGCTCGTCGCCTATCACCTCGACGAAGGTCCGGTGTATGACGGCGCGCTGGACCTCGTGAAGGCGGCGATCGCCGATGCGGGGACCGACGTCGGTATCTCGGTCGAGATCCGCAGCGAGGCGCCTCCCGGCAGCGGGCTCGGCGGTTCCTCAGCGCTCGTGACCGCGATCGTGGCCGGGCTCGCGATGCTGGCGGGCCGCGGCCTGGACGCCGACACCCTCGCCCGAACCGCCTATCGGATCGAGCGCGAGGACCTCGGCATCAGCGGCGGCTGGCAGGATCAGTACGCCGCCGCGTTCGGCGGCTGCAACCTGATCGAGTTCTCCGGCTCGAGCGTCCGCGTGCAGCCGGTGGCCGACCCGCCGCGGATGGCGACGCTCGCCGATGGCCTCCTGCTCTGCTACACCGGGCACGTTCGGCGAAACGTTGGGCTCATCGATCGTCAGATCGCCCTGCATCGAGAAGGGCGTGAGGAGACCGTGTTGGGTATGAAGCGGCTTCAGGCAATGGCCTACGCCATGCGCGACGTTGTCGAGCGCGTCGACCTGCCCGGGCTCGGTGCGATGCTGTGCGAGGCGTTCGCCGCGAAGAAACAGATGAACCCCCACATCGCCGAGCACACGCCGATCGAAACGATGCTGGAGGCCGCGCAACGGGTCGGGGCGTACGGTGGAAAGGTCTGTGGCGCGGGAGGCGGCGGCTATCTCCTGGTCGCGGCGGCGCCAGCCAACCACGCGGCGATCCGCGCCGAACTCGTGGGGCTCGGCGGACAATTCGCCCGTTTCGCATTCATCGACGACGGGGTGCACGCCTGGCAGGCCGAGCGAACGTGGACGCCCGATCGGTGAGTCGACGATTCGTGCTGCTCGACCGCGACGGGACGATCAACGAGGAGCGTCACCACCTGAGCGATCCCGGCGAGGTCGCGCTGATCCCCGGCTCTGCTGAGGCGCTGACTCGCCTGCGGGACGAGCTCGGCATGGGCATCGTGATCGTGACCAACCAGGCCGAGATCGGCCGCGGCAACCTCACGGTCGAGGCCCTCCAGCGGATCCACGAACGACTCCTAGCGTTGCTGGCCACGACCGGCGCCGGCGTCGATGCGATCGAGGTCTGCCCGCATCGCCCGGAGGAGGGCTGCGATTGCCGCAAGCCCGCAACCGGCTTGGCTCGCGCGGCCGCCGAGCGCTTCGGTTTCGACCTCGCCGATTCCTTCGTGATCGGCGATCACGCCAGCGACATGGGGCTCGGTCGCGCCGTCGGCGCGACGACCGTGTTGGTGCGCACGGGTCATGGCGTGGAGGAAGCCGGGGCCGCCGCGCCGCTCGCGGACCATGTCGCCGACGACCTGGCAGGTGCGGTCGCTATCATCGCCGGGCTCCTCGGAGAGGAGGGTCGCGTGGACCCCATACAGGCGCAGTACCGGGCTCGGGCGTATCTCGCAGACGCCGCGTCCGCGATGGCGGGGCTGACCGAGGCGTGCCTCGAGGACATTTTGGCCGCGGCGGAGATCCTCGTGACGTCGTTCCGTTCCGGTGGCACGCTGCTGATCTGTGGCAACGGCGGCAGCGCGGCCGACGCACAACACCTGGCGACGGAGTTCGTGAGCGCGCTCACGCTCGACCACCTTCGCCCGGCGATGCGGGCGATCGCCCTGACCACCGACACGTCGGCATTGACCGCGATCGCCAACGACTTCGGTGTCGAGCGCATGTTCTCCCGCCAGGTCGAGGCGATCGGCAACCCGGGAGATGTCTTGCTCGCGATCTCGACGAGCGGCAACTCTGCCAACATCCTGGCGGCTGCCGAGGCCGCACGTACGAGGGCCATGCCGGTCATCGCTTTGACGGGCGCCTCGGGAGGCCGGCTCGCCCCGATGGCCGACGTCGCCGTTCGGGTTCCCTCAACCGCGACGGCCCATATCCAGGAATGTCATCTCGCGATCGAACAGCTGCTCGCGTTGCTCGCCGAGCGGGCGCTGCACCCAGATCCCTCCTGATCCGGCTGATCCGGGCTGATCCGGGCGGCTACCTGATCGCAGGTATGCGAAACAAGCCTTGCTGGCACATACGCCCCCGACGGCCGACAGCCGATGTTGGCCTCGACACCGTCACCATCAAACGGGATCATGAGGGAGTCTGGATATGCGTGCCCGTTCATCTTTGCCCGCGTCGTGCTCGCCACATCGACGATCGCCCTGCTGACACTCGCACCGGCACACGCGGCGCCGCCACGCCACATCACGATCGCCGACGCCTCCCTCGTCGAGGGCAATTCGGGATCCGCCAACCTGAGCTTCACGATCGCGGTCTCCGGTCCGGCGGGCGCGGGTATAACGGTCGACTACGCCACAGCCAACGCGACCGCAACCGCGGGGTCGGACTACACGTTGACGAGCGGCACTGCCGCTCTCGCCAACGGTGGCTGCAAATGCGCTACCGTGAACGTCCCGATCCTCGGCGATACGACGCCGGAGCTCGACGAGACGTTCCAAGTGAACCTGTCGAACCCGGTCGGCGCCACGATCACCGATGCACAGGCGATCGGCACGATCACGAACGACGACGACCCGCACGCCACGATCGACGATCCCTCCTCGCTGGAGAACAGCGGGACGCTCACGTTCACGGTCACCCTCGACCAGTCGGCACCGTTCGACTCGGTGATGACCTACGCCACGACCGACGGTACAGCCACGGCCGGCACCGATTACACCGCCTCGGCCGGCACGCTCACGATCCTCGCGGGCACCACGTCCGGCACCATCGTCGTCCCGTTGCTGGACGACGCGGTCGCCGAGGGCGACGAGGACCTCACGATGGATCTGACGCCCGTTTCCGGCGTCGTGCTCGACGACACGCAGGGGACCGGCACGCTCACCGACGATGAGGCACCGGTCACCATCTCGGTCGACGATCAGGTCGTGGCCGAGACGGCCGACACGATGACCTTCACGATCACGCAGTCCGGCGTCGTCGGCGTCGACATCACGGTCGACTACGCGACCGCCGACGGCAGCGCCACCGACGGCGCGGACTACACAGGCTAGTCGGGCACTGCAACGATCCTGGCCGGCAACACGAGCACCACGGTCGACGTGCCCGTCGCCGACGACGTCCTCTACGAGGGCGACGAAACCCTCACGCTCGACCTCTCCGGCGCATCGGGGGCTCGATCGTCGATGACCAGGCCTCGGCACGATCACCGACGACGATCCGATGCCGACGATCGCCGTCGACAACCCGACCGTGGGCAAGGCCGACGCCACCGCCTCGTTCACGATCTCGCTGGACGCGGCTGCCGGGGTCGACGTCTCGGTGGACTACGCCACGAGCGACGGGACGGCGACCGATGGTGCGGACTACACGGGCGGCATTGGCACGGCGACGATCCTGGCCGGCGACACGAGCACCACCGTCGACCTCCCCGTCTCCAACGACACGATCTACGAAGGCGATGAGGACTCACGATCGATCTGGCCAACGAGGTGAACGGTGTCCTCGGCACCCCGACCGGCACAGCCACGATCACCGACGACGACGGCGCGCCCGGTGTCTCGGTCGCGGACGCCGGCATCCTCGAGGGCAACAGCGCCACGAAGAAACTCAACCTGCTCGTGTCGCTGACCAACCCGACCACCGAGGACATCTCGGTCGACTTCGCTTACGTCGAACGGGACGGCGACGGCCGGCTCGGACTACGTCGCTGGCACTGGCACCGTGACGATCCTCGCCGGCGACACGCTCGGCCAAGTGCAGGTGACGGTCGACGGCGACACGACCTTCGAGGCCGACGAGACCCTCACCGTGACGTTGTTGAACCTCGTCGGCACCGGCACGATCGACACGCCCTCGGCGACGGGGACGATCCGCAACGACGACACGCAGGCCGCGACGCTGACCCTCAAGATCTCCCAGACCAGTACGCGCGTCGTCGCCAAGAGGCTGCTCGAGCCTGCCTCGACCGGCAACACGGTCAAGGTGACGCTCGCCCGCTACCAGAGTGGCAAGTGGGTCAAGATCTCCTCCAAGAGCGTCTCCGTCAAGAAGCTCCTCGACCGCGACAGCGATGGCAAGACCGACGCGAAGTACACGGGATCCTTCTATCGGCCCACCAAGGGACGCTATCGGTTCACCGCGCAGTTCGCGGGCGACGGGGACACCTTGGCCAAGACCAAGAAGGTGACGTTCACGCTCTAACGAGCAACGGGAAGGTTGGCCATGAGGGCGCCTGCGAAGGGGCGCCCTCACGGCGTGTCAGAGCCGGTGGGCACCATGGTTCCCCATGGTGCCCGGCGACCCCCTCGCGAGGCTCGACACCCGAACATCTGTTCGATATGGTTCTCGCCTGCCCACCTCCCCGCTGCTGGAGCCCGTCCAAACCATGCTCGGCGACGCCATCCCGTTGGATGAGGCCGCCTTCGTCGTCGTGGACCTCGAGACGACCGGCGGCTCCCCCGTCAACGATGCGATCACCGAGATCGGCGCCGTGCGCTTCCACGGCGTCGAGCGTCTCGGCTCCTTCCAATCGCTCGTCGATCCACAACGACCGATCCCGCCCTCCATCGCGCACCTCACCGGGATCGACGATCGGCTCGTACTCGGTGCTCCGTCCCTGGCGCAGATCCTGCCGAGCTTCCTCGAATTCGCCCGCGGCGCGGTGATCGTCGCGCACAACGCTTCGTTCGATGTGGGCTTCCTCAACGCGAACCTGCTGCGGCTCGACTATGAGACCCTGCCGGCGCCCGCGATCTGCACCGCGAAGCTCGCCCGGCGTCTCGTTTGGCCCGACGTTCCGAACGTGAAGCTGCAGACCCTCGCGGCGTATTTCCGCACGCGCACGACGCCGACCCACCGCGCCCTCCAGGACGCCGAGGCGACCGGCGAGGTCTTGCAGGGTCTGCTCGACATCGCCCAGCACCTCGGCATCCTGACGCTCGGCGAGGTCTTGCAAGCGTGCAGCGCTCGCGGCAGACCCCACTATGCGAAGATCGCGATGGCCCAGGACCTTCCGCGCGCCCCGGGCGTGTATGTCTTTCGCGACCGCGCCGACCAGATCCTGTACGTCGGCAAGGCCAAAGACGTGCGCGCGCGCGTGAAGTCGTATTTCTACGGCGACGAGCGCAAGAAGGTCCAGGATCTGGTTGCCGCCGTGTCCCGGATCGAGGCCGTGCCGACCGCCGGCGAGCTCGAGGCGCTGGTGCTCGAGATCCGTCTGATCGTCGAGCACCTTCCCCGCTTCAACACCCGCGGCAAGCGCTGGCGGCGCTTCGCCTACCTCAAGCTCGACCCGTCTGAGGCCTGGCCCCGCCTGAAGATCGCGCGGGCGATGGACACCGACGATGGCGCCACCTACCTCGGTCCGTTCTCGTCCTCCGGAAGTGCCACCCTGGCGAAGGAGGCTCTGGAGGAGGCGTTCAAGATCCGACGATGCTCGCGGACGATGGGGCGGCGCACCCGCTTCGCACCCTGCGTGCTCGCCGACATGGGCCGGTGCCAGGCACCGTGCGACGATCGGACCGACGCCCCACGGTACGGGGCCCTGATCGAGGAGCTGACACGAGCGCTGGAGCGACCCGCCACGCTGCTTCGCACGCTGGAGTCACGGATGCTGGAGCTGGCCGCAAAGGAGCGCTTCGAGGAGGCGGCGCTTGCTCGCGACCGCGTCCGGGCATTGGCCGACGCGTTGTCGCGCGCGCGTACGGATCGCTGGCTGACCGCCGGCCATCTCGTATTGGCAGGCCCCGATGGGGAGCGGATCGAGCTCCTCGGCGGCTCGCTGGTACACCCCGACTGCGCCCTGGGGGCGGGTCCGCCGATCGGCTCGCCGGCACCACGCGATCGCGCCGACGAGTTGTCGGTCGTGCGCTCGTGGGTTCGCCGGCATTCCGTGCGGGTGCTCGAGGCCGACCACGCCCCTACCGAAGCGGTCGATGGCGGGGCGGAGCTGGCGCGGCTACTCGACCGGCTCCGCGCCGCCGACGATCTGCGCAAGGAGCACGGCGTTTCGCGGCGGAGCGAGCGGCGGGGCCTCGTTTCCTTGCCGGCACGCCGGTAAACTGGCTCGATGGAGACCGCCGTGATCCTCGAAGGCGCCCGGACGCCGATCGGCAAGTTCCTGGGCAGCTATGCGGAGACCCCGACGGTGGCGCTGGGCACGATCGCGGCGGTCGAGGCGATGCGTCGCTCCGAGGTCGAACCCGACCAGATCGATCAGACGATCGTGGGTCACGCCCGGCAGGCGGGCAACGGGCCCAATACCGGGCGCCAGGTCTCCGTGCGCGCTGGCGTCCCGGTCGAGATCAGCGCCTACAACGTCAACATGGCGTGCGGCTCCGGCATGAAGGCCGTCCAGCTCGGTGCCCAGCAGATCGCGCTCGGCGACGCCGAGGTGGTGCTTGCCGGCGGCATGGAGAACATGACGCGCGTGCCGTTCCTGCTGCCGGACATGCGACTCGGGCACCGCCTGGGCGACACCGAGGTGATCGATGCGATGTACGCCGACGGCCTGCTCGACCCGCTGTGTGGCCTGATCATGGGCGAGACCGCCGAGAATCTGGTCGACCGTTACGACATCGACCGCGAGGAACAAGACGCCTTCGCGTTGGAATCGCAGCACAAAGCAACCGCGAGCGCCGAGCGGCGCGGGGCCGAGATGATCCCCGTCGAGGCGACGCTCGGGCGGAGCACTGTCACGGTGACCACCGACGAACACCCCCGCCCGGACACCACGATGGCCTCCCTCGCCAAGCTCTCGCCCGTGTTCCGCGACGGCGGCAGCGTGACCGCGGGCAACGCCAGCGGGCTCACCGACGGCGCGGCCGCGATGGTCCTGATGGCGGCGTCGCGTGCCAAGGCAGAGGGGCGCACGCCGCTGGCACGGATCATCGGGTGGAGCTGGGCCGGTGTGCCGCCCGAGATCATGGGCATCGGCCCCGTGCCGGCCACCCAGAAGGTCCTCGAACGCACCGGCCTCACCCTGAGCGACATCGACCTGATCGAGATCAACGAGGCTTTCGCGGCCCAAGTCATCGCCTGTGAGCGCGAGCTGAAGTTCGATCGGGACAAGCTCAACGTGCGCGGCGGGGGTATCAGCGTCGGGCACCCGATCGGTATGAGCGGCGCACGCATCATCCTTTCGCTCGCCTATGAGATGCGTCATGCCGGTGCGAACCTGGGGCTGGCGACCCTGTGCATCAGCGGCGGCCAGGGGCTCGCGGTCGTGCTCGAGCGCGCTTAGCCGCCCCTTTGGAACCGGCCACTCGATCCGCACGAGCGACGCGGTCTCGCTCCGTTCGCGCAGATCTTCCTGGGCGTAGCCGGCCTGATATTTGGCGACCATCGCGGGGCGCACGACGGGATTCGCCGGATCGGCGGCATCGACCGGACGGGCGGTGGTCTCGCGGCGCTCGCTCGCGATCTCGAGCGTGACTCGCGGCTCGGCCTCGATGTTGCGGTACCAGTCCGCTTCGACGCTGTTGGACAACAGATACGCCCCGTCGTCGTGCGCGATGAACCAGATCTCGATGCGATGCGGCGCGCCGCTCGTGCGACCCGTCGTGTGCAGGTAGCAGAACTCGACATCGGCGAGCGCCGCGATCGCGCTCACCCGAAGAAGGCCCAGGCGAGCAACCCGGCGATCACGATCACCGCCGCGAGCAAGAACAACAGATCGCCCCGCTTGATCTTGCCCGGCTGCATGGCGTTGAAGCCCATAGTCGGTGAGCCGCTAGCCCTGCGCGATGAGATTCTTCGACAGCTCGGCGATCGGCGTCTGGAGCTTCCCGGTCACCGACGAAGCGTCGATCGTGAACGCCGGGCGCAGCGCGGCGATCTCCTCGAGGGCGGCTTCCAGCCTCGTCCCCGCGCGCTCGGCCTCGCGGAGTGCCCCCACCAAGACGACCGCGTAGTCGGGGTTGAACGGCTCGCCGTCCCAGGGGCACGCGCCACCGGCAGCGATGATCTGCTCGGCGAAGACGTCTCGCCCGCAGCGCTTACAGGTTCCCTTGATCTTCACACGCGTTCCTCCTGGGGGACGAGCCCCCGGTCCGTCAGCAGGTCCCAGAGGCGATCAGCCACCGCGAACGGATCGGCCGGTTTGACGTACCACGCGTCGGCGCCCGACCACGACGCGAGCCACGCGTCGTGCTTGCGCTCCAGGAGCACGACGATCACCCCCGCGAAGGGATCCGCATCATCGCGCAGCGAGCGTGTCAGCGCGAAGGCCCCCATCCGGGACGCCAGCTCGTCGGCGATCACGACGTCGGGACGATCGCGAAGTGCCGCCCGCAGGGCCAGCTCGCCGTTGGCGGCGGCGCGGAAACGCAAGGGGGAACCGAGCTTGCGTTCGATGCTGCGCACGGTCAGCGCCATGAGCTCACGTGACCGCGGGTCGGGGGACATGAGCAGGACCTCCACGCGGCCGAGGCTACCACGCGACCTGCGGGTCTTTGCCCCACCGGACGTCCTCGGCTACGTTGGGCGCCGCATCGTCATCCACCAAGGAGGGGAACCGTGGAGAACGTCGGGAAAGCGGCCGTCGCGGAGTTCGTTGGGACGTTCGCGCTGATCTTCTTCGGGGCCGGAGCCATCGTCATGACCGGCGGAAGCGACCTCGTCGCGATCGCGCTCGCACACGGTCTCGCGATCGCGATCATGGTCTCGATCATGGCTCGGATCTCCGGCGGGGTATTCAACCCGGCGATCCAGGTCGCGTTGTGGGTCACGGGCAAGATGCCCACCGCCCGCTCGGGCGTCTACATCGTCGCCCAGCTCGCGGGCGCCGTCGTGGCGGCCGCCACCTTGAAATACATCCTGCCGGCGGCTGCGTTCGATGCAACGAACGGTGGCATCCCGGCGGTTGCACCAGGTCTGGCGCTCGGCAAGGCGGTGGTCGTCGAGGCGCTGCTGACCTTCTTCCTGGTCTGGGCCGTGTTCGGGACTGCGGTGGATGACCGCGGATCCTTCGCCATCACGGCCGGCTTCACGATCGGTCTCATGATCACGATCGACATCTTCGTGGGCGCCAACCTCACCGGCGCGGCCATGAACCCGGCGCGGTGGTTCGGTCCCGCCCTGATCACGGGCGACTGGTCCAACTGGTGGGTCTGGATCGTCGGCCCGATCGCCGGGGGCATCATCGCCGGGGTCGGCTACTGGTACCTGTTCCTGCGGGGTCGCGAGACGGCGACCCCGTAACCCAAGGGAGCGCCGGTAGGCTGGCCACCATCATGGTGAACCTCTACCTGGACGCCTCCGGTGCGACCCCGCTCGCTCCTGCGGCACGGGATGCCATGGTCGCCGCGCTCGACATCTTCGGCGACCCCCTCATGATCCACGCACCCGGTCGCGCGGCACGCGCCCTCCTGGAGGAAGCTCGGGCGGTCGTTGCGGGCGCCATCGGTGCACAGCCCGACGAGGTCGTGTTCACCTCGGGTGGAACCGAGTCCGTGGCGCTGGCCGTCTTGGGGGTGGCACGTGCGCGCCGGGCAGTGGGGAACCGCGTCGTCACAAGCGCGATCGAGCATCCCTCCCTCGAGGGTGCCTGCGCGTCGCTCGCCGGCGCGGGCGTCGACGTGGTCCGCGTGCCCTGCGACACCCATGGACGCATCGATCTCGACCGGTTCGCCGCGGAGGTCCGTCGGCCCGGGACCGTGCTGGCCAGCATCCAGCACGCGAGCCACGAGACCGGCACGATGCAACAGATCGGCGAGGCCGCGCGGCTCGCTCGTGCAGCCGGGGTGCGGTTCCATACCGATGCCGCCCAGACGAGCGGACGGCTGCCCTTGGACGTCGATGCGCTTGGCGTGGATCTGCTCAGCCTGTCGGGGCATAAGTTCGGCGGACCGCCCGGGGTCGGCGCCCTCTACGTGCGGCGTGGCGTCGAGCTCGTGCCGCGCCTCGGCGGCGACGAACGTGAGCGCAAGCGCCGCGCGGGTATGGAGAACTCACCGGGGATCGCGGGGATGGCAGCTGCCCTTGAGGCGTCGATCGCGACGCTCGCCGACGAGGCCGCGCGTTCATGGACGCTGACGGCGAGGCTTCGCGACCGTATCGAGCGCACGGTAACGGGTGCGCAGGTATACGGGCACCCAACCCACCGGGCGCCTCATCTCGTGTGTTTCTCCGTCGCGGAGCTCGATCCGGCGACGCTGGCGATGGCCCTGGACGACCGAGGGGTGCACCTGGGCTCCGGATCGCTCGCGAGCGGGCGCCCCGAAGATCCCTCCCACGTGCTGGATGCGATGGGGTTCCCCGCGACGCCCGCTTTTCGTGTCAGCGTGCACCAGCGGACCAGCGTGGATGACGTCGAAGCGTTCACCACGATGCTGTCGCAGGTGGTCGAGGAGTTACAGCACGTCCAACAGATCGCGGCCGCCTCCATGGCGCGTTTCCAGCCGCCCGGACCGGAGGTCGAGCATGAGTGAACCCAGGCAGATCCTGTCGATGCCCGTGTTGGTGGTTATCGGCGCCGCGATCGGCGCCGCGGTTGGCTCCGGCGGTGGCGGCAACGCGGCGGGCCTGATCGCGGGGGTGCTGCTGGGCGGAGCAGGTGGGGCGCTCGTGTCGTTCGGGCTGACGCGTCGTCGAGGCGAGTGAGCCCTCACACGCTCCAGGTGTCGCCGCCGTAGAGCAACGAACGCAGCTCGCCTTCGCCCGAGCGCTCCTTGGCGCGATCGATCTGCGCGTGGATGGACTCGCCGTACGTGTCGCGCTTCACCTCGCGGAACACACCGATGCACGTCGGTTCGGTCGGGCCCTGCGACAGATGCGCCAGCGCGAACGCGAGCGACGGCGGGCCGTGCACGTCGTGTGTGATGATCGCGTCGGCATCGGTGTCGTCCACCGCCGCGATCTCGAGCCGCCCGTTCGCACCGAGCCGCACGCACCGAGTGCCTTCGTCGAACACGACCGGCTCACCATGCTGCAACCGGATCTGGTTGTGGACACCCTGCGGCTTGTCGCGCAGCAGATCGAACGCGCCGTCGTTGAACACGTTGCAGTTCTGATAGATCTCCACGAAGGCGGCGCCCGGGTGCTCCGCAGCTTGCCGGAGCACGTCGGTCAGGTGTTTACGGTCGTTGTCGATCGTGCGCGCCACGAAGGTCGCCGCCGCGCCGAGCGCGAGCGCGACCGGATCGAAGGGTCGGTCGACGGATCCGAACGGGGTCGACTTGGTGACCTTGCCGACCTCCGACGTCGGCGAATACTGGCCCTTCGTGAGCCCGTAGATCTGGTTGTTGAACAGCAGGATCTTCAGGTTGACGTTGCGGCGAAGCGCGTGGATCAGGTGGTTCCCGCCGATCGACAACGCATCGCCGTCGCCCGTCACAACCCACACGCTCAGGTCGGGCTTGGCCGTTGCGATCCCCGTTGCGATCGCCGGCGCCCGCCCGTGGATCCCGTGGAACCCGTACGTATCCATGTAGTAGGTGAACCGGCCGCTGCACCCGATCCCCGAGACGAAGACCGTGTTCTCCGGCGCGATGCCGAGCTCGGGCATGAAGGCTTGTACTGCGGCCAAGATCGCGTAGTCGCCGCACCCGGGACACCACCGCGGCTCCTGGTCGGACGTGAACGTCTTCTTCGTGAACGCGAGGGTGTCAGCCACGGAGCGCCTCCTCGATAGCCTCATCCAGCTCGTCGGCCCACAACGGCCGCCCTTGGACCCGCGAGAACGTCCGCGCGTCGATGAGGAAGCGGGCCCGGATCAACAGCGCGAGCTGACCCTCGTTGATCTCAGGGATCAAGACCTTGGAATAGCGGCGAACGACCTCCCCGGTGTTGGAGGGCATCGGGTTGAGCCAGCGCAGATGAGCGCTTGCGATCTTTGCGCCGCCCTCGCGGGCCCGGTGGACCGCCGCACGGATCGTGCCCGCGGTCGAACCCCACCCCAGCACCAGCATGTCGGCATCCCCGTCGGGATCGTCGACGGCCAGCGCGGGCAAGGACGCTGCGATCCCCTCCACCTTCTGGCGCCGCAGATGGGTCATGCGCTCGTGATTCTCGGGCTCGTAACTGATCGCGCCCGTCCCGTTCTGGCGCTCGAGCCCACCGATGCGATGTTGCAGCCCCGGCGTGCCCGGGATCGCCCACGGTCGGGCGCCGACCTCGTCGCGCCCGTAGGGCAGGAATGGCTGACCGTCGTCGTGGGCGAACATCGGGTCGATCCTCGGCAGAGCGGTCACGTCGGGCAGCAGCCAGGGCTCGGAGGAGTTCTGCAAGAAGCTGTCGGACAGCACGATCACGGGAGTGCGGTAGCGGATCGCGACGCGCGCGGCGTCCAACGCGATGTCGAAACACTCTGAGGGTGAGGAGGCGGCAATGATCGGGATCGGCGATTCCCCGTGGCGTCCGAACATCGCCGCCAGGAGGTCACCCTGCTCTGTCTTGGTGGGCAGCCCGGTCGAGGGGCCCGCCCGCTGGACGTCGACGATGATCATCGGCAGCTCCGTGATGACGGCCAGGCCGATCGTCTCGGCCTTGAGGTCGAGCCCGGGCCCACTGGTACCCGTGACGGCGAGCTGGCCGGCGAACGCCGCGCCCAGCGCAACGTTGGCCGCTGCGATCTCGTCTTCGGCCTGGACGGTGATGACCCCGAAATGCTTGTGCCGCGAGAGTTCGTGTAACAACTCGGACGCCGGCGTGATCGGGTAGCTCGCGTAGAACAGCGGCAGCCCGCTCGCCTGCGAGGCCGCGATCAGACCCCAGGCGAGCGCCTGGGAGCCGGCGATGTTCCGGTAGGTGCCCGGTTCGGCCGGCGCGGCTTTGACGAGCACCTGGTGTGCGAACAGCTCGGTCGTCTCGCCGAAGTTGTAGCCCGCGTGGAAGGCGGCGACGTTAGCGTCGTGGATCTCGGGCTTCCCGCCGAACTTGCGCTCGAGCCATTCCAGGGTCGGTGACGTCGGACGCCCGTATATCCACGAGACCAGCCCCAACGCGAACATGTTCTTGGCGCGCTCGGCCTCTTTCTTGCTGACTCCGACCGGCTCCACGGCCCGGATCGTGATCGAGGTCATCGGCACCGAGAACACCTGATAGCCATCAAGCGCGCCAGTGGACCTAGGATCGCTTGCATACCCGGCCTTCTCGAGGTTTCGCGGTGTGAAGGCGTCCTCGTTCAGGATCAGCGAGCCGCCCTTGGCGACCGTGCCCAGGTCGGCCATGAGGGCGGCCGGGTTCATCGCGACCAGCACGTCGGCGTGATCGCCGGGCGTGGCTACGTCGGTCGACGCGAACTGGATCTGGAACGCGGAGACCCCGTGGACCGTGCCGGCCGGTGCGCGGATCTCGGCCGGGAAATCCGGCAACGTCGCGAGGTCGTTGCCCAGCAGCGCCGTCGCACTCGTGAACCGATCCCCGGTGAGCTGCATCCCATCGCCCGAATCACCGGCGAACCGGACGACGACGTGCTCTCGCTCCTCGACGGTCTTGCTCATCAGATGCCTTGCGGGCGCTTGTCTCCTCGTCGACTCGGTGGGATGCCGTCGAAACAACAGCGTACTGCGCATGGGCACGGTTGATGGGACCGTGGTTGTATCTCCACATGCGAACTCGACGACTCGGGTCTCAGGGCCCAGATATCTCGGTGATCGGACTCGGCGCGTGGGAGGCTGGCGGTGATGCCTGGGGAGCGAACCCCGACGACGATGAAATCGTGCGCGCGTTCCACGTGGCCTTCGACGCGGGTGTGACCTGGGTCGACACCGCGGAGGTCTATGGATCGGGCGTATCGGAGCGCATCGTGGGCAAAGCCCTGGTCGGGCGTCGCGACGAGCTCGTGGTCGCCTCCAAGGTTGCGCCCTCCGACGGTGGCTCGGGCTTCCGACCGGATCAGGTCGAGGCGGCCTGCGAAGCCTCGCTGGAGCGCCTCGGCGTCGACACGATCGACATCTACCAGCTGCATTGGCCCGACGAGAGCGGCGTGCCGATCGAGGAGACGTGGGGCGCGATGAGCGAGCTGGTCGACGCCGGCAAGATCCGATTCGCGGGTGTGTCGAACTTCGATCGAGCGCTGCTGGAGGCATGTTTGACGATCCGGCACGTGGACTCCTTGCAGCAGGAGTTCTCGATGCTGGCGCTGGAGGACCGCGACCTGATCCGGTGGTGCGGCGAGCAGGGTATCGGCGTCGTGTCCTACTCCCCCCTGGGAGTCGGGTTCCTGACCGGCAGGTACACGCGGGCGAGCGCTGAGGCGATCGAAGACTGGCGCAGCGGCGATGCGGACTGGACATCACCGAAACGGCTGGACGCGGTCTTTCCGATCGTCGAGGGCCTCCGGCCAATCGCGGAGCGACTCGGCATCACGATGGGGCAGCTCGCCCTCGCGTGGAACGTCGCGCAGCCGGGCATCACCGCGGCGATCGCCGGCAGCCGAAACGGCGAGCACATGCGTCAGAACGCCGACGCGGGCGATCTCGCGCTGGACACAGCCACGGTGGTCGAGATCGAGAGCCTGCTCACCGGCTAGGTGCTGTACGTGCGGCGTTGGACCTCGCGGATCCGGCGCACGATCCCGTCGAGCAGCTTCAACGTCAGCCGCGGCTCATCGTGCAGCAGCGACACGAGCGTGTGGCGGAACAGCCGCAGGACGCGCATGGGTGTCTCGGCGGCGATCGTCGCCGTCCGCGGCCCGCCATCGAGCGTCGAGAGCTCCCCGAAGAAGTCGCCGGGCAGCACCTCGCCGACCCTCTTGCCGGCGCGAGTGACCTTGCCCTTGCCGGTCAGCACGACGAAGAGGGTCTCGCCCTGCATCCCTTCCTCGACGACGACCGCTCGCTTGTCGAAGGAGAGCTCGTCGGCCTCGGCTGCCAGCCGTTGGAGATGCTTCTTCGAAAAGCCCATGAACAACGGGACGGCGCCGAGCGTCGCGGCATTCTCTCGAACCGTGCGCCGGGGCGCCTGCTCGGGCAGCGGGCCGTCCACGCCCCTCCCAGCGCCTCGCAGCAACATGTCGGCCGCGCCTTGACTCATGACCTCGAAGCCTACCGCTGGCTCGAGGCAAGCGCACAAGCGCACCATCCCTTCGAACGCATCCGTGGACCCCTCGGGTAGTCTCGATGGACCATGCCAGCCGATGCTCGAACCCGTCTGGAAGCGCTCCTCGCCGAGCGGATCGTGGTGCTCGACGGCGCGTGGGGTGTCCTCCTCCAAGGCTGGGGGCTCGAGGAGACTGACTTCCGGGGTGCACGTTTCGCGGGCCACCACCGCGACGTCAAGGGCGACCCAGACCTGCTGAACCTGACCCGCCCCGACATCGTCCGTTCGATCCACGACGCGTACTTCGCCGCTGGGGCCGACATCACCACGACGAACACCTTCACGGCCACCTCGATCGGCCAGGCCGACTACGGCTTACAAGCCGTGGTGCGCGATATGAACCTCGAGGGCACCCGCTTGGCCAAGGAGGCGGCCGCGGCGGCCGATGGTCTGGTCGCGGGCTCGATCGGACCCCTCAACGTCACCTTGTCCTTATCCCCCAAGGTCGATGACCCGGCGTTTCGGCCGGTGTCGTTCCAGCAGGTGTACGAGTCCTACGCTGCACAGATCGAGGCGCTGCGCGACGGCGGGGTCGATCTCCTGTTGATCGAGACGATCTTCGACACGCTGAATGCGAAGGCCGCGATCGCGGCCGCGATGGACGTCGCGCCCGATCTCCCTCGATGGATCTCGGTGACGATCGTCGACAAGAGCGGCCGGACGTTGTCGGGGCAGACCGTGGAGGCGTTCTGGACGTCGGTGGTGCACGCCGATCCGGTGATCGTGGGCGTGAACTGCTCGCTCGGCGCCCGTGAGATGCGGCCCTCGATCGAGGCGCTCGCGCGCGTCGCCTCGGTGCCGGTGGCGAGCTACCCCAACGCCGGGCTCCCCAACGCCTTCGGCGGGTTCGACGAGACACCGGAGATCACCAGCGCGCTGCTCGGCGAGTTCGCGCAGGCCGGCCTGGTCAACGTCGTTGGCGGATGCTGCGGCACGACGCCCGACCACATCCGCCAGATCGCCAAGGCGGTTCATGGCGTCGCACCCCGTTCGATCCCCGCCCACGAGCCCGTGACGACGTTCTCGGGACTCGAGCCGTTCCGGATCACGCCGGAGACCGGGTTCGTGATGGTCGGCGAGCGCACGAACATCACGGGGTCCAAGGTCTTCGCGCGGCTCATCGAGTCCGGCGACTTCCAGGCGGCCGTCGACGTCGCGCGCCAGCAGGTCGCCAACGGCGCCAACCTGATCGACGTGAACATGGACGCCGACCTGATCGACGGCGAGGCCGCCATGACGACCTTCCTCAATCTCGTGGCCACTGAGCCCGAGATCGCCAAGGTGCCGATCATGATCGACTCCTCGAAATGGTCGATCCTCGAGGCCGGCCTGCGCTGCGTGCAGGGCAAGGCGGTCGTGAACTCGATCAGCCTGAAGGAAGGTGAGGACGACTTCCTCGCCAAGGCCGAGACGATCCGACACTTCGGCGCGGCCGCGGTCGTGATGTGCTTCGACGAGGCCGGGCAGGCCGACACGGTGGCACGGAAGGTCTCCATCGCGGAGCGTTCGTTCCGCCTGCTCGTCGACCGCGCGGGCTTCGAGCCCGAGGACGTGATCGTCGATCCGAACATCCTTGCGGTCGCGACCGGGATCGAGGAACACAACGAGTATGCCAAGGCCTTCATCGAGGCCGCACGGGAGATCAAGCGGCACTGCCCCGGTGCGAAGGTGTCCGGCGGCGTCTCCAACCTGAGCTTCTCCTTCCGCGGGAACGAGACGGTCCGCCGCGCGATGCATTCCGCCTTCCTCTACCACGCGATCTCGGCCGGTCTCGACATGGCGATCGTCAATGCCGGCCAGCTCGACGTCTACCAAGACATCCCGGCCGACCTGCTCGAGCACGTCGAGGACGTGATCTTCAACCGTCGTGCCGACGCGACCGAGCGCCTCGTGCAGTTCGCGGACGCGGTCACGGACGGGGGTGCCCTGACACAGGAAGAGGACCTCACGTGGCGCGAGGCACCGGTAGAGGAGCGCCTGTCGCACGCGCTCGTGCACGGCATCGACCGATGGATCGTCGAGGACACCGAGGAGGCGCGCGCCAAAGCCGACCGCCCCCTCGACGTGATCGAGGGCCCGCTGATGGCGGGTATGCAGGTCGTCGGCGATCTGTTCGGCGCGGGCAAGATGTTCCTGCCACAGGTCGTCAAGAGCGCGCGCGCGATGAAGAAGGCGGTGGCCCACCTCGAGCCCTTCATGGAGGAGGAAAAGGAAGGCGGCGCGGTGCAGGGCACCGTGGTGCTGTGCACCGTGAAGGGCGACGTGCACGACATCGGCAAGAACATCGTCGGGGTCGTCCTGGGCTGCAACAACTACAAGGTGATCGACCTCGGGGTGATGGTTCCGGCCGATCGCCTCCTCGATACCGCGGCGGAGGCCGGCGCCGACCTGATCGGTTGCTCCGGACTGATCACACCCTCGCTCGACGAGATGGTCGTCGTGGCCAAGGAGATGCAGCGCCGCGGGCTCCAGACGCCGTTGCTGGTCGGGGGCGCCACCACCTCGCGTCAGCACACCTCGGTGCGGATCGCGCCCGCCTACGACCAGCCCGTGGTCCACGTCGTCGATGCCGCGCGCGTGGTCGGGGTCGCCTCGGCGCTGCTCGACGAGCGTCGCAAGCCGACCTTCGACGCCGACAACCGGGCGCTGCAGGCGCGTCTACGCGAACAGCACGCGGAACGTCAGCGCACGCCTTTGCTGCCGATCCGCATCGCGACCCAGCGCCGGACACCGATCGAGTGGCGCGCCGAGGATGTCGCCGCGGTGCCGTTCACCGGGACCCGGGTCGTCGAGCCGACGATCGCGCAGCTGCGCGAGGTGATCGACTGGACCTTTTTCTTCACGGCTTGGGAACTGAAGGGCTCCTTCCCGCAGATCCTCCAGCACACCCAGTACGGCGAGCAGGCGCGCGAACTGTTCGCCGACGCCGAGGAACTGCTTGCAGAGATCGAGGCAAATGGCTCCCTGCAGATCCGTGGGGCCTACGGGTTGTGGCCAGCGGTCAGCGAGGGCGACGACATCGTGCTCGACAACGGACTCACCCTGCCCATGCTTCGTCAGCAGGCCGACCGCGCAGACGAGCCGAACCGCTCGCTCGCCGACTTCGTCGCACCGGTCGAGACGGGCTTGTCCGATCACATCGGAGCGTTCGCGATCACCGCGGGGCTCGGGGCCGAGGATCTCGTCAAGACCTACGAGGCCGACCTCGATGACTATCGCGCGATCATGGTGAAGGCGATCGCCGACCGCTTGGCGGAGGCGGGGGCCGAGTGGTTGCACCGCGAGGTTCGTCGCTCCTGGTACGCCCCCGACGAGTCCCTGTCCGCCGAGGAGATGATCGGCGAGGCCTACCGTGGCATCCGTCCCGCGATCGGCTACCCGGCCTGCCCCGATCACACCCTGAAGCGCAGGATCTTCGATCTGCTGGAGGCTCGCGATCTCGGGATGGATCTCACCGAGCACTTCGCGATGACACCGGCGGCCAGCGTGAGCGGGCTGTACTTCCAACATCCCGAGGCCCGCTACTTCAACGTCGGGCAGATCGGCAAGGACCAGCTCGAGGATTACGCGCGCCGACTGGGCGAAAGCGCCAAGGAAGCCGAGCGCTGGCTGCGGCCGAACCTGGCCTACGACCCCGACTGAGGACCGATTCGCGCGCGGTGGGTGCCCCGACTAGGGTCGCACCATGGTCGTTCGGACGCGTCCTCCCCAGACGCCGGTGATGCCACGCTCGGTGGCGATCTCACCTCGCCGCTGGCCACGTCGTCTCGCGGTTGGGCTCGTCGTCGTGCTGGTGGGGGCGACGCTCGGCGCGCAACTCTACCTGCGTTCGTATGCACCGCTCGCGGTCGGGTCGGGTCGCTACGGGGTCACACCCGAGCGGCTCGTCGTCGATCGGTTCACCGCTGAAGGAAGCGCGGATGGACGCTTCGACCAGTACTACATGCGATGGGCACGGGGCGCGACGGTGCACATGGCGTTCCCACTCTGGAACGAGGGACCGCTTCCCGTCACGATCGACGGGACCGCCCGTACGCTGCCCGAGCCCAAGGACATGCTGTCGGTCACGCTCGTCGGCACGGGACCGGTCGAGGGCGCGGGGGCGGGACAGATGACGGACACGCCGTTCGCCTCGTTCACCCTCGAGCCGGGTCGCGGCGTGCAGATGTTCGTGGATGTCACGATGAATCGGCCGCTCGATGCCGATACGTACATGGGCGTCAACATGATCGAGCTCACCTACCGCGCCGGCTGGATCCCCCACGACATATCGTTGTTCATGGGCGAATCCCTTGTCCTGTGTGGCGGCGGCGCCTGTCCCCCGTAGCGGTCAAGCGTCGGTCGTCCTCGGAGGCGATGCCCCCGTCGCGTGATGGATCGCCGTCGTGAGTTCGAGGATCTAACGCGACAGGTCGATCAACTGCTCGTTCTGCGACTCCTCGAATTGGACGATCTTCCACTGGTTGTCGGCCAGCACCTGCCTGCGCTCGTCGGCGCGGTTCTGGCTGATCATGACGAACGTCGATAGGAAGATCGCCTCCAGCGAGACGATCATCGTCAGGAGACCGAAGGGGTAGCGCTCGACACCGAACGTGATCCACGCGCCGAACCACACGATGTGGAGGTAGACGAACAGCATCGACCCGGCGAACAGCGTGATCGCGTCGGCGACGCGGTTCTGCGTGCTCCGCGATCGCTCCTCGCTGTGTCGTGGAGCGCCGGATGTTCGGGCGGGACGGACCTCGATCGTGCCACGGTCGGCTCCTTCCTTCTGGATGGAAGGAACCTACGCCCGCGAGACGCGAGGAGGCTCAGTGGAACGAGTTACCGCAGGCGCAGCCGCCCGAGGCGGCCGGATTGTCGATCGTGAAACCCGTCTGCTCGAGGGAGTCCACGAAGTCCACCGTGGCCGCCGACAGGTACGGCACGGACATCTTGTCGATGACGATCCGCACGCCGTGCTGCTCCTCGACCGCATCCTTGTCGGTGGACTGATCATCGAGGTACATCGCGTAGCGCAACCCCGAACAGCCTCCCGGCGATACGGCCACGCGCAGGGCGATATCGTCGCGGCCCTCTTCGACGAGCAGTTCCTTGACCTTGCTGGCGGCGGTCTCGGTCAGCGTGAGCATCGTTCCTCCGTGGTTGTGGTGCGATCCCCGCCAGTGTAGCGGTCACGGCGCCCAAACCCTACCCGGCGGGTCTGATTCCAGCTGTTGCCGCTGCCGCCCAGGTGATCTCGATCCCCCTCGCGATCAGCGTCCGATCTCGAGCGCGAGCTCCTGGGCGAGGAGCTCGAGCGAGCGGCGTGCGTCGTTCAACGCGGCATCGATGCCCACCCGATCCACGAGGGACCGCACCATCGCATCCTCCGGCTGCACGCTGGCAACCCCGCAGAGGATCGCGACGGGAACGCCTGCGGCCCGCGCGGCTTCCATCACCCCCGAGGGCACCTTGCCATGGAGCGACTGCGCGTCGAGGGAGCCTTCCCCCGTGATCACGAGGTCTGCGGCACGGATCCGCTGCTCGAAGCCGACAACTTCCATCACGATCTCGACACCGGGCCGAAGACGCGCTCCGGTGAAGGCGAGCAGTCCGTACCCAAGACCCCCGGCCGCCCCGGCGCCGGCCTCCCGCGAATGATCCACCCCCAGATCGCGTGCCGCGACGGCGGCAAGATGGCCCAGGGCGCGGTCGAGCAGCAGGACGTCGTCGGCGGAAGCGCCCTTCTGCGGACCAAACACGGCGCTGGCACCCGACGGACCGCACAGCGGGTTGTCGACATCGGTGAGAGCCACGACCTCTACGGTGCGCACCACATCCAGTACCGGACCCACGTCGATCGAAGCGAGCTGGACCAAGGCTGCGCCGCCATCTGTGATCGGGTGGCGGCTCGCGTCCAGGAAGCGACCGCCCAACGCCGAGGCCATCCCGACGCCACCATCGTTCGTGGCCGACCCTCCCAGGCAGACGAGCAGCGTCGAGACTCCTTCTGCCAGGACCGCCGCCATGAGCTCCCCGGTGCCGCGGGTCGTGGCCCGCAGCGGATCGCGATGTTCTGCCGCCAGCAGCTCCAGGCCCGAGGCCCGGGCCATCTCGACCACGCCCGTCGATCCCCGGATGCCGGCCTCGGCCTCGACCGTACCGCCCAGCGGTCCGATGACCGACCGACGGATCCGGCGGCCGGCGTCGCGGGCGACCAACGCCTCGAGCGTCCCCTCGCCGCCATCGGCCAGCGGGACCAGATCGAGCCGATCGCCGGGCCGCTCGCGACGCCAGCCCGTCTCAATCGCCTCGGCAGCCTGTCGTCCCGTCAGGGTGCCGCGGAACTTGTCGGGAGCCACCAGGATGCGCATGTCGGCGACTGTACAATCCCGCCCGAACCGACCGGGAAGGCCACACGCAGTGACGATGAACCGGGAAGAGTTGGTGGGCATCGCCCACGCGGAGCGTCAGCGCCTCGGCCGCATGATCCAGTACGCCGACCCCACGAGCTGGGAGCAGCCGAGCGCGGCCGCGGGGTGGTGGAACCGCGACGTGATGGCGCATCTGAGCGCCGGCGATACGGCGGCGGCGCAACTCGTCGCCGGGGAACCCGCCGAGGAACTCAACCTGTTCCGCGCGGAGTCCGACGACGCATCGTTCTCCACAGACGCGTGGAACGCCTGGACCGTGAACAGGCGATCGGGCCTTGACACACGCCAAGTCCTCGAGACATGGGGCGCCGCCGCAGAATCCCTGCTGGTCCACGCGGCGCGTCTCAGCGATGACGAGTGGCGGGACCGGCGGTACCCGTGGCTCGCCGGCGACATCGCCACGCGATACCTCCTGCAATCCCGGATCGTCGAGTGGTTCCTGCACGGCGAGGACATGCGAGCGACCAACGGGGTCGCCATCGGCTGGCAGATCAACTGGGAACACTGGCCGGCGCATCTGACCATCGACCTGGGCGTGCGCATGCTGCCCTGGGCGCTCGCCAAGGCCGGTCACGACCTGGCGGGCCGATCGGTCAAGATCGACGTGTCGGGCGCAGGCGCGGGGGTCTGGCACTGGGGACTGGGGGCGGGCGAGGTCCCGCCGCCCAAGCGCGACCCCGACGCCCTGATCGTGGGGCGGGCGCCGCAGATGGCGCTGGTCGCCGGCCGCCGCCTATCCGTCAAGGATGCGCGCGCCTCCGGCAACCTCGTCGTTGGCGGCGACACGGCGCTGGCCGATCTCGTGTTGGAGACGATCCGCGCCTACCCCTAGGCCTCAGCGTGTGACGATCAGCCGTCGCACGCGCCGCGCGACCGCCCCGAACCGGTACTTGTAGTCGTAATCGCCCTTGAGCATGTCGAAGCCCGTCGCTCCGTCCTCGATCGCGAGCCGGATGTCCTCGCCGACCAGCACCATCCCCGGGGACAGCGACCCCCACGATCGATCGAACGCCGAGTTGTACAGGAAGAACCGATCGGCCCATCGGAACCCGATCGTGCCGGCGGCCAGCTTGCCACCGACCTCGATGAAGTTGAGCCGGAAGGCGCCCGCGGACAAGAAGGCCTCCCCCAGCCGTCGGAAGAAGATCTCCATCCCGGGCACCATGAAGACGCCCTTGGGCCCCTCACTCATGCGGTGCAACTCCACGAACCGGTCGAGCAGCGGCACGAGATCTTCCGTGCCCGCCGACACGATCCGCACCGGCCCGGCATCCGCCTCGAGTCGCTTGGCCTTGCGCTTGATCTCGTGGCGCATCTTGGCGGGCAACGCCTCGAGATAGCCGTCCCAGGTCGGCGCCAGCGCCAAGAAGGGGGCCACCCCGTCGTGGTCGGGTGCGTCCGCGACGCCGAGTCCGCGCGCCAACGCCGCCTCGGCGAGCAGCTCATACCACCCGGTGTCCTCGGCAAGTCCCCACAGGTCGGCCGACGCCCAGTCCTCGCGCTCGAGCAAGACGTCCCACAGCTCATCGACGAAGGTGGCTTTCGCGTCGGGCCGCGCGACCGGCCCGAGATAATCCGTGATCTCCGTGCCGCCGAGGAATCGGAGGGTGTCGCCCGTCCGCTCGAACCCGACGGCGGCTACCTGCGTGCCCGCGTCGTCTTCGCCGAAGACCAGCAGGAGGTGCTCCGGCGTCTCGCCGAACTCCTCCCAATACAGCTTCAGGAATGCCGGCTGATGGAAGAACGTTCCGGCGGGATCCTCGTGCACCAGCGCTGACCAGTTGCGGCGCTGGAAGTCACGGGCATCTTCGGACTGGGCGATCTGCACGGCGCCCATGCTACGGGCTCTGCGGCACGCACTCCCGGCTCACCACGAACCACCGCCGCCACCGCCACCGCCGCCACCCGAGAACCCGCCACCACCGAAGCCGCTGGAGCCCGAACCGGCCGGCGTCGAGGAGATCGTCCCGCTCGTGGCCACGGTGAACCCGTCGATCGACTCGGCGAACGAGCCGAGCGATGCCGCTGCCTGGGGCACGTACCAGGCCATCGCCGAGGTGGTCGTCGGATCCTGCGCGAGCGTCGCGAACGCGGCCGCCCATTTCTCGGTGAGCCCGAACACGATCGCGTACGGCAGCATCTTCGGGAAGACGTTCTCCTTCTCGGCCCACTGCGCGAAGTACCGGTCGGCGGTCTCGATCACCTGTCGGAAACCGCGCACGCGCCGCAGCATCGCCGTACCCTTCGCCGTGCGGGCCGGCATCCGGCCCGCCCCGAACAGGAATACGAACCCCACCAACACCAGGGCAAGCCCGATCAGCCCCAGGCCCGTGAACGTCGCGAGGGCCGCCGCGATCGCGATGGCAGCGACGGTGAGCCCGAGGCCGCCCAGGCGCCACCGCGCCCGCACCTTGTCCGGCCGAGCCGTGAACCAGCCCTGCTGCTTCGCGTTGCTGTAGAGACTCTCTTCGACCGCACCCAGACGTTCGGAGAACGTGGTCCGAAGCGACGAGAGGGTCACGTCGCCTCCGTCGCGGAAGAGACCGTCGAGCAGCAGCCGCTCGTACGGCATCAGCACCCCGGTCGGAGCCTCCAGACGGACCAGGCGCCAGTCCGGTTTGCCGAACAGCCCTTCCTTCGGGATTTCCTGGATCACGAGATAGCCGCGCACGGCGAGGTCCACGATCGAGGCACTGACATCCAGCGTGTTGGCACGCTCGTCCACGAGCGTGCCAACCTGCCCGGGCCGGATCCCCTCCGGCGGCCCGAACTCCACGGGCGCCACCGCATCGCCCTCCCCGATCGGCGTCCGTTGCGTGGCGCCCTGTGGGTTTCCCATCACCTGATCGACCAGCGAGCCCTGATAGCGGCGATCCCGGCCGCGGTTCCACACGGCGTAGCCGAACGCTCCGCAGCCGAGGAGCAGGATGAGTCCCGACGCCGTCAGGGTCGAACCTGTGACGCGGAACGCCCGCCCGACACTCCATCGCTCCTGCAGGACCGGCGGGGAGACGGCCACAGCGCCCTTCTCGATGCCGACGACGATCGTGAGCGCCTCGTACGGGAAGACCTGGCTCTGTGCGAAACGAGCGATCGCGCCGCGTGCCTGCGCGTCGTCACAGGGCAGTTTCGACCCGCTGGAGCCGGCGAAACACGCGACGGCGGTCACCGCGCCCGGCGCGGTGACCCGGACGGTCGCTCGTTCGATCATCGTGGACCACTCGTCGCCGATCGCGTTCCAATAGAGCTCGTCATGAGAGTCGAACGCGTTCATCGCGCCCTGCACCGTGTAGGCGATCCGGTAGGTGTGCGGCCCGGTAACCGTCTGGTCCGGGTCGCCGATCTTGATCCGCGTCATGCCGCCGCCGGCAGCCTCGATCGTGTACCCGACGGGCGTGCCCGCGGAGCCCGACACGTCATCCACGCGCAGCGGGTAGACCCGGTCGTACCGGTCGTCGTAGCGCACCCGCGTCGGGATATCCCGGAAGATGCCGTGACGCGGCTCGTTGCCGAAGTCATACGCGATCGTCTCCACGACCGACAGGTCCCCATTGGGCTGGATCGTGATGTCGACGTCGTAGGACGTGATCGACTCAGATCCGGCGGCGGAGGATCCCGACGCGCCGAACGCCGGGACGGCCACGACGCAGGCCGAGGCGAAGAGCAGTCGGGCGAGCAGACGCACGGCCGAAGCCTAGGGCATCGCGCCCGCCGCCGGCGTCAGTGGGCCTGGGCGACGCCGGCTTCGCCGTCGCCCTGGAGCGCCTCCTGCAGGACGTCCCAGGCGAGCACCGCGCACTTGATCCGGATCGGGTACTTCACAACGCCCTTGAGCGCGACGAGATCACCGAAGCGATCCTCGTCGGGCTCGACCTCGCCGGCCATCATGCCGCGGAACGCGGCGGCCAGGTCCAGCGCGTCGGTCACCGAGGCGCCCGTGACGGCCTCGGTCATCATCGAGGCCGAGCTCTGCGAGATCGAGCATCCCGCGCCCTGGAAAGTCACCTCGGTCAACCTGTTCCCCTCGACGTTGGCCGAAACGCGAATCTCGTCGCCGCACAACGGGTTGTTACGGCTGCAGGTGAACGCCGCGTCGACGAGCTCGCGCTTGTTCCGCGGGCTCTTGTAGTGATCGAGGATGACTTCCTTGTAGATCTCGTCCAGCGCCACCGTGGTCTCCCCTTGGCTTCTCGCCGCGCCAGCCTAGAACGCGAACACGTCGGCTGCCCTGTGCAAGGCGGCCACGAGCGCATCGATCTCGTCAGCGGTGTTGTAGACGTAGAACGATGCGCGCGCGGTGGCAGGCGTTCCGTAGCGACGCATCACGAGCTGCGCACAGTGATGGCCGGCACGCACGCACACACCCTCCTCGTTCAAGACTTGGGCGAGGTCATGCGGGTGCACGTTGCGATACCAGAAGCTCACCGCGCCACCGCGGCGCTCGACCTCGCTCGGTCCGTAGATCGTGGCACCGGCGTCGGCCAGCTGCTCGATCGCGTATTGGGTCAGCGTGCGCTCGTGCTCGCGCACGGCATCCATGCCGAGCGCCTGGAGGTAGCGGACGGCCTCGGCCAGACCGATCTGCTGGGCCACCGGCATCGTCCCGGCCTCGAACCGGTACGGCACGTCGTTCCACGTCGAATGGTCGTGGAATACCTCGCGGATCATGTCCCCGCCACCGAACAACGGCTCCATGTCATCCAGTAGTGCCCGCGTCGCGACGAGCCCCCCGCTCGCGGTCGGTCCGAGCATCTTGTGCCCGGAGAACGCCACCGCGTCGGCGCCGAGCGCCTCGAGGTCCAGCGTCAAATGGGGGGCCGCCTGCGCCGCATCGACCACCGCGATGGCACCGGCCCTGTGCGCCGCGGCGACGAGCTCCCGCAGCGGCGTGATCGTGCCGAGCGCGTTCGACATTGCGGTGATCGCCAGGACCTTCGGTCGCCCCGAGAGCAGTTCGTCGAGGTTCGACAGATCGAGCAGCCCGTCGTCGGTCAGGCCGATATAGCGCAGCTCGGCGCCCGTCGCCGTGGCCAGCAATTGCCAGGGCACGATGTTCGAGTGGTGCTCCATCTCGGTCAGCACGATCGCGTCGCCCTCGCGTACGTGCGCGCGTCCCCAGGCCAGCGCGACGAGGTTGATCGACTCCGTCGTCCCGCGCGTGAAGACGAGCCGTGCGGGGTCCTGCACACCGAAGAACCCGGCGATCGTGATGCGCGCCTGCTCGAACAGCTCGGTCGCCTCTTCACCGAGGGTGTAGATGCCCCGATGGGCGTTGGCGTTGTGATGGCGGTAAAAGTCGGCCTCTGCCTCGATCACGGCCGTCGGCTTGTGGGAGGTGGATGCCGAGTCCAGGTACACCAAAGGCTTCCCGCCGAAGCGGCGCTCGAGGATCGGGAAATCCAGACGGACGGAGGCGGCGTCGAAGCCCACGCTAGACCTGCGCCTCCTCCGCGATCGCCGCCTCCTCGAGACCGAGCTCTCGCCGGATGCCCTCGTAGCCCTTGGCTTCGAGCTCATGCGACAACTCGGGACCGCCGGACTGCACGATCTTGCCGAGCATCATCACGTGCACGTATTGCGGCGTGATGTAGTTCAGCATCCGCTGGTAGTGCGTGATGACGAGCACCCCGAGGTCTGGCCCGATCAGTTCGTTCACCGACTCGGCGACCAGCTTCAGCGAATCGATGTCGAGGCCGGAGTCCGTCTCGTCGAGTAGCGCGATCTTCGGCTCCAGCACCGCAAGCTGCAGTACTTCGTTCCGCTTCTTCTCCCCGCCGGAGAAGCCCTGATTCACGTAGCGCTGCACCATCGAGTCCTCGATGCCGAGCCGCTCCATCTGCGTCTTCATGTGCTTGCGGAACGCCAGCGCGCTGATCTGTTCGCTCTTGATCGACTGATACGCCGTCCGCAGGAAGTTCACCACGGACACGCCGGGGATCTCCGTCGGGTATTGCATCGCCAGGAACAAGCCGCGCTTGGCCCGCTCGTCGGCCGTCAGGGCCGTGATGTTCTCGCCGTTCAATACGACCTCGCCGGCGGTCACCACGTAGCCCGGCCGGCCCATGATCACGTTCGACAGGGTCGACTTGCCCGAGCCGTTCGGCCCCATCAGCGCGTGGATCTCACCCTGACGTACGGTTAGGTCGATCCCCCGCAGGATCGGCTTGCCCTCCACGCTCGCATGCAGCCCACGGACCTCCAGGGTCGCGGGTGTCGTGTTCTCGGTCGTCATCTCGTCCTCACACTTCGATCCAGACAGCGTCATCGGTCAACGTCACCGCGTACGTGGCAACGGGCTTGATCGCGGGCAGCCCCAATGGCTTCCCCGATCCCACATCGAACAGCGAGCCATGTTTCGGACACTCGATCGTGCCCTCGGTCATGTCGACGTCTCCCTCGTCCAGGAAGTAGTGCTCGTGCGAGCACACGGCGTCGATCGCGCGGAAGCCGTCGCCGCCGAGGTTCACCACCGCGACCTGCTGGTCCGCGACCGCGAACCGCTTCGCCTCACCGACCGGCACGTCGGCGACGCCGCAGACCCGCACCTCGCTCACGCGGACCTCCCCAACTCTTCTTGGATCGCCAGCTCCGCGCCGTGGCGAACGCCCTCGAGGGTGACCCGATCCAGGACCTCCTGGAAGAATCCGGTCACGACCAGCCGCTCGGCCTCGTCGCGGGGGATCCCGCGGCTCTCGAGGTAGAACAGCATGTCCTCCTCGACGGGCCCGACGCTGGCGGCGTGACCGCAGCGAACGTCGTTCGCTTCGATCTCGAGGTTGGGGATCGCATCGGCCTTCGCGTGCTCGGACAGCACGATGTTTCGTGATGTCTGCATCGCGATCGTCTTCTGTGCGTCGGGTCGCACGTGGACCCATCCGCTGAAGACGGCGCGGCTCGCATCGCGCAAAGCCCCCTTGTACAACAGATCGCTCGTGCAGTTCGGCGCCACGTGATCCTGCACCGACCGGTGGTCGAAATGCTGATCCCCGTCGCCGAAGAACACCCCGAGCATCTCGGAGAACCCGCCCGGCTCGGCCAAGACCGTTTCGGCCTCGGCCCGCGACAGGGAGGCGCCGAACCCCACGGACAGCGATCGGAAGTCGGCGTCACGACCCACCCGCGCCCGCTGCACCGACAGATGGGTCACGCCCGAACCCCATTCCTGGATCGAGGCGTAGCGCACGTGGGCGCCGTCGCCCACGACGATCTCGACGACGGCGTCCGACAACGCGCTGCCGAGGTCCGCAGATGTGTACCGGTCGATCAGGGTGATCTCCGCCCCCCGCTCGGCGATCAACAAGGTGTGCGGGAACACCGCAGCGCCGTCGGCGTCGAGGTAGGTGAGCGTCTGGAGGGGAAGTTCGACGGCGACGTCGGCGGGCACGTAGAGGAACGTGCCGCCGGTTCGGAACGCGCCGTGCAAGGCGGTGAAGCGCGTGCGATCTGTGGGCACGAGGTCGTGGAGGTGCGCATCGACCAGTTCCGGGTACTTCTCGGCCGCCACGTCCAGGTCGCAGAACACGACCCCCTTGGACTCCAGATCCTGACCGGACGTCGTCATGACGTTGCTCGAGTTGTGCTGCAGCATCGTCGCCGCGAGACCGGTCCCGTCGGGGACCGGCGCTCCCTCGCCGTGGCCCGGCACATGGGGAACGAAATCCAAAGCGAAGTCGGACAGGTCGGTGTACCGCCACTCCTCCGTCTCCGGCGACGGCGTCGGCAACGTCTCGAACTGGTCGAACGCGCGCGCACGGATCGCACGGGTGGAGCCCGGTGCGATCGGCAGCGCGTCGAGCGCCGCTCGATCGAACGTCGTCATCCGACGGAGCCCTCCATCTGCAGTTCGATCAGCCGGTTCAGCTCGACCGCGTACTCCATCGGCAACTCGCGCGTGATCGGCTCGATGAACCCGTTCACGATCATCGCGGTCGCTTCGACCTCGGACAGTCCGCGGCTCATCAGATAGAAGAGCTGGTCGTCCCCGACCTTGGAGACCGTGGCCTCGTGGCCCAGCGACGCGGTCTCATCCTCGACCTCGATGTAGGGGTAGGTATCGGAGCGCGACTCATCGTCGAGGATCAGCGCGTCACAGCGCACCGTCGACTTCGCGTGGTGCGCGTCGGGCTCGACCCGGACCAGGCCGCGATACCCGGTGCGGCCACCACCCTTGGAGACGGACTTCGAGTTGATCACGCTCGTCGTGTGCGGCGCCGCATGGATCGCCTTGCCGCCGGCATCGGTGTGCATGCCCTTGCCCGCGAACGCGACGGACAGGATCTCTCCTCGCGCGCCTTCGCCGAGAAGGTAGATCGACGGGTACTTCATCGTGACCTTCGAGCCGATGTTGCCGTCGACCCATTCCATAACGGCGTCTTCGTAGGCAGCGGCGCGCTTCGTCACCAGGTTGTAGACGTTGGTCGACCAGTTCTGGATCGTCGTGTAGCGCACCCGCGCGCCCTTCATCGCCTTGATCTCGACCACGGCGGAGTGCAGCGAGTCGCTCGAATAGATCGGCGCCGAGCAGCCCTCGACGTAGTGCACGTAGCTGCCCTCGTCGGCGATGATCAAGGTGCGCTCGAACTGGCCCATGTTCTCGGCGTTGATCCGGAAGTACGCCTGCAGCGGGATGTCGACCTGGACGCCCGGCGGCACGTAGATGAACGAGCCGCCCGACCACACCGCGGTGTTCAGCGCCGCGAACTTGTTGTCGTTGGACGGGATGATCGTGCCGAAGTGCTCCTTGACCAGGTCCGGGTAGTCGCGCAGCGCGGAGTCCATGTCCGTGAACAACACGCCGATGTCGTCCAACTCTTTCTTGATCTTGTGATACACGACCTCAGACTCGTACTGGGCGCTCACGCCGCCGAGATACTTCTTCTCGGCCTCGGGGATCCCGAGCTTGTCCCAGGTTCCCTTGATGTCGTCGGGCAGGTCCTCCCAGTTGGCCGCCATCTTTTCGGTGGAGCGAATGAAATAGAAGATGTTCTGGAAGTCGATGGCGGACAGGTCGGCACCCCACCACGGCATCGGCCGGGCCTCGAAGTGCTCGAGCGCCTTCAGCCGTCGCTTGCGCATCCAATCGGGCTCGGACTTCAGGTGCGAGATCTCCTCGACGACCGCGGGCGAGATGCCCCGCTTGGGTTCGAAGACGGAGTGGGACTCGTCCTTCCAGTCGAACCGATAGTCCTTGCTGAGCTCTTTGAGGTGTTCTTCCTGGCTGATGACCACGAGGGTCCCCCTTCGTTCGCGACCGCCGCGGGCCTGCGCCCGCCGAACGCCCTAAAGTCTATCGGATAGGTCGGAATTACGGCTGAGACGCACCGAGCCCGAGGTCAGGTCGGGGACGCCACACCGTCGGGGGTCCGGTCCAGTGCGGTGTGGCGGATCGCGTCGACCATGGCGAACGACAGGAGAGCCGCCGAGGTGCCGAACAGGACACCCGTTTCGACGTCGGACAACCAGTGCGCCCCGAGATAGACCCGCGAGAAGGCCATCACGAAGGCGAAGACGATCGCGGCGACCACCCATTTCCGTCGACGCACGCCGTGAGGGAAGAAAGCCAGGACGATCGACACCGCGATCGCCGCGCCCGCGGTCGCGTGCCCGGAAGGGAAGGAGTACCCGTTCGTCACGACCAGCGGCACGGGCGGGCGGCCTCGGTGGAACACGGGCTTCAGGACCTCGACACCGACCTCCGACACCAACCAGGTGATGGCAAACGCCACCGAGGCGCCCCACCGGCGGCGCCACAGAAGGACCCCCAGCAGCACGACTCGAAGTGGGATCGTGAACAGGCCCCTGCCCGTGAGGTCGAACAGCTTGAAGATGGCGGTCAGGAGTCCGCCACGGCTCTGCACGATCGTGTCGTAAAACGACCCGTCGACCCGGCCGATCACGGGCAGCGACGTGATCGGTGCGACCTCTGTGGGGTGGATACCCACCCCCACCAGCATGCCGACGGTCAAGACCACCATCGCACCCCCGTACAACAGCGCCCGGCGGTGATCGGTCAGCAGGGGGTTCGGGTGGCCATGGGCGCCAGTCGGCGGCGGGGCGTCGGTCGCGGACACGTCTGGATTACTCGTCGAGTGGCTAGCCGACCTCGACCGGGGCGCCTACGAGGGAGCCGTACTCGGTCCAGGACCCGTCGTAGTTCTTCACGTCGGGGAACCCCAGCAGCTCCTGGAGGGCGAACCACGTGTGTGAGGAACGCTCGCCGATCCTGCAATACGCGATCACCTCGCGGTCCGAGGTGATGCCCTCGGCAGCATAGAGCGCACGCAGCTCATCGGCGCTCTTGAACGTGCCGTCGTCGTTGGCCGCCTTCACCCACGGGATGTTCGCCGCCCCGGCGATATGACCGGGCACCTGCGCCTGCTCCTGCGGCAGGTGATCGGGGGCCAGCTTCTCGCCCCGGAACTCCTCGGGTGACCGCACGTCGACGAAGCCGGTCGGGGAGCCCACCTTGTCGACGACCTCGCCGCGGAAGGCGCGGATCCGAGGACGCTCCTCGCCGAGGAACACGTGGCCCGAGGGCTGGTGCGTCGGCACCTCGTCGACCAGCTCGCGGCTTTCCAGCTCCCACTTCTTGCGGCCGCCGTTGAGCAGCTGCACGGCCTCGAACCCACGAAGCTTCAGCAGCCAGTAGGCATATGCGGCGAACCAGTTGTTGTTGCCGCCGTACAACACCACGGTGGTCTCGGCGCCGACGCCGGCGGCCGAGAGCAGCTCGGCGAACGCCCCCTGGTCCTTGTAGTCACGCCCCACCGGGGTGTGCAGGTCCGTGGTCCAGTTCCAGGCTACCGCCCCGCGGATGTGGCCCTTCTCATAGGCGGTGGTGTCCTCATCGACCTCGATCACTCGGACGCTCGGGTCGTCCAGATGCTCCTCGAGCCAATCGGTGGAAACCAGTGCGTCGGGGTTGGCGTAGTCGCTCATGCGGGTCCTCCTGTGCAGTCGTGACGAAGAGCGGAAGATGAAGGGAAGGCAGCGCGCCTCAAAGCGCGACGGCCCAACAACACAGGCGAGACGGGATCATCGCCCCCACGAGCCCACGGCATCGTGTGCAGATCACCTGGCCCCCCTTCGATGGTCGTTGCAGGTGCAAGGACTACCGCAGGCGCACGCCAGCGTCAAGCTCAGAAGACGCCGAGCGCCGCCTTCGCTTCTTCCGACATCAACTCGGGACTCCACGCGGGTCGGAACACCAGTTCCGGCCGGATCTCGCCGAGCCCTTCGACGGGTGCCAGGAACGCCCGCATCTGATCCTCGATCATCGGACCGATCGGGCATCCCATCGTCGTGAGGCTGTACTGGATGTCGACGTCGCCGTTGTCCTGCACATCGATCTCATAGACGAGACCGAGATCGACGATGTTGATGCCGAGCTCCGGGTCATAGACCTGCATCAGCGCCTGTCGCACCCGCTCCTCACTCGAGCCGGGCGTCGCATCGGTCGCGGTCGCGGCCTCCGGTGTCTGGATGTCATCGTCCATACCCACCTGCTGCCTCCTTCCGGCTTATGCTTGCGGCTATCAGCCTACCGGTCTGCAACGAGAAGGAGTCTTGTGACCGCGATCCGCGCGCTCATCGTCGATGACCACCCCGTCACGCGGGAGGGCCTTCGCACCGCGCTCGAGCTCTCCGACGACGTGGTAGTCGTGGTGGGCGAGGCCGCCTCCGGTGAGGAAGCCGTCGAGCAGGCGCGTGCCCTCTCGCCCGACGTGGTGTTCATGGACGTGCGGATGCCGGGCATGGACGGGATCGAGGCGACGCGACGGATCAAGGACGCCGCGCCCGATACGAAGGTGATCCTGATCACGGTCGACGAATCCCGTGGGGCTGTGTCGGAGGCGATCCAAGCGGGGGTGTCGGGCTACCTCTTGAAGGACGCCACGCCCGACGCCTTGATCGATGCGGCTCGCAACGCGATCGAAGGCAACGCCGTGATCCACCCGCAGCTCACGAAGACCTTCATCGAGGAGGCGCGTTCGGCCGGCGACGAACCTCGCTCCACCCCGCTGTCCAAGCGCGAGCGCGAGATCCTGCAGCGGGTAGCCGACGGCGCCACGACCCGCCAGGTGGCATCCGACCTGGGGATCTCGCCGCACACGGTCAAAACGCATCTCGAGCGCATCTTCGAGAAACTCGGCGCAAACGACCGGGCACAGGCCGTGGCGATCGCGATCCGTACGGGCATCGTCCGATAGAGGATCACCCCGCACTCCCCCATCCGTCCCACATCTCAACCCCGCCTCACCTGGGCCGATACCCCAGCCAGATGGGTGCAACCGTGCTCGTATGCGATGCGGCCGACGAGGTCGCCTACCTGCAGTACCACCTGCTGCGGGAGGCCTCTGATCTCGTCGTCGACGTCACGTCCGATCCATTCCGGGCGGTGGAAACGGCCGCGCGTGCGCGGCCCGACGTCATCACCGTGGATCTCGGTCTGGACGGCCTCGGTGGGACCGAACTGATCCGTCGATTGGTCGCCTCGACCCCGGGCACCCGCGTGATCGCCCGATCATCCTCCCGCGATGCCACCGCGGTGGCCGAGGCCCTCGGGGCGGGGGCGGCCGGTTACGTGCTGCGCGAGGACGGTCCCGACGCGCTGCTCGCCGCGGTTCGTGCGGCGCTGACCGGCGCCGCCGTGCTGTCCCCCGTGGTCGCGACCGCGTTCGGAGCCGAGGTGGCTCGGCTCGTGCATTCGGAGCGCACCCTGGCCGCCGAGCTCGAAGAACTTCGCTCTTCGGTGACCCAAGGAACCTCGGCCAAGGCCGACTTCCTCGCGAACATCTCGCACGAGTTGCGCACCCCGGTGACGGTTGCCAAAGGCATCGCCTACGTGCTGCGCAACCCCTCGGTACCCGATGGGGAACGCGATCAGTTCCTCGGCCACCTCCAGGCCTCGTTGGACAAGCTGATGGCGATCGTCGATGAGATCATCACGATCGCCGAGCTCGAACGCGGTACGTTCGAGCTCGAGATCACGCCCATGGATCTGGCCCCGCTGATCCGCCATGCGGCCGACGACGCGGCACGCGAGTACCCGCAAACGCCGATCGAGACGGAGGTTCCCGACGAGCTGCGAGCGGTTGCCGACGGCGCGCGCATCGGTGGGGTCGTACGCGAGCTCCTGGACAACGCCTGCCGCTACTCCCCGAACGGCAGAGGCATCGAGCTCGTGGCCCGGATGCTGGAGGAAGGTGTCGTCGTGATCGTCACCGACCACGGCGAAGGTTTGGATCGCTCCCTGGCGATGAAGGCGTTCGAGCAGCCGTTTTCGACGGGTGAGGCGACGCTGCGCAAGGAGAAGGCCGGTGTGGGGGTCGGCTTGCACCTCGCCCGAAAGATCGTCATCGAGCACGGCGGTGTGATGTGGTCGGACCCCTTGCCGGGCGGCGGAACACGGGTGTCGTTCTGCATCCCGATCAACGAGGGGCAACGTCTTGCCGCCCCGCCGGCCAGCGTGGCCTAGATCCTGAGCCGCGGTTCAAACACCCGTCGCCCGGCGGGCGTATCCTCCATCTTGGAGGTTGAACCCCTGGCCCGTCCCCTCGCCCTGCTCGTGGTCCTCGCACTCGGAACCGCCAGTTGCGGCGGCATAGAGGCGTCGGCGCCAGCCGATCACACGGCCGACAACGCGGACAGCGCCATGACGCGCGTCTCGGCCTTCGGGGTCTCCGCCCTCGTTCCTCGCGACTGGGTCGTGCAGACGACGGACGACGCGATGTATGCGGTCGGCGTTTCGGCATCGCCCGGCCCCCTGTCCGACGCCGCGGCCGTCCCCGAGCAGGGGCTCGTGGCGACCAGGCTCGACGCGACCGAAGTGGGCGTTCCCAGCGATCTTTACTACCTCGCCGCCAAGGGTCCCGTGATCGAGCGGGTGACGGATCATGCCCGGTGCACGGTCACACAACAGCGTATCTTCGTCGACCATGCCCCCGCGTCGATGACGGGGGCACGCCGATCCCCCGGCGACTTCGTCGCGCGGGCGACCGGGACCTGCGGCCGAAGCGACGCGGTCACGCGCTGGTCCTACTTCGTGGCGGCGCCCGGCTACGGTCCGGCCCGCGAGACCGGCATCCCGGGATCGGGCTTGTACGTGATCGTCGTGTCGACGCCGCAGGCCCGCCGTGCGGGGCGCACGCTTGCGCGCATGCTTCGCAGCGTTCGGTTCGGGGAAGACACCGCCCGGGACTTCGTCCAGGCCGTTCGCACGTCGGTCTAGCGCGGGCTTCGCTCGACGAACGGCGGCCGGACGACGGTGGCCGTGCCGCGTCGCCCCCGGATGTCGACCTCAACGTCGTCGCCGAACGAGACCGCATCGGCCGGCCACAGGTATGCAAGCCCGATGCCCGCCTGGAGCAGCGGCGAGAAAGTGCCGCTGGTCACCTCGCCGATGACACGGTCCCCGACGAACACTGGATAGTGCGCCCGGGGGATGTGACGCCGCTCGTGCATGCGGAGCCCGCGGAGCCTGCTGGGCAGCCCCTCCGCCTGTTGGCGTGCAAGCGCGTCGCGACCACGGAAGGGCCCTTTGCCCATCGCCACGGCCCACGACAGCCCCGCCTCGAAGGCGGTCGAGGACTCGAACAGATCCTGACCGTACAAGGGATAGCCCATCTCGAGGCGCAACACGTCGCGCGCCGCCAGGCCGCACGGGGCGCCGCCGGCGCTCCCGATCGCGTCGAACAGCGTTCGCCAGAGATCCACCGCGATGTCTTGGTAGGTGAACAGCTCGAAACCGATCTCGCCC
This sequence comes from Actinomycetota bacterium, assembly GCA_040004125.1. Lineage (GTDB taxonomy): Bacteria > Actinomycetota > UBA4738 > UBA4738 > HRBIN12 > AC-51. Next base: position 102,270 of record JBDUBL010000001.1, read on the forward strand.
GTATACCCGGAACGAGTCACGATCACCGGCCGTCGCAAGAACGACGACTCGGTGCAGCGCATGAAGGCAAGTCCGGCTGCCTCCGGGAACAACCTCTGCACGATAGCGGGCGAGCCCGGCCCCTGGACCGCCAGGAAACACCAATCCTGGTGATACATCAGGTGCACGATGTCGGGCGCCTCGGCCTCCCCGAGGATCTGGAGCACGCGGTGGGTATTCGAGGCGTTCGGGACCACGAAGTACCGCTGGTCGGTCATGCGGTAGACGATCAGGTCCTCGATGACCCCGCCGCCCTCGTTCAGGACCAGGTTGTACTGCGCCTCGCCGATCTCGATCGCACCGACGTCGTTCGTCACGACGCCCTGCAGCAGTGCCAGCGCACCGGGGCCGGCGACCTCGACCTTGCCGAGATGCGTGAGGTCGAACAATCCGACCCGTTCACGGACCGCCCGATGCTCTGCCAGCGCGCCCTCGTACTCGATCGGCATGTTCCAGCCCCCGAACGGACCCAGCTTCGCTCCTAATGCGGCGTGTTCAGCCTCCAGGGGCGAGTGTTTCAGCTCCGCCGGCGCGTCCATGCGGCCGATGGTACGAGGCCCTGAGGCGGGCTACCCCTGCCGGAGCGGAGAACGGCGGTAGACTTGCGCTCCGCATGGGCGACCCCTACGACGTAGTCGTGATCGGCGCCGGCACCGGCGGATA
>JBDUBL010000056.1:0-14241 GCA_040004125.1 Actinomycetota bacterium
CTCGGAGCGCGCTCGCCTCGGTGTGGCGCGACTCTTCCGCGTACGCCTCGACGGCTTCGTTCCCCTCCGCGGCGCCGACCGCTGCGGCGCAGAGCTCGCGGAGATCAGACATTGGTGCCTCCCACCGTGATCCGCGAGATCCGGAGAGTGGGCGAACCGCTACCGACCGGAGCGGATTGCCCGTCCTTGCCGCACACGCCTTCCCAGGTGTCGAAGTCGTCGGCGACCGCGTCGACCGCCTTCATGACCTCGATCGCATGTCCGATGAGGTTCGCGCCGCGGACCGGCGTCGTCACCCGGCCGTCCTCAATGAGGAATCCCTCGGCGACGCCGAACACGAAGTCGCCGGTCGCCGGGTTCGTCTGCCCTCCCCCGAGCGACGTCACGTAGACGCCGCTGCCGGTCGAGGACAACACGTCCTCAGGCTTCGACGCCCCGTTCAAGATGTTCGTATTCGTCATGCGCGGTATGGGCGGCGAGGCGTAGGACTGACGGCGGCCGTTGCCCGTGGGCGGCAACCCGTCCTTGTCCGCGTGCATCCGATCGTACAGAAGTCCTTGCAGCACACCCTGTTCGAATAGCGACGTCCGCTGCGACTCCGTCCCCTCGTCGTCGAACGCGAATGAACCCCAACCGTTCGCGATCGATGCATCGTCGACCCCGTCGATGAGCGGAGACGCGCAGCGCTCACCGATCAGACCGCGATAGACGCTCGCCTCCTTGTCGATCGCGTCGGATTCGAGCGGATGTCCCACCGCCTCGTGGAAGAGCACGCCACCGGCGCCCGGAGCAAGCACGACGGTCATCTCCCCCGCGGGCGCGGGGATCGAGTCGAGCATGGTGACCGCGCGCCGGGCGGCAATCTCGGCAGTCGACCGCGGCGGTTGTCGATCAACGAACTCGACGCCACTGCACGAAGCTGGCCCGTGGAACCCGGTCTGAATGTTGCCGTCGCGCGCGGCGACCACCTGGGCGACCAAGCGGATGCGGGGACGTGTCTCTTCGACCCATCGTCCGTCCGACGTGGCGATCAACACCCGCTGTAGCGAATCTCCGTACATGCCCACGACCTGGACGACCTCGGGACTAAGCGCGCGGGCCGCGTCGTCGATCTCGCGCAACCAAGCCACCTTGTCGGCGGCAGGTACCCGCTCGGCGGGTCGCTCGACCGCATTCACCACGCGTGCATCGGCGGTCCGCAGGTCGACGATCCCGCCGGGCTCACCCTCGCGCAGCGCCGCACTGGCGGCCTCTGCGGCGGCCAACAACGCCTCGCGGTCCAACCGGTTCGAGTACGCATAGCCGTACGACGTCCCTAAGCAGACGCGTACGCCCGCGCCTCGATCGAGACCGGTCGCGAGCTCTTCGACCTTGCCGTCGTCCAACCGGATCGATGTCGAGGTCTTCTCTTCGACGAACACTTCGGCGAACGAACCACCCCGGCGGCGAGCCGCGCGCAGGACCTCGTCGACGAGCTCACGGTCAAGCATGGACCGTCAGGCTACCCGCTTCCGGATTCTGGCTTCGGGATTCTGGCTTCGGGATTCTGGGCCTTTCGATCCGGGCCGTGAGCGGCTGCGTACGATCGGCGTGGGTTACAGTCAGCCACCACCGACCGCGAAGGGAGCGCAGTGCGTCGGAAGCTCATGATCGCGTCCACGCTGGCGGTTGTCCTGCTGGTGGCGTGCGGCGGCGGTGGCGACCAGGAACTCCAGTCGCTCGGGCCGCCGCCCGAGGCGTCGCCGACCGGCAATGCCTCGCCGACCGCCGCGACGGGAACCACCGGCACCACGATCAATGGCAGCGGCGGACCCGTCCCGACGACCTCACCGGGCATCACCGGATCCGTGACGACAGGCAACGCGATCATGGCGATCTCGGGTGCACTCCAGACGACGCAGCCGACGCTGCCGCTTTCGAGTCCTGCCGTGTACGCGCCGCCACCGGGAGCGTTCGCGCTGAACTGGGCTTCGGCGGCCGCAGGGTTCGCGTTGGGAGGCACGTCGTTCGTCGGCACGCACCCCACGTCCGCCGATCTCCGCCTGACATTGTTCGTGCATTCCGCATCAGGGACCACCTCCTACAGCTCGACCGACGGCGGGTGTCAAGTGACCGTGACGCAGGCGGAGGCGAGTGCTTTCTCGGGGACGTTCTCGTGCTCGGGTATCGCGGACGTGAACGGCGCGCACGTCGTCGATGCACAGGGCTCGTTCGCCGCCGCGGGGTAGCACACGGACGGAATCGATCGGGGGCGCACCAGCACCGACCTCGCGTGGCTCGCGGGGCTCGTGCTCGTCGTCGTATCCGTCCTGCTCGCCCCGTTCCTGCGGCACAGCTATCGGTTCGGCGTCGGACCCGATATCCCCGTCTACCTGTGGTGGTCGCGCGTCGGCGCAGCCGAAGGTCTATCGGTCGTCGGCGAGCGGCCCGGGAGCCCGGCGCTGTTCGCGGTCCTTTCCACCACCCTGCATCTCCCGCTCGCCGCCGTGACGGCCGGGTTCGAAGTGGCGCTCGCCGCCGTGATCGGCGCGGTCACGGCGATGCTCGTCCGTGCTGCGCGGGTCCTGGCCGGAGAACGGCGGGGCGCCCGCGCCGCGTGGATCCTGGCCGGGCTGCTCGCTGGCTTATTTTCCGTGCACCTGTCCGCCGGCTACCTGGCGAACCTCGCGTTCGCCGCGCCCTTCATCGCGGCGGCCGTGTGCCTGGCGCAGGGGATCCGGCGCGGCGCAATGGCAGCCGCGATCCTGCTCGGCGGGGGTGGGCTCGCACACCCACAGTTCTTCCTGACCGGACTCCTGGTGCTGGTGGCGGTGGCGAGCTGGTCGCTCGCCCGAGGAGAGCGCGGATGGTCGAGTGACGCCGGACGTGTCGCGATCGCCTCACTCGGAGGGGGAGCGGTCGTCGCCGGTGGCCTGCTCGCGATGGCGATCGGGCCGGCGCGCCTCGCGGTCGACACGTCGAAGGACGGCTTCCTCCGGCGAGCGGGCCTCGGGGAGTCGGTTCGCCGCGCCTACCTCGACCGGTTCCTGCACCGGTGGGCCCGGTACGTCCAATGGCTCGCGCTCCCGCTCACGGTGTTCGGGCTGATGCGAACCAGCGGGTTTGCGCGGAGACTGCTCGCGGCCTGGACAGCACTCGTCGTCCTCGGCGCGCCAATCGGTCTCGTCACGGGCTGGTTTCCGGCCGATCGGTTGATCACCTTCGGGTTCTCGATCCCAGCTCTGGCAGGGGTGGGCGTCGTCTCGCTCTGGCTCTGGCTCGAGCGCCGCATCTGGCTCGGGACAATCGTCGCCACGGCGCTCGTGGGCTTGATGGCGGCGGGTGCGCTCATCTCGTGGAGCAGGCAGCAGCCGTTCATCTCACCGCTCGAGCTCGCACGCGCCACGACAGCCGCGAGGATCGCCGAGACCCTTCGGCCGGGTCGTCCGCTCGTATTCATCGTGGACGACGCCGACGCGACCGCGTCGTTCCTGGCGACCCGCGCGGCCAACATCATCCGCGCCGCGATGCCCCCGGACCGGGTCGCGGACGTGTACGTGTACGTGGGGACCCCCCAAAACTTCCTGGCCGGGATCCCGACGATCCGGGGGGATAACGAGTTCGACGCATTGTCGCGTGTGTACCTCCGCGACATCCCGCAGAACTCGCAACAGCCACCCGTCGGGTTGGTGCTCGTGCCCTTCAACCGAACGCCCGGGGCCGCGGTGGATCCCGGCGTGTTCCGATGGAGCCGGGGGGTGTTCGCGACCATTCCGGGTCCCTCACCCTTGCCGCCCGTCCGTGATCCTCTCGAGCCCTCGTCGCCTGCCGGGATCGCTCTCGCGACGCTCGCGATCCTCGGTCTCACCGGCGCGGTCGGATTCGGCTGGGCACGCTGGGCGGGACTCGACCTGCTCGCGGCGGTCGCAGTGGCCCCCGCGTTCGGCGTAGCCACGCTCGAGCTCGGCGGCGTCGTATTCGAGCGGCTCGGCCTACCGCTTTCCGGCAGCGTGGGACCGACGATCGTGACGCTCATCGCTGCCGGCGCGGGCCTGCTCCTGCTCGTCGTGCAGCGGCAACCCGCGACGCCACCGTCGCCAGCCGTCCAGGAGTAGCCAACCCAGCAACGCGACCACAAACGGCGTGATCAGGTAGTGCCCGATCAGCACGTTCGCGTCGTAGGCAGTCGGGAATCGCGCCGGCTCCGCGGTCCATTGGGATAGACCAAGCGCGACGGATGTCCCGAGCAAGACCAGGCGAGGTGAACGCGGCAACGCCCACGCGAGCGGCAGCGCCCATGTCACATACCACGGAAGCAGGACAGGCCCGAGGAGCATCAGGAGCAACAGGGACCACCCCCATGCCGCGCCCAGGTCCACCGACTCACCGGTGTTTCGCGCCGCTCGCCACACCGAACGGGCAAGGAACACGACGCCGCCGACGAGCGTGGCCGCGAACGCGATCCGCGCCACGACGCCGAGCGTGTTGCCCGAGAGCGCGTCGAACAGTCGTCGGAAGAACCGCGACGGCGCGAGCCATCCCTCGTGGCCCGCCAGCTCCAGCATGCCGAGCGTCGGATCGTGCAGATTGAGATAGGGCGCCGCGAATACGCCGCCGATGACCGCCGCCAACCCGGCGTGCGTCACCAGTGTGCGCGCTCGCCGTCCCGCCGGCGCGCGCGCCACGCACCACACCAGCAAGAGCAGCAACGGGAGCGCGGCCGTCGCCTTGACGAGCGTGCCGAGTGCGAGCGCGACCACGGCCAGCAGGTCGCGACGCGCCAGTACCAACGCGAGCGCCCCGGCGACCGCGAGCGCCACCAGGAGATCGTTGTGCCCACTGCCGACTGATTGAAACAGCACGACAGGGTTCAATCCGAACGCCACGACCGCAAACGCCGCGCGCGTCGGCCACGCCCGGCCGACCGTGGTCGCGATGAGGGCGATCGTTCCCAGGCTCGCGAGCGCGGCCGTCCATCGGAACACCTCGATCTGCGTGTGCAGCTCGTGCGTCACGCGAACGACGATCGACGCATAGCCGGTGAACAACGGCCCGTAGACGGCCGGAGTGGAAAACCATTTTGGCCCCACCAACACGGCAACCGCGTCGTGGGGGAAGTTCGCCGGCGTCTGTACATAGGGATTCGCGTGATGCAATCCGGCGATGTTCCCGTACGCAATGTAGGAGTAGACGTCGCGCGACACGAGGAGCGGCAGCGTCAGGACGATCACGTGTGCCGCGCTCGCGAGGATCACGACTGTTCGCAGCGACACCGTTCCACGCCACGCCTCGAGGAGGACGAAAAGGAACGCCGCCACCGATGCGGCGACCGACAGCACCGAAGCCACGACCAAGGAAGAGCCGCGGAGCTCGTCGATCTTGACAACACCCGCTAGCCATCGGAACGGCCCGCCGGGGTCAACGCCCGGCGGCAGCACGGGGTGCAATGGGGACCCGGGCACGGAGGCCACGAGTGCCATGGCCGCCACCCCGATCCCGAAGCAGGCGATCGCGAGCGTCGACGATCGTGAGCGCTCCACGGAGCCCGAACCTATCACCGCGACCTCTCGCGGCGATCGGCGAGCACGCGCCTGGCCTTGACGACGGGTATAGGCTCCCGCAAAAAGGAGTATTTGGACTGGACATTCAACCTTTGATCGACCCCTCGATCGATGGCCAAGCGGTCGACCGGGCCATCGAGGCCGACGCCGAGCGAGCGTTCGCATTCTTGGAGCGACTGATCGCGGAGCCCAGCGTCGTCGGAGCGGAAGCGGGCGCACAAGGGGTCATGGCCGAGGAGCTGGAACGGTTGGGCTTCGCGGTCGAGCACCTGCCGATCCCCGAAGATATCGCCCTGCACGAGGGTGCCGGAGTTCCGTCGCTGCCGTACGACGGGCGCGACGACGTGCTCGGGCGGCTAGGCCCTGAACATGGTCGATCCCTGTTGTTGGGTGGACATATCGATGTCGTGCCCCCGTCTGAGCCCGAGCTGTGGACGAGCGGACCGTTCGTCCCCGCGCGTCACGACGGCTGGCTGTATGGACGTGGAGCCGGTGACATGAAGGGCGGGCTCGCCATGATCTCGCTGGCGATCGAGGCGCTGCGCCACGCAGCGCCCGAAGCGATCACCGGGCCGCTTCATTTCCTAAGCGCGATCGAAGAAGAGTGCACCGGAAACGGCGCGCTCGCAGCCTGTCTCGCCGGGCAACGGGCCGATGCGGTCGTACTGACCGAGCCGACCGGTCTCGACATGCTGTTAGCGGGCGTGGGGATCCTGTGGGTTGAGATCACGGTCACGGGGAAAGCGGTGCACGCACAGTCGGCCAACATGGCGGTCAATCCGATCGACGCCGCGATCCCGCTGATCCGAGCGCTCCGAGCGATGGAGCGAGAGATGAACGAGCACGTGGATGACCCAGCCCTCGACGGAGCCGACCATCCCTACAACGTGAACATCGGCGCGATGCGTGCGGGCGACTGGGCGTCAAGCGTTCCCGCACTCGCCCGCTTGCACGTGCGGATCGGACATCCGACCGCGTGGACCGCGAGCGTTGCACTGGAACGGGTGTCGGTGGCCATCGACGTCGCGGCGCGCGAGAATCCCTGGCTTCGCGACCACCCGCCGCACGTTCGTCTATCGGGCTTCCGCGCTCAGGGCCACGCGCTCGACCCGCAGCACCCACTCGCCCGCTCCCTCGCCGACGCGCACGAGGCGACGCACGGAACACGTCCGGAGGCCTACGGCCTGGGGAGCACGACCGACGCCCGGTTCTACGTGAATCAGTTCGACACCCCGGCGCTCTGCTACGGACCGGCCGCGCGCAATATCCACGGTGTCGATGAAGCGGTCGAGCTTCGAAGCATCGTCGGCGGGGCTCGGACTCTCGCCCGGTTCATCGCGAACTGGTACGCGGACACGGACACCGTATCGTGACGATCGCCCCCGACCCCGAGCGCCGCTGGCTGGATCCGGCGTCGCCCTCCACGCCGGATGCACCGAACGCTCCGACGATCCTGGAACCGGTGCGCATGCGGAGCGCCGGCGAACACATCGCGGATCGCGTCGTCACCGCGATCGCCCTCGGGGAGTTCGTGCCGGGTCAGCGCTTGCCGACCGAGCGGGATCTTGCCTCCATGCTGAGCGTGAGCCGGACCACGGTGCGAGAGGCGATCCAACGACTCGCCGCGCTCGGCTACGTGGAGGTTCGCCGCGGACGCAACGGCGGCGCCTATGTCCAGAAAGGGTGGGGGCCGGACGCAACGGACATGATCCGGCGCACGTTGCTTCCCGGTTGGGACCGGTTCGAGCGGCTGTTCGACTTCCGACAGTTGATCGAACCCCTGATCGCACGGACCGCGGCGGAGCGGCGAACGCCGGAGGACATCGAGCGCATCGGAGTCACGATGACGGCCTATCGAGACGCGGGGACCGACCGCGAGGCCTCGCGGGCGGCCGACGAGGCGCTGCACGTCGCCATCGCCGAGGCAACACAGAACCCCTACCTGGCGAACCTGAGTGGCCTGATCCGGAGTGAGATCAGCCTCGGGTTCGGCGCCGAACCCTACAGCACGCAAATACGCGCGCGAGCGATCGAGCACCACGCGGAGATCGCCGAGGCGGTGATCGCCGGAGATGGGGAGGCAGCAGCCGCAGTGGCGCGAGCGCACTTCGCCCTGACCGAGACGGTGCTCCGCGAGCTGATGCAGAAGATCAACGACGCATCTCCCGGCCCATCGGATGAGAGGGCTTCGTGAGCGCCCGAGCGCAGTTCGTCGGCCGCCGGCTGCTCCTCGCCATTCCCGTCTTGCTTGCGATGAGCGCGTTCGTCTTCCTGATGATCCACCTCGTACCGGGCGATCCCGTTCGCACAATGCTGGGGTTCCGTGCAACGCCCGCGAACGTGGCCAAGGTGCGGCAGCAGCTCGGACTGAACCACTCGCTGTTCGCGCAATACGCGCAGTGGATGGGCGGCATCGCGCACGGCGATCTCGGCGAAGACTTCATCAGTCACACACCGGTGTCGACGCTCCTCGCCCAGCGGCTGCCGGTGACGGTCGAGCTGACCGTGTTGTCGATGAGCCTCGCGATCGTCATCGGCGTACCGCTCGGCGTGCGCGCCGCGGCCACGCCGGGATGGGTGCGGAAGCTCACGGAGGGGTTCGTGGTCGCGGGGATCGCGATCCCGGACTTCTGGCTGGGCATCATGCTCGTCCTGCTGTTCGCGGGGATCATGCACGTGCTTCCTCCATCGGGCTACGTGCCGTTCCTGCAGGACCCGTTGCTGAACCTCCGCTACATGGCGCTTCCCGTGCTGACGCTGGCCTTCGGCGAGGCGGCGTACATCCTGCGTACGACGCGGGGAGCTATGGAACAGACCCTCAGTACACCGTTCGTGTTGTTCGCCCGAGCGCGCGGGCTGTCGGAACGATCGATCGTGTTCCGCCACACGCTCCGCAACGCCGCCGTCCCGATCGTCACCGTGATCGGGATCCAGTTCGGCGTCCTGCTCGGGGGCGCCATCGTCATCGAGTACCTGTTCGCGCTGCCGGGGATCGGACGGCTGATCGTGACCGCGATCAACCAGCGGAACTACACCGTCGTACAGGGCGGCGTCCTCGTCGTCGCGACCCTGTTCATCCTGGTGACGCTGTTCACCGACGTGATCGTCGGCCTGGTCGATCCGAGGGTCCAGGAAGGGCAAACGGCGTGAGCGCGACCCCGATCGCCGTCTCCGTCGTCGCACCTCGTCGCTTCGCGATCGATTCCGGGCGGCGGAAGACCCGCATCGGAGTCGCGATCCTGGGCATGCTCGTGCTCATCGCGATCTTCGCGCCGCTGCTCGCGCCTCACGACCCCGACGCGATCGAATCGGGACGCGTGCTGCGAGGACTCGGTTTCTCGCACCCGTTCGGCTCGGATGCTCTCGGGCGCGACGTGCTTTCCCGGGTGATCTTCGCCTTCCGCGTCTCGCTGTCGGTCGCGGTCGGATCCGTCGTCGTCGCATTCGTGGTGGGCATCCCGCTCGGGCTGGTGGCGGGATACCGAGGCGGTTGGACCGACACCGTGATCATGCGTCCGGTCGATATGCTGCTCGCTCTGCCGGCGCTTCTGCTCGCGATCGCACTTATCGCGATCGTCGGGCCGGGAAGCCTGATCGCGCTGCTTTCGATCTCCGTGATCTACGTGCCGATCCTTGCCCGCGTCATCCGAAGCTCGACGCTCGTGGTGACGTCGCAGACGTTCGTGGAGGGGGCCCGTGCCCGCGGGGCCTCCTCCCGACGTATCGCCGTCCGGCACGTCCTGCCCAACGCGATCGGTCCGACCATCGTGCAGGCCAGTGTCCTGATGGGGTTCGCACTCCAGATCGAGGCCGCGCTTTCGTTCCTAGGGCTCGGCGCGCAGCCTCCCACGCCGTCACTCGGCGTGATGCTTGCGGACGGCCGCGATGTGCTGACGCAGGCGCCGTGGGTCGAGATCTTCCCGGGTCTCGCGATCGCAATCACGGTGCTCGCCTTCAACCTCATCGGCGACGGCCTCCGGGAACGGCTCGACCCACGAGGAGTGACTCGGTGACTGCGATCCTCGAGATCGACCGTGTCGATGTGCGTTTCCAGGTCGGGAACACAGACGTGTCCGCGGTAAGCGATGTGTCGCTGCAGATCTCGGAGGGCGAGATCTTCGGCTTGGTCGGCGAGTCCGGATGCGGCAAAACGACCCTGGCGCTCGCGCTCATCGGTCTCTTGCCCGGGACGGCCGAGGTGCAGGGGGCGATCCGATTCCAGGGCCGCGACCTGGTAGGGCTCCCCGACGACCAGATGCGCGGACTCCGTGGCGACCGCATCAGCATGGTCTTCCAAGATCCGATGACCTCGCTCGACCCGTGTTTCGCGGTCGGGGATCAGGTAGCCGAAACGATCCGCGCGCATCGTCCTGTTGACCGTCGCACCGCGCGCGATCGTGCCCTCCAGCTCCTTCACGACGTCGGCATTCCCGAAGCCGGACGTCGCTACGGCGATCCTCCACATCACCTCTCAGGAGGCATGCGGCAGCGCGTGGTGATCGCGACCGCGGTGGCGAACGAACCAGCGCTGCTCCTGGCCGACGAACCCACCACGGCGCTCGACGTCACGATCCAATCGCAGGTGCTCGACCTCCTTCGCGAGCTGCGGCGAACGCACCACACGACGATCCTGCTGATCACGCACGACCTCGGCGTCGTGGCGCAGCTCTGCGACCGAGTGGGAGTGATGTACGCCGGGCAGCTGGTCGAAGTCGCGCCGGTCGAGGAGATCTTCCGTGCACCTCGGCACCCCTACACGCAGGCGTTGCTCGCCGCGTTGCCGACGGCTGCGCAGAAACGCGGTGCTCTTCGCGTGATCGAAGGGCGCGTCCCCGACCTGAGCGACCCGCCCCCAGGCTGCCGGTTCGCGCCCCGGTGCCCCCACCGGATGACCGAGTGCGACCGCGTTCCACCGATCGCCGCGGAGGCGCCGGACCACCTCGTCGCGTGCTGGTTGTCCGAAGCGACACAGGCCGCCGCCGGTACGTCCGCGGCCGAGAGATCGGCCGGGAGATCGAGAGGTGCGAGCGCGTGAACGCCATGGCCGCCATCTCCGCCTCCGGCATCGCCGTGCAGGATCGACCGTTGCTTCGTGTCGAAGGGCTCGTCAAGCGGTTCCCTGTTCATTCCGGAATGTTCCGTCGCGGCGCGCAGCTTCACGCGGTCGAGGGCGTGAGCCTCGACGTCGCCCCAGGAGAGGTGCTCGCCGTCGTGGGCGAGTCGGGCTCAGGCAAGAGCACGCTCGCCCGATGCATCCTCCGGTTGATCGATCCGACGGCGGGCCGCGTCGTGTTCGACGGCGAGGATGTGACGGCGATGACCGGGCGGAGTCTGAACGCGTTCCGCCAACGCGTCCAGCCGGTGTTCCAGGATCCGTTCTCTTCGCTGGATCCACGCTGGACCGTCGGACGGAGTGTTCGCGAGGCGCTCGACGCCCACGCCATCGGCACGAAGAACGAGCGTGACGCGAGAGTCGCCGACCTCCTCGATCGCGTGGGATTGTCGCCCGCGCTGGCCGTCCGGCGTCCGCACGAGCTCTCCGGTGGCCAGCGCCAGCGTGTCGGGATCGCCGCGGCGCTCGCCCCCTCGCCCGCCCTGATCGTGGCCGACGAACCCGTCTCGGCCTTGGACGTTTCCGTGCAGGCACAGGTGTTGAACCTGCTCTCCGATCTCCAGCGGGACCTGCAGCTCGCGATCCTGTTCGTCGCCCACGACCTCTCCGTCGTGGAGCACATCAGTCACCGCGTTGCGGTGATGTATCTGGGTCGGATCGTTGAGACCGGAGCGACCGAGGACGTGTTCCGTGACCCGCAGCATCCGTACACCCAAGCGCTGTTGGCGGCGATCCCGCTCCCCGACCCGTCGCAACGCTTGCGGGCGCCGGAGCTCCGCGGCGAGATTCCGAGCCCGATCTCTCCGCCCTCCGGATGCCGGTTCCACACGCGTTGCCCGGTGGCGATCGCTCGGTGCACGGAAGAGGACCCGGAGATGACTGACTTCGGCGGCGGCCACCAGGCCGCGTGCCACATCGCTCGAGCCCGGCGGGAACAGCCCGCATGACGAAGGAGGGGGAACCGTGCCTATTGCACGCGTGAACGGCATCGATATCAACTACCGGCTCGAAGGCGACGGCGCCGAGACGATCGTCCTGGTGAATGGCCTGGCCGACGACCTCGAAACGTGGCTCTTCCAGATGGACGACCTGCTGGAGGCCGGCTATCGGGTGTTGCGATTCGACAATCGCGGCATCGGTCAGACGACCGCGCCGCCCGGGCCCTACACCAGCCGGATGCTCGCCGACGACACGAAGGGACTCGTGGATCAGCTCGGGATCGCCGGCTTCCACATGATGGGCGTGTCGATGGGAGGCATGATCGCCCAAGAATTCGCGATCAACCACGGCGCCGACCTGAAGACCGTCACGCTCGCCTGTACGTACGCGGCACCCGGCCCGTTCTGCTCGAGGATGTTCTCGATGTGGGCGGACATGGCGCCGGTGAACGGCGTGCCGTTCATCATGCGCGACGTGGCGCTCTGGGCCTTCACCGTTCCATTCTTCGAGGAGCGGGAGGACGAGCTGAAGGAGTTCGAGGCCGGGATGGCGGAGCTTCCGATGTCGACCGAGGCATACCTGGCGCAGTTGCACGTAATCCAAACCCACGACACCACCGACCGACTCGGCTCCATCGGCGTCCCGACGCTCGTTCTTGCCGGCGAGGAAGACATCTTGATCCCGGTCCGGCTCTCGAAGCGTCTGCAGGAGGCGATCCCCGGCGCGGAATGGGCGACTTCGGCGGGCGGGCACGCGGGCATGTGGGAACACTCGTCGCCGTTCAACCAGACGTTCCTAGCATTCCTGGACAAGCACCGGTCGTGAATCGGTGGAGAAGGAGGGGAAGAACATGACGTTAGAAATGAAGCCAGAAAAGAACGGCGAAGAAGTCAGGGCCGAGTCCCTCGCCCGCGGATTCCTGCGCGGCGATCTCTCCCGGCGCGACTTCCTGCGCAGGGCCGGTGGCTTCAGCGCCGCCGCGCTCGCATCGACGAGCCTCGGAGCCGTGTTGGCTGCGTGCTCGAAGAAGAAGAGCACTCCCCCTGCGAGCACGGGGACGAGCGGGAGCACCGGTGCGGGTGGCATCAAGCCGGGAGGCACGCTGCAGGCGGCGCTCACCGGCGAGCCGGACACCCTCGATCCCGCGACGTCCACGATCTACACGGGCGCGCAGGTCTACGACAACATCTTCAGCAAGCTCATCGACATCGACACCGACGGCTCCCTGGTCGGCGTTCTCGCCACGGATTGGAGCGCCACCGATGAGAAGACGTGGGTGTTCAACCTGGTGGACAACGCGACGTTCCACAACGGCGAAGCGTTCACCGCGGACGACGTGAAGTACACGTTCGAGCGCATTCTGGACCCGAATACCGCCAGCTCGTACTCACCGTTGTACGACGCGATCAAGACCGTCGAAGCCGCGAGCCCGACCCAGGTGATCTTCCATCTGAAGTCGCCGTTCGGACCGTTTCTGTCCAATCTCGCGAACAACGGCGAGATCGTGAACCAGAAGGCTGTCGAAGCGGCCGACCCGGCGCGCAACCCCGTCGGCACCGGTCCGTTCAAGTTCGTCGAGTGGGTGCAGGGCGATCACATCACCCTGGAGAAGTTCGACGGCTACTTCAAGGAAGGCAAGCCCTACCTGGACGGGATCGAGTTCAAGTTCCTGCTCGTCGATCAGGGGCGCCTCGACGGGCTCAGCTCGGGGGAGCTCAACTGGGTCGACGCCGTTCCCCTGCAGAGCCTCTCCTCACTCTCCACGGACCCGTCATTCACCTACGTGACGTCGGCGACCGCCGGCATCCCGGATTTCCTGGCGCTCAATACCACCAAGGCGCCGTTCGACAACAAGCTGGTTCGTCAGGCTGTGTACTGGGCGCTCGATCGGACGCAGATCCGCGACGTGGCGTATTCCGGAGCCGGCGAGGTGGGTATCGAGGAGGTGCCGACCGGCTCCACCTGGTTCGACGGGGCGTCGCCGGTCACGCCCGACATCGATAAGGCGAACGGATTGATGGTCCAGGCCGGTTTCCCCGACGGCCTCGAGGTCGAGTTCCTGGGCCTACCGCAATACCCCGAGCTGCTCAAGACCGGCGAGGTCGTTCGGGAACAGCTGAAGCAGATCGGCATCACCATGAACATCAAGCAGGTCGACGTGTCGGTGTGGTTCAACGCGTTCATCAAGGGGAACTACCAGATCACGTCGGCGTACCAGGAGCGCACGATCGACCCGGACAACTTCTACTCGCTGGTGCTGCGGACCGGGGGCGCGATCAACACGACGTTCTACTCGAACCCGGCGGCCGACGCGCTCATCGACCAGGCCCGGGTCGAAACCGACGATGCGACGCGCTCCGGCCTCTATCAGCAGTTGCGACAGATCATCTTCGATGACGTGCCGCTCATCTTCGCGCACTACGAGACCATCAACTACCTCATGAACCCCAACGTGACAGGCTCCACGGTGAACTCCACCTTGGAGCTCCGCCTGGAGAACGTCGGGTTCACGGCGTAACTCGTGACACGGGCCTGACTTGGCCCCGGGGCCTCGCCTCGGGGCCAGTCACAAGGCTGTTGTCGCTCGTCCACGCGGCCCCCAGACTGACCGCGTGGACGACCGGCGGATCCTCCCGCGGGACGGCAGCA
>JBDUBL010000057.1:0-14012 GCA_040004125.1 Actinomycetota bacterium
GCACCACCGTCGCTGAAGCCGCGGCGCGGATGCGCGACGAACGGGTCTCATCGCTGCTGATCCCGATCGGCGATAACTGGGCGATCCTGACGGATCGCGATCTCCGCACGAGGGTCGTGGCCGAACGCGGTTCGTTCGATCGCCCCGTGGAACAGATCGCGACCCAACCCGTCCACGTCGCCGCCGCCGACACCTTCGCCGGCGAGGCGATGCTGCAGATGCTCGAGTTCGGGATCCATCACCTGCCCGTCGCCGAACGGGGCACGTTGCTCGGTGTGATCACCGACTCCGATCTGATGGACCTAGATCGCGGGAGCCCGTTCGCGATCCGCAGCGCGATCGGTCGAGCCGGGTCCCGCAGCGAGGTCGTCCTCGCGGCGCGTGGGTTCCCCGAGGTCGTCTCGAGATTGGTCGAGGCGGGAGCCGACCCGATCGACGTCGGCAGGGTCATCTCGCTGATCGCCGACGCCGCGACCGAGCGCCTGGTGTCACTGGCCATCGGCGAGTTGGGCGAGGCACCGTGTGCGTTTGCCTGGCTGGCGCTTGGTAGCGCCGCCCGGCAGGAACGGACGCTGCGCTCGGATCAAGATCACGCGCTCGCCTTCGGACCCGGGTTCGATCGCGAGATGCACGACCCGTATTTCGCCGAGCTCGCCGAGCGAGTCACCGGCGGGCTCGAGGCGATCGGCTTCCCGCGCTGCCGCGGCGACGCGATGGCGGTCCACAGCGCGATGCGGCGTCCGCTCTCGGACTGGGCCGAACGGTTCCGGTCCTGGATCCACCAGCCGGATGCCGACGCGATGATCCAGTCCTCGATCGGGTTCGACTACCGAGTGGTGGCTGGGGCCCTTGATGCCGAGCCGGCGCTCGATGCCGCCGTCGCGGAGGCTCGGAGCAACCCCGGTTTCCTGCGGTTGCTGGGACGCGTCGCGCTGCGTGAAGAGCCGCCGACGGGCTTCATCCGCGGGCTCGTCGTGCAGGCCAAGGGCGATCACGCCGGCACGCTGGATATCAAGCACGGCGGCATCACGATCGTCACGTCGATCGCACGGGCGCGCGCGGTCGCCGTCGGCTCGCACGCCAAGGGCACGCTCCCCCGGCTGGAGACCGCCGTGGCAGGTGGGGCGCTGCGCCCCGAGTCGGGGAACGATCTTGCGGAGGCATTCCGGTTCCTCGTCGACCTCCGACTGCGCCACCAGGTCGCGCAGGTGCGCGACGGTGCGGTGCCCGACGATTTCGTCGACCCGGCAGCGCTCGGCACGATCGAACGCTCGGGGCTGCGAGAGGCGTTCCGCGCGATCCGGGGGGAGCAGCAGCTCCTTGCGCTCGAGCTAGATATCCGAACCTGACACCGCCGGGAGCGGGTCGGTGCCCATCGCATGGAACCCGCCGTCGACGTGGATCAGCTCGCCGCTGATCCCACGCGCCAGGTCCGAGAGCAGGAAGGTCACCACGTCGCCGACGGGCGCCGGGTCGGTCGGGTCCCACCCGAGCGGTGCCCGCAAACCCCACGCGTCGGTGATCTGGTCGAACCCGGGGATGCCCTTGCCGGCCATGGTGCGGATCGGGCCCGCGCTCACGGTGTTCACGCGGATGCCGTGGGTCCCGAGATCTCGGGCAAGGTACCGGGTGACCGCCTCGAGCCCCGCCTTCGCGACGCCCATCCAGTCATAGATCGGCCACGCGACCTGCCCGTCGAAGTCCAGCGACACGATCGACCCGCCTTCGGTCTGCATCAGCGGCAACATGCCGGCGGCGATCGCCTTGAGCGAGAAGGTGCTCGTCTGCAAGGCGGTAGCCACGGACTCCCACGGCGTGTGCAGGAAGTTGCCGCCCAGCGCGTCCTGGGGGGCGAAGGCGATCGCGTGCAAGATGCCGTCGAGCCTGCCCCACCGTGTGGCGAGTTCCTCGCGTACGGCGTCGATCTGATCGGGCTCGTTCACGTTGAGCTCGAGCACGTCGCAAGGCGCAGGCAGCCGCTTGGCGGTCTTCTGCGTAAGGCTCACCGTGCGGCCGAAGTTGGTCAACACGATCTCGGCGCCGTGATCCTGGGCCGAGCGCGCCGCCGCGAACGCGATCGACTGTGGCGTGAGGACGCCGGTGATCAGGAGCTTCTTCCCGTCCAGCAGCATGACGCCCGAGCCTAGCCGGGGCCGATGGGGGCGGCAATGCGCTTGCCGTGTCGAGGCGTAGCATGCGACGCCATGGATCTCGGCATCGCCGGCAGGACCGCGCTCGTCACCGCCGCGTCCAAGGGCCTCGGTTTGGGTACCGCGCGAGCGCTCGGGGCTGAGGGCTGCAACGTCGCCGTCAACGCACGTGACGCGCGTCGTCTCGACTCGGCACTCGGGACGATCCCCGGCCCCACCGTGCCTCTGCCCGGCGACGTGACCGACCCCGGCGAGCCCGCACGGCTCGTGGCCGCCACCGTCGAGCGCTTCGGTGCCCTGGACATCCTGATCGCCAACGCGGGCGGCCCCCCGCCGGCTCGGGCGCTCGAGCTCGATGACGACGCGATCCGCGCCGCCGTGGAGGCGAACCTGCTGGCCTCGATCCGCCTCGTGCGCGCCGTGCGACCGCACATGCGCGCGGCCGGCTGGGGCCGGATCGTGCTGATCGCCTCCTACGGCGTGAAGCAACCGATCCCGGATCTCGCGGCGTCCAACATCGCCCGGACGGGCCTCTGGGCGTGGGCCAAGACCGCGGCCGCCGATCTGATCGCCGAGGGCATCACCTTGAACCTGTTGTGCCCCGGACCGCACGCGACCGACCGGATCCGCGAGCTGGGCCACACGGGGCGCCTCGGCGATCCCGACGATTTCGGCAGGATCGCCGCCTTCGTCTGCTCGGCCTCGGCCGGTTTCTTGTCGGGCGCCGCGCTGACGGTGGACGGTGCCGCTACCCTTGGACTCCTCTAGGCCTGAAGGAAGGACCCCGCACGTGCAGATGGAACAGCAGTTCGACGGCCTCGCCGCATCGGCATGGGAAGGGATCCTCGAGCGTGAGCCGCTGATGGGCACGTTCGTCGGAGACGACCGCTACGACGACCGACTCGCCGACCCGTCCGAAGCAGGGCGTGCGGAGGAGGAGGCGATGGCGCGGGCGAACCTCAAGGCGCTCGCGGCGATCGATCGATCGGCGCTGGATGAGGGCCGGCAGATCACCGCCGATATCCTCGAGGCCATCTGTGACCGCTCCCTCGCCCGCAGCGATCACCGACTCGATCTGCTCGATGTCGCGAACCACATGCACGGCGCGGTCGCACTCCTGGGCCAGATCGCGACCTTGCAGCGGGCCGACACCCCGGAGCGAGTGGATCGGCTCGAGACGAGGCTGCGAGCGTTCCCTGCGTATTTCGACGCCTCGATCGCACAGCTCCACGAGGGGATCGCGGCCGGCATCACGGTGCCGCGCGTGGTGGCCGAGCGCACGATCGCGCAGTTAGATCGCCTCCTGGAACTGGCACCGTCGGACTCCCCCGTGGCGGCGCTCGCGGAGGGCGACGTGCGGGACCGGCTCGCAACTGCGGTCGGCGACGCGGTCAAGCCATCGCTGGCGGCGTTCCGCGACGCGATGATGACGTACCTGCCGGCCGCGACCGAGACGATCGGTATCTCGGCGCTACCCGATGGCGAGGGCATGTACGCGGCCGAGATCCTCGGCTGGACGTCGTTGCCATTGGACCCACGCGAGGTCCACGAGCGCGGCCTGGAGCGTTTGGCCGCGATCAACGACGAACGTCTGCAGCTCGCTGCAGAGCTCGGCTACACCGACCCGGCCGAGGCGATCGCGGCGCACACCGCCTCGGGCGCCAACACCGCGAGTACACCCGAGCAACTGGTCACGCTGGCAGAAGACCAGGTACGACGCAGCTGGGAGGCAGCACCCGCGTACTTCGGCCGGCTGCCCTCGGCCAACTGCGAGGTGCGGCGCGTCGAAGCGTTCCGCGAGGCCGACGAGCCGATGGCCTTCTACTACCCACCGACCGACGACGGTTCGCGCGCCGGCATCTACTACATCAACTGCTACGACCTGCCCGACCGCGCGCTGCACCACGTCGCCAGCGTGACCTACCACGAGGCCAACCCCGGCCACCACTTCCAGTTAGCGCTGCAGCAGGAGATGCCCGAGCGCCCGCCCCTGCGCCGGTTCGGCTCGACCCTGGCGGGCGCGTCGTTCGCAGAAGGCTGGGGGCTGTACTCCGAGCGTCTGGCCGACGAGATGGGCCTCTACCTCGACGGCTGGGAGCGCCTGGGCATGTTGGAGAACCAGGGACTCCGCGCCGCCCGGCTGGTCACGGACTCGGGGATCCACGCGTTCGGGTGGACCCGCGAGGCGGCCGTGTCGACGCTGGAGGGCAGCGGCCAGACGCACACCGACGCCGTGATCGAGGTCGACCGCTACATCGGGATGCCCGGACAGGCCCTGTGCTACATGACCGGCATGTTCGAGATCCAGCGCGCCCGCGCCGAGGAATCGGCGCGCATCGGCGCGGCGTTCTCCCTGCAGGACTTCCACGATCGGGTGCTCGCGCTCGGCGAGGTACCGCTGCCGTCGTTCCGGCGCATCTTCCAGACCGACTGACCTCGGAGCTCAGTCCGGCTTCCGCGCGGAAAGGAAGAGGTACTCGAGGATGCCTCGGTCCCACAGGAGCCGAGCCTCCCGAAGCATCGAGGCCGCCCCCGCGACCTTCGCCCGGCCGGCCTCATCGCGGAGTGTCGGGTCTGCGAGCCGCCCGTCCACGTAGCGGAACGCCGGCGCAATCACGTGACGCCCCTCGAGCGCTGCGGCTACCTCCCCGAAACCGGCGGCGCGCACGGCGGTTTCGATCTGGGCAGGGGTGGCGGCCGCCCGCCGGCGGATCCCCCACAAGCGAAGCATCGCGACACCCGCGATCGCCTCGCGCGGGGTCCCGGGCATCCGCCGCACCGGCACGTCGCTGATGGTGAGGACGCCGCCGGGTCGCAGCACGCGGAACGCCTCGGCGAAGAAAGCCGCACGCGACGGGAAGTGGAACGCCGCCTCGACGCTGATCACGCCATCGAAGCTCGCGGCCGGAAACGGCATCCGGCACGCGTCGCCGTTGACCCCGTTGGCATCGGCGGCGGCGAGGCGGTCGCGCCCCGCCCGAAGTTGCGACCACGTCACGTTCAGCGCGGTCAGACTTCGCGTGGCCGCGACGTCGGCGATCACCGGATCCTGGGCCGCGAGCCCGTTCCCGACGTCGAGCACGTCGCCGCCCGTCGGGAGATCCCCCGCCATCCGTGTCACGAGCCGCCGCACCGCCGCCGGCGCCTCGCCCGGATCGGAGCCGTCGCCCTCCCACAGGCCGAGGTTGAGCCACCCGTCGTCAAGCGCCAAGAAGAAATCGGGGCCGATCGAGTCATAGACCGTGGCGGCCGGGTTCCTTCCGAGCCGCAACATGCCCGCAGCGTGGCGGAGGTTGTGCGTCGTGAGCCGCGTCATCAGGTCGCCCGCCAGGCGTCGCGCAGCTTGACCCGAGCACCGGTGCGCAGGATCGCGCCTGCGTACAGCCGCGCGCCGACCGGAACGAGCAGGATCGTCGAGCCGATCAACAACGCTAACGACAGCACGATCTGCGGCGGGGTCGCCGCGCCGACCACGATACGTACCGGCATCGCGAGCGCCGCGCTGATCGGCAGGATCGACGCCGCGATCGACAGCGTCGAGTTCGGGTCCTGCAGCGCACCGATCGAGATGATGAACGACACGAGGATCGTCAGGTTGATCGGCACGATGACGTTCTGCAGCTCCTCCATGCGGCTCACGAGCGACCCGGCCGCCGCGAACAAGGATGCATAGAACGCGAAACCCAGGACGAACCACCCGAATACCAACAGCGCAGGGCGGATCGCGGCGACCGGGTTATCGATCGCGCCGGTGAGCGCCGCCAGCGTGATCGCGAATCCACCGATCACGGCGAGCTGACACAACCCGAGCACACCGATGCCGACGATCTTGCCGGCCAGCAGCTGTTTGGGCCGGATCGCCGACAGGAGCATCTCGACCACGCGGGATGCCTTCTCCTCGATCACACCGGTGGCGACCCAGGTGCCGTAGCCGAACAGCTGCCCGTACAGCAAGAGCACCCCGATGAAGGCAACGCCGGCATCCGCAGTCTGTCGCGGTGATCGCGGGTCCAGCGCCAGCTCGTCAAGAGGCGCTTCACGGGCGGCCGCGTCGCGCTCACTCTGCGGCACATCGTGACGTGCGAACACGTCGGCGACCGCCGCCGCGTGCGCGCTGGTCTGCACGAGCGCCAGCAGCGTGCCATCCACTTCGTGGAGCCCCACGATCTGACCCTCCGACAAGACGGCGTCAACCGAACCGTCTTGCAAGGCTTGGTCGGCCTGCGCCGCCGACAACGGGACGATGTCGACCGTAACCTTGCTCGCCTCCCCCAGGGCCGCGGCGTCGTTCCCGATGCCGACGACCGCCGGCGATCCCACCACACCCAGCTGGAATCTCGGATCGCCGCCCGCGCTCGCGCCCCGGGCTAGCACCAGGATCGAGATCACGCCGACGTTCAGCAACGTCGAGATCAGGAAGCTCCGCTCGCGCAGGCGCACCCAGAAGTCGCGCCTCGCCACCAGCCGCCAGGCGCCCCGGTCCGCGCCGCTCACGCGACCACCTCGCGGAACAGCTCGGCCAAGGTCAACCGAACTGCGCCGAACGAAACGACGTCGCCGACCTCGCGTGCCACGTCGAGCACGCGCTGCGGATCGGCCGAGGACGCGAGATCGAGCACCACGACTCCGTCGTCGGTGCTCACAGCCCTCACGCCGGGGACGACGTCCCACCACGCGCCGTCGCCGCCACGGACGTCCACCCGCCAGAGGTCGCGTGCCCGTGAGGCGTGCAGTTCATCGATCGTGCCACGCGCTGCGATCTTCCCGTGGTCGATCAGGACCACCTCGTCGCAGAGCCGCTCGACCAGCTCGAGCTGGTGGCTCGAGAACACGACGGCCACGCCCCCCTGGCGCGCTTCGCGCCGCAACACGTCGGCGAGCACGTCGACGCCGACCGGGTCAAGCCCGGAGAACGGCTCATCGAGGACGAGCAGCTCCGGCGCGTGCACGAGCGCCGCCGCGAGCTGCACGCGCTGCTGATTTCCGAGCGACAGCGATTCGATCCGGTCGGTCGGCGCGCCGACGACCTCGAGCGTCGCGAGCAGATCGATGGTGCGGGTGCGCGCGAGATCCTTGGGCGTTCCGCGGAGCCGCGCAAGATAGATGAGCTGCTCGAGCACACGCATCTTCGGATACAGACCCCGCTCTTCCGGCATATAGCCGAACCGACGTCGGACCGACGTGTCGATCGGCGCGCCGCGCCAACGCACCTGCCCGGCATCGGCCTGCAAGACCCCCAGCGAGATCCGCATCGCCGTCGTCTTGCCCGCGCCGTTTCGCCCGACGAAGCCCACGATGCGTCCTTCGGGAACCTCGAACGTGACGCCGTCCAGTGCGACGACGTCGCCGAAGCGGCGATGCAGATCGATCAGCTCGAGCACGTGGAGCAAGGATAGGTGAGCGGTCTACGTTCGCTGCGGCAGCCGGTAGGCTTCCCCGAGTGTCTGACCTCATCATCCGCACCGAGGGCATCACGAAGAGCTTCGGCGATGTCCACGCGCTCAAGGGCGTCGACCTCGAGGTCCGCGAAGGCACCGTGTTCGGCCTGCTCGGACCAAACGGCGCGGGCAAAACCACCGCGGTCCGCATCCTCACCACGCTGCTGCAGCCGGACCTAGGGCGCGCCGAGGTGGCCGGCTACGACGTTGTGCGCGATGCCGAGATCTTGCGATCCTCGATCGGATTGGCCGGCCAGTCGGCCGCGATCGACGGCAACCTCACCGGCCGCGAGAACGTCGAGATGGTAGGGCGTCTCTATCACCTGTCGAAGGCGGAGGCCCGCCGGCGCGCCACGGAGGTTCTCGACCGGCTGGGTCTGGCCGACGCCGCCGATCGGCCATCGCGAACCTACTCCGGCGGGATGCGACGCCGCCTGGACCTCGGTGCCTCGCTGGTGGCACGGCCGCGAGTCTTGTTCCTCGACGAACCGACCACCGGGCTCGATCCCCGAAGCCGCCTGGACCTCTGGGACATGATCCGCGAGCTCAAAGCGGAAGGCATCACGCTGCTGCTCACCACGCAGTATCTCGAGGAGGCGGACGTGCTCGCCGATCGCATCGCCGTGATCGACCTCGGGCTCGTGATCGCCCAAGGCACCTCCGACGAGCTCAAGGATCAGATCGGCGGCGAGGTGCTCGAGCTGCATGTGGCCGAACCCGCCGACACCGCGGACGCCGCCGGGCAGCTGGCGGGCCTCGGCACCGGCGAACACAAGGTCGACGAGACGTCCGGACTGGTGCGCGTCCCTGCAGGCGCCGCGGGCGCCGAGATCGTGGTCGAGGCCGTTCGTCGGCTCGACGCCGCCGGCGTGCAGATCGGCGACATCGCGCTGCACAAGCCCACGCTCGATGACGTATTCCTGACACTCACGGGCCGGGGCGCCGAGGAAGCCGCCGCCGAGCCGGAGCCGGCCATGGCCGGTCGCCGCAAGCGAGGTGCGCGATGAGCGTTGCCGTCGCTGCTCCTCGCATCTCGATCGGCACCCGCACGCGCTGGCTGTGGACCGACACGAAGGTCGTCTGCTGGCGCAACCTCCTGCGATTCGTACGGATCCCTTCGCTGTTCGTGTTCTCGATCGTGCAGCCGTTGATGTTCGTGCTGCTGTTCCGCTTCGTGTTCGGGGGCGTCATCAGCTATCTACCGGGGATCGACTACACGAATTTCTTGATGCCGGGCATCTTCGTGCAAACGGCGATCTTCGGATCCACCAATACAGGCATCGGCATCGCCGAGGATCTCGGGTCCGGCATCCTCGATCGCTTCCGCTCGCTGCCCATGGCCCGATCGGCCGTGCTCACCGGTCGCACCGCCGCCGACATCGTTCGCAACGTGGTCGTCGTGCTCCTGATGATCGCGGTCGGCTACCTCGTCGGGTTCTCGTTCGACTTCGGTCTTTGGCACGCGATCGTGGCGGTCGTGCTGACCGTGTTGATCGGCTTCTGCTTCTCGTGGGTGTCGGCATGGATCGGACTCACGCTCAAGGACACCGAGACGGTCCAGGCGGCGAGCTTCACGTGGATCTTCCCGCTGACGTTCATCAGCTCGGCGCTCGTGCCGATCGTCGGCATGCCGGCGGTGCTGGCGACGATCGCCCGGAACAACCCGGTGACGATCTGGGCCAACTGCGTTCGCTGGCTCACCAATGGCTATGTCTACGTCACCGGACCCGACGGCGTGGTGCATCAGGCGTTGCCGGATGCGGGCACAACGGGCACCCAGCTCGTGGTCAAGTCGCTGATCTGGATCGCGGCGATCCTGGCCGTGTTCGTGCCGTTGGCCGTTCGCAAGTACCGCAAGCTGACCTAAGAACGAGGGAACATCCACGGCCCGGCCGCGGTTGGCCCTACCGAGACAACGAGGAGGATCATGTTCGGCTTCGAAGGCGAGAATGCGCGCGAGAAGGGCATCGTGCTCCTCACGATGTGCTTCGCCCTGGCGATGGCGATGCTCGACAACACGGTCGTCAACGTGGCGGTGCCGACGATCCGAAACGATCTCGGCGCCGGGTTCTCGCAGCTGCAGTGGATCGTCGATGCCTACGCGCTCGCATTCGCATCGCTGCTGCTCACCGGTGGGATCCTGGGCGACCGCTACGGGCGCAAACGGATGTTCCTGGCCGGTCTGACCGTCTTCACGATCTTCTCGCTCGCCTGCGGCCTGTCGACGACGCCGACACAGCTGATCGTCGCCCGAGCCCTGCAAGGGGTGGGCGGCGCCCTGCTGATACCGGGCACGCTGTCGATCATCACCGTCACCTTCCCGCCCCACGAGCGTGCGAAGGCGCTGGGTCTGTGGGCCGGTGTCTCGGGCATCGCGCTGGCGCTCGGACCGACGCTGGGTGGCTATATGGTCGAGCACCTCGGCTGGGAGTCGGTCTTCTTCCTGAACGTGCCGATCGGCATCATCGCCTTCCTCGTGGCGATGTCGACAGTGCGCGAGTCGCGCTCCGAGGAGCAGCGCCAGCTCGACATCGTCGGGCTCGTGCTCGGCACGGCGGCCTTGTTCTTCGTGACCTACGGGCTGATCGAGGCCAACGCGCTGGGGTGGGGCGACATCAAGATCAGGGCGTCGTTCGTCCTGTTCGCCGTCCTGATCGTCGCGTTCCTGCGTTGGGAGCTCAAGAACCCGCACGCGATCATGCCACTGCGCTTCTTCAGGATCCCGGCGTTTTCCGCCGGCAACACGGTCGCCTTCTCGATCTCGTTGGGCATGTTCGCGACGTTCTTCTTCCTGACGATCTACATGCAGACGATCCACGGATACTCCCCATTCCAGGCGGGTGCGGCGTTCCTGCCGATGACGGGCATGATCATCGTCACGGCCCCCAACTCGGGGAAATACGCGTCGAAGCACGGCTCCCGTGGGCCGATGACCTATGGCCTCTGCCTGGCCGGCGGCGGCCTGGTCTTGCTGGGTCTTCTGCTCACACCCACGACGCCGTACTGGGTGATGTTCCCGATCTTCTTGGCGATGGGTCACGGCATGGGCGCGACGATGGCGCCGATGACGGCTGCGGTCATGAACAGCGTGGGGCGCGAGCGAGCGGGGCTCGGCTCGGCGATGACCAATACCAGCCGCGAGGTGGGCGGCGTCCTCGGGATCGCGCTGCTCGGCGCCATCCTCAGCTCGCAGATCCGCAACGCTTTCGCCCCCGCGATCGCCCGGCTCGGTCTGACGTCCGAGCAGATCCAGACGATCGCGGCGTCGGCGCAGCATGGCGAGCTCTCCACCGCCGGTCTGCCCACTCAGACGGCCGCGTCGGTCCAGACCGCGTTCAACGACGCCTTCATGCAGGGGTTCCGACCGGCGCTGCTGTTCGCCGGCGGCGTGTTGCTGGTGGCGGCGCTGGTCTCGAACCGTTTCATCCCGGGGCGCGAGACGATCGCGGAGCATCACGCCACCGCCGACGCCGCCGAGGCGATGCCGGCGGTCTGAGCGTCAATTCTCGGCGACAGCGGCGGTGTACACGTCGAACGCGTGCAGCGTGCCGTCCGGGTTGTCCCCCGTGGAGTTCGAGTTGTCGGCCCACGCGGGGTGGGCGATGCCGAACGTGAAGGCCAGCCCCGTGTAGTCGCCGTACTCGATCAGGTTGCGGCTGGCGGCGGCGTTGGATGCAGCCTCGCTGACCATCTGCGGCGCGGTCCAGGAGGCTCCGCCATCGGCGCTGAAGGCGAGCGCATACATCGCGTCGGTGTTGGCGACGCCATCGGTGTCGTAGGGACCCGAGCCCGGGTCGAGACTCGCGTCGTGCCAGCCGGTCACCAGATCTCCGGTCGCGGGGTCTGTGGCGATCCTCGGTAGGAACTGGCTGCGGATGTCGGTGGCCACACCGATCCGCGGGCCCCAGGTTCCGCCCGCGTCGTCGGAGAGCTTCACGTAGACGTTCGTGTCGTCGCTTTGATCCGGTTTCTCGTCCGTGAATAGCAACACGAGCCGCCCGCGATCGGGGCCGTGCAGGATCCACGCGAGCCCGGCCTCGGCGTCGACCGTACGGGAACGCTGCGGTCTGATCGGCTCGAACAACGACACGTCGGTATGCGCCGCCACCCGTCCGCGCCCGAACCTCCCCGGCTTCAGCCCGTCGGCATCGACCGTGAACCGCAGGACCGAGGTCGTCGGCGACTCGTGCGGCCGGTCCTTCTGGCACACATTCGCGACGGCGCCGCCGGGGCCGACCACGATGTCGCCGAACGTGCAGTTCCGCGAGTCGGGGATGTCGCGCACGGGCTTGAACGCCGCCACCTCACCCAGTCCGAGGACGCGCGCACCGACCGCTTGCATCTGTCCGTCGTTGTTCCAATTCGCCCAGAGGGCATGCGGACCAGTGGTGATCGTCGGTTGATCGATGAAGCCCCCGCGCTCTTCTTCCTCGTCTCGAGCGTCGGCACCTGCGGAGCGCACAAGTGGCACGGCGGCGCTGGACGCGCCGCGACGTGGCTTCGGCGGCTTGATCTGGACCAGCCGGGCCCACGAATCGCCCGCGTCGGTACTCATCAGGATGGGGACCACGGTCGGGAACGACTTCGTGGTGAACCCGAGCCACGCTAAAAAGAGGTTGCCCTGGTCGTCCCACGAGATCGACGGATCGCAGCACGCGATGCCGAAACGGTCGTCGTCCCCGACGATCGAGCGCGCCCACGTCATACCTCCGTCGTGACTCACGCCGACCGTGATGCCGTAGCCCCGCTGCACGTTGGAGACGATGACGACGTTGTTGGCATCCAGCGGGCTCGCCGCCACCGCCGCCTCGGACTGGCTCGTGCCGCGCTTCGTCACGTTGAGGACGGTCGTTGTCGCCCGCGCCGCGGGCGCGGCGCCGAGGATCAGGAAGAGCGCGGGCAGGGCGGCAAGGCAGCGTCGCAGCATGGCGCTCAGGCTAACAGCGTGGCCTCAGGCAACCGGATGCCGGGCGTCGTAGTGCCAGAACCCCGGCGCGTACCAGCGGATCGCCGCGACGCCCGCCACCGTGATCAGCCCGCCCGAGACGATCGAGACCGGGACACTCGTGAGCGACGCGACGATACCCGACTCCACCTCGCCCAACGAGGGTCCCGTCGCCCAGGTCGCCATCGCGATGCCGCCCAGGCGGCCCCGGTAGCGATCCTGCACCGCCGCCTGCAGGATCGAGCTCCGGTAGATCCCGCTCACCATGTCGCCGGCGCTTGCCACGGCGAGCAACAACAGCGCCGCCCACACCGTATGCACAAGTCCGAACAGCGCGATCGCCACGCCCCAGACGATGTTGGCGAACAGGATCGCCCGCCCTTGGCGTCGCACGTTCTTCGCCCGGCCTGAAAAGACCGTCGTCAGGAACGACCCCGCGGCTGGCGCGGCGAACAACAGACCGAGCACCTGGGCCTGATGGTCGAGGCCACCCAGGCGAAGCGCCACGGCGGGCATCAGCGCCATCGGCCAGCCGAACGTCATCGCGTTCAGGTCTGCGAGGAAGACGCTTTGGACGTTGCGTTTGCCCGCGAGGAATCGGAACCCTCCCTTGATCGCCGCCCAGCTGACCCCGTCTGCGTCGCTGGCCGGTGGCGAGGGCTGCATCCTGGCAACCATCGCGATCGCGACCACGAAGGTGCAGGCGTCGAAGATGAAGGCCGTACTCGCTCCGGCGGTCGCCAACAGCACGCCGGCCACGAGCGGGCCGACCATGCTCGCGAACGTGCCGAAGCCCGCCTCCAGCGCGTTGGACGATGGCAGCAGTTCGGGCTCGAGCAGTCGTGGCGGCCACGTGTCCAAAGCGGGCCGGTTGAACGTGTACAACCCCGAGGACAGGAACGCGAAGACGTAGAGCGGCCACAGCAGTGGCGTCGGCCGCGCCGCATTCACCGCCATCACCAACGACGTCGCCGCGAGCACCGCCTGCGTCGTGATCACCAAACGACGACGTTCCATGGCGTCGGCCGCCGCCCCCCCGACGATCGGGAACACGAACACGGGCACCAGCTGCACGAGCCCGAGCATGCCGACCGCGAACACCGAGCCGGTGATCTGGAACACCTGATACGGCACGACCACCGCGACGATGGCGTCTCCGAAGTACGACACGCTGTGGCCGACGAACAGAAGGCGGAAGTCGCGCGACCTTCGCAACGGCGCCACGTCCATCACGTGTGAGCGGGCGCGTCTCAGCAGGCGAGCTCCCGGCGGCGGATCGGGACGCGGCACGATCGGGAGCTGATCCATGGCGCGGGGACGCTAGCACGGCAGCAGCTTCCCTTGACACTCGAACATATGTTCGATATGGTGGGACTCGATTCCTGATCGTGACCCTTCCTCCCCCGGATCGGTGCGATGCCACGTGGAACGAAGCGAACGGATCCCGGATCCACTCCTCGCACGTCTCGACACCGCTCA
>JBDUBL010000010.1:0-41665 GCA_040004125.1 Actinomycetota bacterium
TCGCTGATCGCCACGCCGATGCGCACGTCGCCGAGATCGAGGCCGAGCACCCGCCCGATCTCGTCGCTCACGGTCCGGCCAGCAGCGTCCCGATGCGAACGGCGATCGTCGCGAGCGCATCGGGGACCCTGTCCGCGTGCGTGCCTCCGGCGTTGGCCAGCTGATCCTTGCCGCCGGCGCCCCCACCGATCACGGCTGCGGCGTCTGCGAGCACCGCCGGCGCGGTCAGACCGCGCCCGATCGCCGCGGGTGTCGCCGCCGCCACCAGCATCGCCTTGCCCCCGGTGCCGTTGCCGACCACGACGATGGCCGCACGATCCTGCAGACGGTCACGCACCTTGATCGCCAGGTCGCGCAGCGCAGCGGGATCGAGATCGGGCACGTCGGCCACGACGAGCCGCACGCCCTGGAGATCGGTACCGCTGGCGGAGAGATCGTCGATCAAGGCATCGCGCCCGCCCGCGCGCAGCGCGCCGAGCTCGTTGCGGAGCCGCTTGTTCTCCTCGATCACCTTGCGGGCGCGCTCGAGCGCCGCCCGCGGATCCTTCGCGTCGAGCGCGCCGACGAGGTCGCGGCGCAGCCCGCGCTCCACGTTGATCTCGCGCAACGCCTCGGGGCCGACCAGCGCCTCGATCCTGCGCATGCCGGCGCCGATCGATCCCTCACGGAGCAGCCGGATCACGGCGACCTTCCCGGTGCGCCCCACGTGGGTGCCCCCGCACAGCTCGCGCGAGTACTCCCCGATCTCGACGACCCGTACGACGGAGCCGTACTTCTCGCCGAACAGCGCGGTTGCGCCGAGCGCCTGGGCCTCGTCCATCGAGGTCTCGAAGATCCGCACGACGTCGTCGTCGGCCAGACGCCCGTTGGCCTCGAGCTCGGCTTGCTCCAGGACCTCGATCGGCACGGCGGTGGGGTGGGAGAAGTCGAACCGTAGTCGCCCGGGTTCGATCAGCGACCCCGCCTGCCGCGCATGGTCACCCAGGATGCGGCGAAGCGTCGCGTGGATCACGTGCGTGGAGGTGTGGGCGCGCGCCGTTGCTTCGCGAAACGGCCGGTCGATCTCGGCGATGGCATCCTGTCCGGCGCGGACCTCGCCCGCTTCGACCACGCCCTCGTGCACGATCGAGTGGTCGCCGGCCTTCTGCGCATCGGTGATGCGGATCGTACCCGTGTGCGTGCGGATCGCACCACGGTCCCCGACCTGCCCACCGCCTTCGGCGTAGAACGGCGTGCGATCCAGGAACAGCCGCACCGCCCGGCCCTCCTCGGCAACCTCGAGCTGCGTGTTCTCGTCGCTGAGCAGCAGCGCGATCGGTGCCTCGGCTTCGGACTGTTCGTAGCCGACGAACGTCGTCGGTGGCACGGCGCCGGCGTCCAAGCCGATCTCGACCTTCTTGGCGGCCGCGCGCGCGCGATCCTTCTGCTGCTGGAGCAGGACGCGGAACCGCTCCTCGTCCACCTGCAAGCCCGCGTCTGCCGCGAGCTCGATCGTGAGCTCGATCGGGAACCCGAACGTGTCGGAAAGTTTGAACGCGTCGTCACCGGTCACCGCGCCCGCCGACGCGCGCTCCCGCGCGTCGTCGAACAGGACCATGCCTTGGCGAAGCGTCGCGGAGAACCGATCCTCTTCCGAAGCCAGCACCTCCTCGATGAACGCGCGGTTCTCGGAAAGCTCGGGGTAGGCGTCGGCGAACCCTTCGACGACGACGCCCACGAGTGGCCGGAACACCTCGCGCCGCACGCCGAGTTGCCGAGACGCCGAGACCACGCGACGAAGCATCCGCCGAAGGATGTAGCCTCGCCCCTCGTTGGAGGGCTGGACCCCGTCGGCGACCAGGAACGCCGCGGCCCGCGCGTGCTCGCCGACGATCCTGATCGCGACGTCGTGCTTCTCGTCGGCGCCGTAGTGCTTGCGCGAGAGCGACTGCACCTCGTCCAGGAGCGGTGCGAACAGATCCGTCTCGAAAAAGCTCCCCTTGTCCTGCAGCACCATGGCCACGCGCTCGACCGAAGAGCCCGTATCGATGTTCTTGTGCGGGAGGTCGCCGAGCACCTCGCAGCCACCGTCGACCCGGTCCTGCATGAACACGTGGTTCCAGATCTCGCAGTACCGATCCTCGTCGACCTCAGGGCCACCCTCGGGGCCGTAGCGCTGGCCACGGTCCACGAAGATCTCCGAGGACGGGCCGGCGGGTCCCGCCGCGTGCGTCCACCAGTAGTTGTCGGCCTTGCCACGCCGCACCAGCCGCTCCGCCGGGATCCCGAGCTCCTGCCAGATCGCGACCGCCTCGTCGTCGTCTTCGTACACGGTCATCCACAGCCGCTCGGGATCGATCCCAAGCCCCTGTGTAACGAGCTCGAGGCCCCACGCGCACGACTCGTGCTTGAAATAATCCCCGAACGAGAAGTTGCCGAGCATTTCGAACAAGGTGAGGTGCCGATCGGTACGCCCGACGTTCTCGATGTCATTGGCCCGGAAGCACTTCTGGACCGACGTCGCTCGGGAGAACGGGGGCGCCGTCTGACCGAGGAAGTACGGGATGAACTGCTCCATGCCCGCACCGGTGAGGAGCAGGCCCGACTCCGGGGCCGCCAGTAACGACGAGGATCGGACGCGTGTGTGTCCGCGCTCCTCGAAGAAGCGCAGGAAGGTCTCGCGGATGTCGCTGCCGTTCACGACCCGTGCGTCGAGCGGCGCGGTTCGTCGAGCCCGTAGGTCCGGCGCAGTTCGCGCTCGCGCGCGTCCATCGCCCGGCGGCCCTCATCGACCGATGCGGTCACGAGCTTCGTGAGGTCGAGCAGCCCGCCCTTGGCTTCACGGGCGACCGTCTGGGGCGCGGCCCGTCTGGCCTGCTTGCGGGTCCACCGAGAGGCGATCAACGCTGTGGTGGCGCCGAGGCCCACCCCGAAGGCCGTCCAGAAGAGGCGCCGGATCACGCGGGCCCCTTGCGCGACGCCTTCGAGAACCCCTTGCGAAGGCCCGAGGCCACGCTGATGATCTTGACCAGCGGGCTCGAGGCAGCTTCCTCCACGAGACCCGACAGCTTCTCGACCCGGGCAACGATGCTGTTGGCGTTGTCGAGCATCACGTCGACCCGGTCGATCTCACGGTTCGTCTTCTCGACGGAGGTCTTGACCTCGCGCAGCAGCGGGATCGTCTCTTCACGCATGGCGTCGATCGTCATCTTCGTGCTCTCGAGCACGCGGAACGTGTTGAGCAACACGAACAACAGGCCGAAGACCAGCACCAGCCAGCCGACCGCAAGCAGGATCATCGCCCAGTCGCCGCCCGTCATGGCCAGAACCGTCATGTCTCCTGCTCCTTGGGTCTCGGTCGAGGAGCTAGCCTACCCGACTCACCCTGGCGAACGGGAGGGGCCTGTGCCGGGCTCCCAGCCCTCCGTGTCCTCCCCCATACCCGAAGGCATGAAGTAGCGATGGTCCTCGTAGCCCGCAGGGCGGTACGCCTGTGCGGCCCAATGATCGGGCTCATCGTGCGGATACACGTAGCCCTGGCCGTGGCCGAGCTTGCGAGCTCCACCGTAAGAAGCGTCGCGGAGGTGCGCCGGCACGGGCTCGGCGCCGAGAGCGTCTTCCTGCGCCGCCGCCAGGGCGGTATAGACACTGTTGGACTTCGGAGCGCGCGCCAGGTAGATCGTGGCTTGAGCAAGGTTGAGCCGGGCCTCGGGCAGACCGACGTGCTCCACGGCGTGCGCGGCGGCTGTCGCCTGCAGCAGCGCCATCGGATCGGCTAGGCCGACGTCCTCGCTCGCGTGCACGATCAGCCGCCGCACGATGAAACGCGGATCCTCGCCCGCCTCGAGCATCCGCGCCAGCCAGAACAGCGCGGCATCCGGATCCGAGCCCCGTATCGACTTGATGAAGGCGCTGACCACGTCGTAGTGGGCGTCGCCCTGCCGGTCATACACGATCGCCTTGCGCTGCACCGCATCGGCAACGAGGGCGAGCGTGATGACACGTTCGTCCTCCGGGGCGAGGGAGAGCGCCGCGGCTTCCAGTCCGCCGAGCGCCATACGCGCGTCGCCGCCGCTGATCAGGATCAAATGCTCGACGGCGTCCTCGTCGATCGACAGGTGCATCCCGCCCAGCCCGCGCTCCTCGTCGGAGAGGGCGCGGTGCAGCAGTGCGGCGACGTCCTCCGGCGACAGCGGCTCCAACCGCAGCAACAGGCAGCGCGAGAGCAGCGGCGTGTTCAGCGAGAAGTACGGGTTCTCGGTCGTGGCTCCGATCAGGGTCACGATGCCCTGCTCCACCGCGGGCAGCAGCACGTCTTGCTGCGCCTTGGACCAGCGATGCACCTCATCGACGAACAGCACCGTCTTGAAGAGGCCGCCCTTTGCCCCCTCCATCACCTTGCGCGCATCGGCGACGCCGGAGGACACCGCCGACAGCGTGATCAATTGCGCCCCGACCGCGTCGGCCAGGATCGCGGCCAGCGTCGTCTTCCCGGTGCCCGCCGGCCCCCACAACACGAGCGACGGCAGGGCGCGGCGGTCCAGCAACTTCTGGAGCGCGCGACCCGGGCCGACGAGATGCTTCTGCCCGACGAACTCGGCCGGCGTCCGGGGGCGCATCCGGGCGGCGAGCGGCTGATCGCTCACGCGGGCATCGCTACTCGCCGTACCGGATGATGTGCGTGGGGCGCACGCGCCACCGGACGCGGATCTGGCCCTCGACTGGGGTCCAGTCCCTGCCGTCGTAGGCACGGGCAAGTTCGGCGATGTGCGCCTCGGCCCCCGGACCCAACTCACGTTCCTCGACGACCCCGTCGATCGAGATCC
This sequence comes from Actinomycetota bacterium, assembly GCA_040004125.1. Taxonomy (GTDB): domain Bacteria; phylum Actinomycetota; class UBA4738; order UBA4738; family HRBIN12; genus AC-51. The sequence continues at coordinate 4,806 of JBDUBL010000010.1, forward strand.
AACGATAGGCATCGCCGTGTCGCTGCACGGCGATGGTGACCCGGGGATCGCGCTCGACGTTGCGATCCTTCTTCCGGCCGGCCGCCGTGTTGACCAGGACATGGGTCTCGTCGGCGCCGATCCACGTGAGCGTCGCATGCGTCGATCCGTCGGGGTTCAGCGTCACGATCCACGCGAAGTTCGGTGGGCGAAGCAGCGCACGATCCTCGGCCGTCAGCTCGTTCACCCTTCGTCCTCCTGCGGTTGCGCGGTCACGGTGATGCCGAGCTCGGCCAGCGCACCGGGGTCGGCGGGCGCCGGCGCCCCGGTCATCGGGTCGGCGCCGGACTGCGCCTTCGGGAACGCCGTGACGTCGCGCAACGAGTCCTTGCCGGCCAGCAGCATCAGGAGGCGGTCCAACCCGATGGCGAAGCCGCCGTGGGGCGGCGCCCCATACCGGAACGCCTTCAAGAGGTGGCCGAACTTCTCCTGTTGCACGGCGGGCGAGAGTCCGAGCACGTCGAAGACGGCTTGCTGGGTGCTCGGGTCGTGGATCCGGATCGAGCCGCCGCCGATCTCGAACCCGTTCAGGATGAGGTCATACGCCCGAGCCTTGGCGGTTCTCGGGTCGAGGTCATCGGTCAGGGGTGCGGTGAACGGATGGTGGTTGGCCACCCATCCGTCCTCTTCCTCGCTCCACTCGAACAGTGGCGGCTCCGAGTACCAGCAGAACTCCCAGCGACCCTCCGGGATCAGGTCTAGCCGTGACGCGAGCCCGCGGCGGCAGCCGTCGAGGGCGACGTCGACCCGATCGCGGCGGTCGGCGACCAGGCAGATCAGGTCCCCAGACGATGCGCCGGTCCGTGCGACGATGCCCGCCCGCTCGTCGTCGGACAGGAACTTCTCGACCGGGGAGCGCAGCGACCCGTCCGGCTCGACGACGATCCACACGAGCCCGGCGGCGCCGCGGCCCTTGGCATCGTCGACCAGCTTGTCCAGCTCCTTGCGGCTGAGGCTTCCCCCGCCGGGAGCGCACAGCGCCTTGATCGCGCCGCCGGAGGCCGCGACCGAGGCGAACGCGTTGAATCCCGAGCCCGCGAAGAGGTCCACCAGATCGACGAGCTCCATCCCGTAGCGGAGATCGGGCTTGTCGGAGCCGAAGCGCTCAAGCATCTCGTCGAAGGGCATCCGACGGAACGGCACCGGCACCTCGACCCCTTGTGTCTCGGCGATGATCCGGGCGTACAGCGGCTCGATCACCGCGATGATGTCCTCTTCGTCGACGAAGGCCATCTCGATGTCCAGCTGCGTGAACTCGAATCCACGGTCCGCGCGGGTCGCCTCATCGCGGAGGCACCGGACGATCTGGTAGTAGCGGTCCTGGCCCCCGACCATCAGGAGTTGCTTCAGCTGCTGCGGTGACTGCGGCAACGCGAAGAAGGTGCCGGGACGCGCGCGCACCGGCACCAGGAAGTCGCGTGAACCCTCGGGCGTGGCGCGGCCGAGCATCGGCGTCTCGACCTCGACGAACCCGAGCGCATCGAGATGCTCGTGCATCAGCCGCGTGACCTGGTGACGTAGGCGCAGGCTCGCGGTCATCTCGGGCCGGCGCAGGTCCAGATAGCGGTATTCCAGACGCAGGAGCTCGTCGGCCTCCACGCGGTCTTCGATCACGAACGGCGGCGTCTCGGCGCGCGCGAGCACCTCCAGCTCGGTCGCCGCGACCTCGATCTCGCCGGTCGCAAGGCCCGCGTTGACCATGCCGGCCGGGCGCGCTCGCACCGTGCCGGTCACGCGCACCACCCACTCCCCGCGAAGGTCCTGGGCCACCGCGTGCGCCACTGCGCCCTCCTGCGGATGGAAGACCACCTGGACCACGCCTTCGCGGTCGCGCAGGTCGATGAACGTCACGCCGCCGTGGTCACGGCGATGCGCGACCCACCCGCACAACGTCACCTGCAGGCTGACGTCGCCGGCGCGGAGCTCCCCGCAGGCGTGCGAGCGCATCGCGGTCGCAAGCGTGGACCGTTCGATCATGCGGAGCCCCCGGCGGTTCGCAGATGCGCCGCCACCTCCGGCAGCGCCACGGCGGTTTGCGTACCGTCGTCCATCCGGCGCACCGTCACCGTGCCGGCGGCGAGCTCATGCTCGCCGATGATCACGGCAACCGTGGCCTCGGCGCGGTCCGCCATCTTGAGTTGCGCCTTCAACGGTCGATCCTCGTACGGGAGGTCAGCCCCGATCCCTGCGCTGCGCAGCTCGGCGACGAGCGCCCGAGCGGCGTCGCGAGCCGGTACCCCGATGGCGACCACGTAGGCGGCCAGCGCCGGCTCGTTGGGCGGCGCCACACCTTCCTCGGCCAGCGCCAGCAGCAGACGCTCCAGGCCCATCCCGAACCCCACCCCCGGCACATGCGGGCCTCCGAGCGCCTCGGCCAGCCCGTCGTACCGGCCACCCCCGAACAGCGTGGCCTGCTGCACGTTGCCGCCTTCTTGCATCGCGTCGCTGACGAACTCGAACGCGGTCCGCGTGTAGTAGTCGAGTCCCCGCACGAGGGTCGGAGTGATGATGGGCTCGAGCCCGGCCGCGCGGACGCCCGTGACAACACCGTCGAAGTGGGCGTCGCAAGCATCGCATAGGTGCTCGACCATGACCGGCGCACCGGCCGCAACGGCCCGGCATGCGTCGTCCTTACAGTCGAGCACCCGCAGTGGGTTGTCGATGAAGCGCTCCTTGTGCTCGTCGCTGAGTTGTTCCTTGTGCTCCGTGAGATAGGCGATCAACGACGTCCGGTAGGCCGGCCGGCACACATCGTCTCCGATCGAGTTCAGCTCGAGCCGGTAGCGCCGCAGTCCGAGTGACCGCAGGAACGTGTCGCCGAGCGCGATCACCTCGACGTCGGCTTCGGGCGCGTCGGTCCCGAACACCTCCACGCCGAACTGCCGGTGCTCGCGATACCGACCGGCCTGCGGCCGGTCATAGCGATACATCCGCGTCAGGTAGTAGGCCTTGAAAGGCGACCCGAGACGTTGCTGGTGGTGCAGGTAGGCGCGCATGACCGGTGCCGTCCCCTCGGGGCGTAGCGTGAGCGATCGATCGCCGCGGTCGGTGAACGTATACATCTCCTTCGCCACCACGTCACTGGTCTCGCCCGACGTGCGGGCGAACAGCTCGGTGGTCTCGAACACCGGCGTCTCCACGTATCGATAGCCGTAGTTTCGCGCGAGGTCGCCCGAACGATCGTAGAGCGCGCGCATCTGGCCGCCCGCGGGCGGCACGAGATCCTGGGTGCCCCGACTCGGCGCGAACTCCATCACCGCAGCCCCTGCAGGAAGGGGTTCGAGGCACGTTCCCGGCCGACCGCGGTCTCGGGCCCGTGCCCGGGCAGAACGCGCAGATCGTCGGGCAGCGTGAGGAATCGCGCCAACGACACCTGCATCGCGGCGGGATCGGAGTTGTGGAAATCCGAGCGGCCGACCGTGCCGGCGAACACGAGATCGCCGCTGCACACCAGCGCGTCGCCGTCGATACGGAAGCACGAGGACCCGGGCGTGTGGCCCGGCGTGTGCAGGACTTCGATAGCGAATCCAGCCAGACGAAGGACATCGCCCTCGGCGAATGTGCGCAGGTCACGGACGGGATCGAGCTCGATCGGGCTCATGCCACCCCAAGCCTGGTAGTCGGTGAACGCCGGAACATCCTGCGCGTGGACGTAGACGGGCGTATCGCCCGCGAACGTCCCCGCCGCGCCCGCGTGGTCCATATGCGCGTGGGTCAGCAAGACGGCGGCCGCACGCTTCCCGGCGGCCGCCAAGATCGCCGCGACGGCCTCAGGCTCGAAACCCGGGTCGACCACCACGGCATCCGGTGACCCCTCGGCGGCGAGCAGCCAGCAATTCGTCCCGTAGGGATTGCGATCGAAGACGTCCAGGTACATGAAGGCGCCATGCTACCGGAGGGGTGGCCGGCGACGGCCCGCCCTCAGGTCGCGGCCGTGTCGAACACGATGGTGAACGGCCCGTCGTTCACCAGGTCGACCTCCATCTCCGCGCCGAAAACCCCCCGGCCCACCACCACCCCGTGGCCCTCGAGCGTCCGGGCTACGTGCTCGACGAGCTCGGCCGCCCGGGCAGGCTCGGCCGCTCCAACGAACGAGGGTCGCCGTCCCTTGCGGGTGTCGGCGAACAGCGTGAACTGCGACACGACAAGCGCCGCACCCCCCACTGCGGCGAGGTCCAAGTTCGTCTTTCCGGCGTCGTCGCGGAAGATCCGCAGACCCGCGATCTTGCCCGCGAGCAGTACCGCATCGGCCTCCGTGTCGTCGTGCCCGACACCCACCAACAAGAGGTATCCGGGGCCGATCGAGGACACCTCCGCACCCGCGACCGCGACGGACGCCCGCGCGACGCGTTGCAGCACGATCCGCACTTAGGAGGGGACCACCCGATAGGCGTCGTAGACGCCGTCGATTCGTTTCACCGTGGCAAGGATCGAGGACAGATGGGTGATGTCCCCCAGCTCGAAGGTGAAGCGCAGCCGCGTGATCCGGTCACGCCCTGTCGTCGAATTGGCCGCCAAGATATTGACGTGCTGATCGGACAGCACGGTGGCGATATCCGAGAGGAGCCGTGTGCGATCGAGCGCCTCGACCTGGACCGCGACGACGAAGGAGGTCGGCTTGCCCTCTGACCACGACACGTCGATCATCCGCTCCGGCTCGCGCCGCAACGTCTTGACGTTCGGGCAGTCCGCGCGGTGCACACTGACGCCCTGTCCGCGTGTCACGAAACCGACGATGCCATCGCCCGGCACGGGTGTGCAGCAGCGCCCAAGCTTCACCCACACGTCGGGCAGGCCCTTGACCATGACGCCGTGCGACACATCGGCTGAGGCGATCCGCACAGGCCGCGCGAGCGGAACGTCGTTCGTGACATCCTCGTCGCCGGTCCCGCTCACGCTTCGTGCCAGGCGGGCGACCACGGACTGCGGCGAGACATGACCTTCCCCGACCGCGACATAGAGGGCGTCGAGATCCGGGTACTTCAGATCGGCGACCACCTGCTCGAGGACCTCATCGGTGGCGAGGCGCTTGAACGGGAGGTTCTGTTTGCGCATCTGCCTTTGCAGCAACTCGCGACCTTGATCCAGGGCGTCCTCGCGCCGGCCGCGCGCGAACCACTGCCGGACCTTGTTGCGCGCTCGGGGTGTCACAACGAACTGCAGCCAGTCCTGGCTCGGCCCCTCACCCTGCGCTTTGGACGTGAGGACCTCGACGGAGTCGCCCGTGCGCAACTCGTAGTCCAGCGGCACGAGTTTGCCGTTCACCTTGGCGCCGATCGTGCGATGCCCGACCTCGGTGTGGATCGTGTAGGCGAAGTCGACCGGCGTCGCGCCCTGCGGCAGGTTCGTCACGTCGCCCTTGGGAGTGAAGACGAACACCCGGCCGCCCGACAGGTCGATCCGCAGGCCTTCCATGAACTCCCGAGGATCGGCGAGGTCTTTCAGCCAGTCCATCATCTGACCGAGCCAGGCGAGGTCGGCCGCCTCCTTCTGCTTGGCGCCCTCCTTGTAACGCCAGTGGGCGGCGATGCCGAACTGAGCCGTGCGGTGCATGTCGCGGGTTCGGATCTGGATCTCGATCGGGCGACCCTCAGGCCCGAGCACGGTCGTGTGCAACGACTGGTACATGTTCGACTTGGGCATCGCGATGTAATCCTTGAATCGGCCCGGCACCGGCGTCCACAGGGCGTGCACCGCGCCCAGGGCGCCATAGCAGTCGCGCAGCGACTCGACTTGGATGCGCATACCGACGAGATCGAAGATCTCCTCGAAGTCCTTGCCGCGGATCACCATCTTTTCGTAGATCGAGTAGAGGTGCTTGGGGCGCCCGTCGACGTCGGCCTTGATCCCGAGTTCCTTCAGCTTCTGGCGAAGCGTCTCGGTCAGATCCCGGATGCGCCGTGTGCGTTCATCGCGACGCGTCTCGACCAGCTGCGCGATCTCCTTGTACGGTCCGGGGTGCAGCGTCTTGAACGAGAGGTCCTCGAGCTCCCACTTGATCTCTTGCACACCGAGGCGGTTGGCCAGGGGCGCGTAGATCTCGAGGGTCTCGGTGGCGACCCGCTTCTGCTTGGACGGGGCGAGCGCAGAGAGCGTGCGCATGTTGTGGAGTCGGTCGGCCAGCTTGATCAGGAGCACGCGGATGTCGCCGGCCATCGCCACGATCATCTTGCGAACGTTCTCGGCCTGTGCGAGCTCGCGCGTCTGGAACTGCAACTTGTCGAGCTTCGTCAGGCCATCGACGATGTCGGCGACATCGTCACCGAACTCCTCTCGCAGGCGGGCCAGGGTGATCGAGGTGTCTTCGACCGTGTCGTGCAGCAGCGCCGCTTCGAGCGTCGTCGTATCAAGCCGCAGATCGGCAAGGATCTGCGCGACGGCGAGCGGATGCTCGATGAACGGCTCGCCCGAGAGGCGCCGCTGGTCCTCGTGCGCCGCCTCGGCGAGCAGGTAGGCGGCCTCAAGCATCTTGAGGTCGCCCTTGGGGTTGTAGGTGCGGATCTTCTTCTGTAGCGCGGCGTACCCGGTGGGCGGATGCTCGGCGCGACGGCGGCGTGGCAGGGGCAGACGGCCGCCGCGACGTGCCGGTGGCGATTTCGTTCCGACCGTGAGCTCGTCCTGCGTATCCACCTCTGGGGAACAGTCTACGGCCGGCAGGCCGCCGGTTTGGGCGCTCAGTAGTGGATCAGCGTGAAGAGATCGTGACCTTGGAGCTTGTCGCGGCCGTGCAGGAAGTCGAGCTCGATCAGGGTGGCGATGCCGCAGACCTTCCCGCCTATCCGCTCGACGAGGCTGACGGCGGCCGCGGCCGTGCCCCCGGTGGCCAGCACATCGTCGACCACCAACACGCGCTCGCCCGGCCTGACGGCGTCCTTGTGGATCTCGAGCGTGGCCGTGCCGTACTCCAGGGCGTACTCCTCCTGGATCGTCTCGTGCGGCAGCTTGCCCTTCTTGCGCACGGGGATCACGCCGGCGCCGAAGTGATAGGCAACGGGCGCGCCGAGGATGAACCCTCTCGCCTCGATCCCGACGACCTTATCGACGTTGCCCCGCCCGAAGTGCACGACGATCAGGTCGATGATCGTGCTGAACGCGATCGGGTCGGCGAGGACCGGGGTGATGTCCTTATAGACGATCCCCGGTTCCGGGAAATCGGGGACGTCACGGATCAGGGCTTCGATCTGTTCGATCTGCACGTCTACCTCCGCTTGCGCTTGGCGGGTTGGCCCTTCTTGTTCCGGGCCTTCGGCTTGGGCCTGGCGGACGCGCTGCCCATGCCCGCGGTCGCCTTGGTAGCGGCCGCATCCTCGGCCACGGCCGTCGAGGCGCCCGCACGAGCCGCCGCCTTCTCGCGGGGGGTCTTGGGCTGCGGAGCGCGGGCCGTGCCACGGCGCACCTGGCGTTCGTGCACGATCGTGAGGATCGGCGCCGCGATGAAGATCGATGAGTACGCGCCGATCGCGACCCCCACGAACATCGCGAACGCGAAGTCCTTCAGCGTGCTGCCACCGAACAGCAACAGCGACAGGATCGGCAGCAACACGACCAGCGACGTGTTCACCGATCGCATCACCGTCTGGTTGAGGGACATGTCGACGACACCCACATACCCGAGCCGCGCGGACAGCGCCGCCGACTCGGTGTTCTCCTGGATCTTGTCGTAGATCACCACGGTGTCGTACAGCGAGAACCCGAGGATCGTCAGAATCGCGATCACGGTCTCGGGGGTGACCTCGCGGCCGACGAGCGCATAGAGGCCGGCCGTGATCACGAGGTCGTGCACGAGGGCGACCATCGCTCCGGCTGCCATCGCCCACTCGAACCGCCACGCGATGTAGATCGCGATGAACAACAGCACGAGGAGCAGGCCGCGGAGGGCCTTCCGCGAGATCTGCTGGCCCCAGGTCGGCCCGATGTCCTCGACGTTCACGTCCTGGGGGGACAGACCGGCTTGCGTCGCGAGGTCCTTGACCAAAGCCTCGGAGTTCGGCAGATCGGTGAGTGACTCGGTGCGGATCGAGACCGAATCGCCGCCGGCGACAAGCTGGATCTCAGCGGTGACACCGTAGGTATCGAGCACGCCTTGGATCTGATCGGTGGTGACCGGGGTCGCGGGCGTATAGAGCAGCTGCGCTCCCCCAACGAAATCGATCGAGAACCGGAAGCCGCCCAAGATCATGCCGATCAACGACAGCGCGATCAGCACGCCCGAGAACGTGAACCACCATCGGCGATGCTCGACGAGCTGCAAGCGCGGGACGCGGTACCCGCGGTACACCTCATAGGCGTGGCGGAAGGTCATGCGGACCCCTCCGGCTGCTGCTGGATATGGTCGGCTCCGGTGGCCGAGGCGAGCCCGAAGCCCTTCATCTTGGACAAGCGCGAACTGCGCGCGATCAGGAACACCGTCGGCCGCTTGAAGAAGTACACGACGAACAGGTCGAGCCCCGTCGCGACCCCCAGGGTGAGCGCGAACCCACGCACGGAACTCACCGCGGTGAAGTACAGCACCGCCGCCGCGATCCCCGTCACGATGTCGGCCGCGACGATCGTCTTGAACGCGCGCTGGAAGGCGGGCTGCACCGCCGTGCGCGGCGAGCGGCCGGCGCGCACCTCGTCCTTCAATCGCTCGAAGAACACGATGTAGGAGTCGGCCGTGACCCCCAGCGAGATCACAAGCCCCGCCACACCCGCGAGCGTCAAGGCGTACCCGAAGCTTCGCCCCGCGAGCGAGATCAGCGTGATCGCAAGGACGGCCCAGATCGTCATGCCGAACCACGCCACCACGCCGAGCATCCGGTAATAGAAGAGCAGGTACATGAACAGGAGGAACAACCCGGCCGCACCGGCCAAGATCCCTTCGCGCAGGGATTCGGATCCCAAGGTGGGACTGACGGTCTGGACCGACTCTTGCGTGAGGTTCACGGGTAGCGAGCCGGCGTTCAGGATCGAGGCGAGGTCCTTGGCCTCCTGCTCGGTGAAATTCCCGGTGATCTCGCCCTTACCGGCCGTGATCGGGCTGTTAACCACCGGGTTGGAGATGATCAGACGGTCCACCGCGATTGCGATCTGGTTCTGTGGTGCTGGAGAATTGACGGCAAGGCGTGTCGCGTCCGCGAACGCCTGGGTGCCGGGCCCATCGAGCTCGAAGGCGACCGTCCATTCGGCGACCGACTGGGAACTGCCGGTTAGCGACGCGCGCGCGCTCGTGAGGTTCCCGCCGGTGATCGTGACGGGCCCCAGATGCACGAGGTTGCCCTGTCTGTCCGGGTACCACACCTCGTTGCCGTCCTGCGCGGCCCCCTGACACGCCTTCGAGTCCTGCTCCGCCGATGTCTGACACGTCGGCTGGAGCGACGCGAAGCGTGGATCGCTCGAGCTGACGATCTCGAGGGTGGGGCGTTCTTCGAGCCTGGCGGTCTGGCCGATCTGCTCGAGCAGCTTCTGCTGGCCGGTCTCTCGCTGCCGCTCGGCCGCGGCGCTTTCGGTCGTGAAGCAGCCGAGATCCTCACCCTGCGCGCTCACGACGCAATACCGGATGGTGAGGTGTTGGACCGCAAGCGCATCAAGACCTGTCTGCGCGTCCTGCTTCGTCTTGTAGGCACAGGGCAACGGCGAGGAGCCGCTCTGGTCGAGCTCGGCGTACGCGGCCGCGGGGTCGGTCGCCGCGCTCGGTGAGGACGACGCCGATGCAGAGGCGCTCGCGGACTTCGTCGGCTTGGCCGACGGGGTCGGGGTCGCGGAAGGTTTGGGCGTCTCGGGCTGCGGCGCGATGATGCACCACGTGGATTGGGTGACCTTCGTGTCCATCGACTTATAGGCATCCTGCGCGGACGCGTAGTCGGGATAGCACTGCAGCTCGGCACCCGAGAAGTCGGTGAGGCAGTACTCACCTGCGGTGGAGCCGGGGCCCGCGGTCGGCGTCGGACTTGCCGATGGGGATGGGGATGCCGACGCGGAGGCGGAGGCCGATGCCGAGGGCGACGCCTTCGGCTCGGTCGTGATCCCCGTCTTGGCCGCGTCGGCCGCGGCCTGGGACTCGAAACACGACAGCTGTACCTCGCCGGCCATCACACAGACCTTGGCCACCTGCGAGGCGACGTCGAAACCCGTCAGCGCGGTGGTCGGGGGCTGCACATCGGGCGCGCAGCCGTAGGTCGCGCCCTTGGAGTCGGCGATGCATTGGAGGTCGGCCGCGCGCTGTTCGACCTTGCTGTCGGACAACCCCGGGATCTGGATCTCGATCGTGGTGCCCGACAGCGCGATGTTGGGCTCGCCGACCCCGAAGGCGTCCACGCGATTGCGGATGTTCTCCAGCGCCAGGTTCATCGTGTCGGCGGAGGTGCCGGCCGGGGCCGACAGGATCACCGAAACGCCGCCCTGCAGGTCGAGGCCGAGCACCGGGCGCAAACGGTTGGCCGCGAACGCGGCGATCGACACCGACATGATCAGCCCGATCGCGATGACCGACACCCACAGCCCGCGGCTGCGCTTCATGCCAGCTCCTGACCGTTCACGAACAGCTGGAAGCGCGCATCGATCGCAGCCGCGGCGTGGCGGCACATCTGCATCCTGGCAAGGAAGATCTCGAAGTACTCCATGACTTGGCTGATCCGGGTGTCGATCGTCAGCTCCAAACTGACGGTTCGAGCGTCGGAGTCTACCCGCAGGAAACTCTGTTCGACGGCATAGTTCACGCGATCGTGGATGTCGTGCTCCAGTTCGAGTTCGGCCGGCTTGCGGACCCTGCTGCGATGTACGTCAGCCTTGTCCGCGAGGATCACCGCGGCCGAAACGGGCGACACGGCGGTGCCCTCGGCCTCCTCATGGTTGGCGATCGCGGCCATGATCGTCATCAGATCCACACCGTCAGCCCGGTCGCGAAGCACATGGTAGGCGAGCATGGCGCCGCTTTGAGCATGTCCCTCGCGCGAGAGGGCGTTTCCCATGTCGTGCAGATAACCTGCGACCCGGGCGAGCTCCGCTTCACGCTGACTGAACCCCAGCCGGTGCAACACCTGATAGGCGATCTTTCCCACGAGATGAGCATGGCGGAACCCGTGCTCCGTATAGCCCATCGCGTCCATCACTCGGTCGGCCGACGCGATGAACAAGGACAGGTCCGGGTCGGATTGCACGTCGGCCAAGGTGATCGTCGCGACGACCGCCGGTTCGACCGGCGGAACCTCCGGCACCGGCGCGCCGCTCGGCGTGCCGATCGCGTCGTCGCTCACGAGCGGAACGGGCCCTCGGCGTTGTCGTCGGCCTCGGGCGTCGAGCTCGCGTCGGGCTCCTCATCGTCCTCGTCGGCCTCTTCGTACTCGTCGTCTTCCTCGACGCGGCGAGCGATGCCGGCACGGATCATCTTGATCCGTGTCCCGGGCGCGATCTCGACCACGACCGTGTCCTCGTCCTCGTCCTCTTCCACGATCGTGCCGAAGATGCCGGCGGTCGTCATGATCTCGTCGCCGACGCCGGCGCTCCGCTGCTGCGCCTGCTGCGCAGCCGCCTTCTTCTTCTGCGACCGCATCATCATGTACAGGACGACGGGCATCGCCAGCAGCAGCAGCAGCAGGGGGCTGCCGCCGCCGGATGTCGCTTGGGCAAGGATCATCGAGGTTCCTTCCGGGTCGATCGTTCGAGGCGCCCGCGGGCGCAAGACCCAATCCTACCTGCGGGAACGGCCGGGTTACAGCGGTAGCTGGCCGGGCGCCACGACCCCGAGATGGGCGTATGCCCGGGGCGTCGCAACCCGCCCACGAGGTGTGCGCTGCAGGAAACCGAGCTGGAGCAGATAGGGCTCGACGACGTCCTCGACCGTGTCGGGCTCCTCGCCGACGGCCGCGGCCAGCGTCGACAGACCCACCGGCCCGCCCGAGAAGCGCTCGATGATGGCATCCAGGATCGCGTGATCGAGACGGTCGAGCCCCTGCTCGTCGACCTCGAACATCTCGAGCCCGGCCCGAGCCACGTCGGCGGTGATCGCCCCGTCGTGACGAACCTCCGCGACATCGCGTACCCGGCGCAACAGCCGGTTCGCGATCCGGGGTGTGCCCCGGGAGCGCCGGGCGATCTCCTCGGCGCCCGCCTCGGCGGTCACGACCCCCAGGATGCCGGCGCTGCGCAGCACGATGCGCGTGAGGTCCTGCGCGCCGTAGTAGTCGAGGCGGGGGCTGAACCCGAAGCGCTCGCGCAGCGGCAGCGTGATCCGGCCCGGTCGCGTCGTGGCCGCGATCAACGTGAACCGCGGCAAGTCCAGCCGGATCGAGCGCGCGGTCGGCCCCTTGCCCAACACCACGTCGAGGCTGAAGTCCTCCAGCGCCGGGTACAGCACCTCTTCGACGGCGCGGGGCATGCGATGGATCTCATCGACGAACAGCACATCGCCGTCGCCCAGGTTGGTCAAGATCGCCGCCAGGTCGGAGGGTCGTTCGAGCGCAGGTCCGCTGGTCGGCTGGAAGCCCGCACGCATCTCGAGGGCGACGATCTGTGCGAGCGTGGTCTTCCCCAGCCCGGGGGGGCCGCTGAACAGCAGGTGATCGACAGGGTCGTTGCGTTTGCTCGCGCCCTCCAACAGGACCTTGAGCTGCTCTTTAACCCGGTCCTGGCCCACGAAGTCATCGAGGCTCCGCGGTCGCAACGCGACGTCGAACTCGCGATCCTCCGGGCTCAGCGCGTCGGCCTCGATCAGCGGCTCGTCGAACGGATCCCCAGGCAGGTCGGTTCCCGGCATGACGGTCATCGTCCCACCTTCTGCAGGGCCTCGCGGAGGAGGTCATCGGGCGCCTTCCCCTCGGGATCGAGCCCCGCCATGACCTGCGCGGCCTCCGCCGTCGTGAGTCCGAGCGCAAGCAGCGCCTCGCGCACATCGGCGAGTGGGCCGATCGAGATCACCTCGGCGCCCTCGCCACCGAGCTTGTCGCGAAGGTCGAGCACGACGCGCTGCGCGACCTTCTTGCCGACCCCCGGCACGACGGTGAGCGTGTCGGCGTCGCCGGCCACGACCGCACGACGCAGCGCATCGGGCTGCAGGGCCGACAGGAACGCGAGCCCGACCTTCGGCCCGACCCCGGTCACCCCCGTCAGCAGGTCGAACAATTCCCGTTCGTCGGTGGAGGCGAACCCGTAGAGGGTCATCGAATCCTCCCGCACGACCATGCGAGTGTGCAGCCGAGCCCGCTCGCCGACCGGGGGCAACCCTGCCAGCACGGAGGTGGGCACGGCGATCTCGTACCCGACCCCGCCCACGTTCAGCACGATGCGTCCGACGCTCTTGTCGAGGAGCTCGCCGTCGAGGAAGGCGATCACCGGACTCCGGCCCGCGCCGCGATCCCGCGCATCCGCGCGGCGAGCAGATGGGTCAACCCTACGGCGACCGCGTCGGCCGCGTCGGGTTGGGACGGCACGTCGCGGAGCCCGTGGACCCGTGCCAACGCGTCCTGCACCTGCCGCTTGTCGGCGTTGCCCATGCCGGTGACCGCCTGCTTCACCTCGTTGGGCGCGTACTCCTCGACCAACAGGCCGGCCTGGGCGGCGATCAACATGATCGCGCCGGTGGCGCGCGCCACGTGCAGCGCGCTGACCTGGTTGCGACTCCAGGCCACCCGCTCGATCGCGACCGCGGTCGGGTGGTGTTCCTCGATCGCGGCCCGAGTCGCATCGGCGAGCGAGCGGAGACGGGCGGCCTCGCCGAGATCCGATGCCGTTTGTGCGGTCCCGCTCCACAACAACGTGACCTTCCGATCGTGCTGCGCGAGCACGGCGAGGCCCAGCCGGGCAACACCGGGATCGACCCCGAGCACGCATGTATCGAACATCTGTTCGCTGGAGTCTAGGCTCGGCGATGCGGACGGGCAACGACCTATGAGCCGCGGACGGCCAGGTAGCGGTCTCGATCCGGCCCCATCGGCCCCGGAAGGACCTCCGGGTCCAGGCCAGCCGCGACGAAGGCCGATCGATAGGCGTCGTGGGTGAACAACATGAGCACGTGGGTCTCGGTCGCCGTTTCGAAACCGTCTGAAGTTGCCACCAGATAGCGCATCTCGAGTTCCGTCCGGTCCGCATCCCGCCGGGTCCGCACCACCCGCGCGACTGCCGAGTCTTCCGCCGTGGCAGCCTGGGCCATCACGTTGATGCCCGGATGCCACGCGTCGGGGCGAACCCACCCGTCGATCACAAGGACGCCGCCCGGGGCGAGGTGCGCCGCCAAGTTCGCCACCGCATCGTTGAGTTCCGCGGTGTTGGCCATGTAGCCGATCGAGGAGAACAAGCACGTCACGGCATCGAAGGTTCGCTCGAGTGCGAAACTGCGCATATCGCCCACGGTGAAGGTCATATCGGGGAGCTTCTGTTGGGCGATCGCGAGCATCTGCGGCTCGATGTCGACCCCTTCGGCGCGATCGATCGACGACCGCAGCAGACGAAGATGCTCACCGGTGCCGCATGCGACGTCGAGCAGCGACGACGCCCCGGGGTTGCGATCGCGGATAAGCGCGAGGAGGTCGCGCGCCTCTCCCTCATAGTCCTTGAACCCATAGATCAGGTCATAGAGGTGGGCGCTGCGATCGAACATCGGCTCAACCTACATGCGTCGACCGGTCGCTCGACATCGACCTGCACACCGCAGCGCTGCTTCGTCCTGATCCCGGTGGCGGCCGACCGGCCGCCGAATCCTCGCCGCTATCACCCCACGCCGCCGGGCGGGGCCGGCGGCGACTCGTTGGGCGGGGCCGGGACCTCGGTGGGAGCGTTGTGTAGGACGGTCCGGGGCGCGGCGATGTCGACCCCGTCGACCAGGAGCGTGGCGTGCCCACTCGCCGCCCCGGGGACCGCGAACAGTCCCGCGGGTTGATCACACCCGCCGGCCGAAACCAACAATGTCGAGCGGTCGAGCCAACCCAACGCCTGGGTCGGCTCGCCCGCGCCGCCCATCGCGGGGCGGGCGCCGTCGGCATCGACGATCATCGCCTGTTGGTCGGCGCATCCCTCCCCCTGCGTGGCGGCCACCAGTGGTCCTGACGGCGCCAACAACAGGCCGTGCGCGGTCGGCGCGAGCCCGCGCGTCAGGATCGTCTCGAAGCCGGTTCGATCCGCCAGGTCCATCCAATGGATCTCCGAGATCGTCCCGGCATGCTGCGCGATCCACCAGATCTGGGTTCCGTCCGGGCTGAAGGCCAACGACGAGAACACCGTGTCCGGCTTCGAGAACACGAGCCGCACCGGGTCCTTCCCCTCGTTGCTCGAGAGCCAGATCCCCTGCCGGTCGCCCTCATCGACGATGAAGCCGAGCGCGAGACCGCTCGGGTGATACGCGATCGCCTGATAGGTGCCCTTCGGCAGCGTCGGCAACCGCTCGACGCTGCCGTCGTCCATGAAGCGTTTCTCGGGCGCGCCCGACGGGCTCGCGTAGACGATCGCGAGACCCAGGGGATGGCCCCAGTCGAACACGCTCGGCGTCTGCCCCTTCGGTGGCCAGGTGAGTAACGTCGGCGCGATCCCCTGCACCTGCATGTCCGCAAGCAGAACGCGATCGCCCTGCGGTCCGAACGCGAATGCCCCCGGGTCGGCGACCTCGAACAGACACGCGAGCGTGCCGTCCGATGGGTCCAGCGCCCAGGCACGGCCGCCGGCGACGAACGCGACCGTACCGGCCGCGGTCGCCTTTCCGTGACACCCCTGCGGCAAAGCGGAGCCGTCGGCCAGCGTCGTGCCGACCGGTGGCGTGGACGTGGCGGGTGGGAGCGGCGATCCTTCGATCGTCGGCGCCGCGCTCGAGGTGGATGCCGAGGTGCAGGAGACCGCCACCAGGGCGACGGCCAGGACGATCCAGCTCGTACGCACGTCCAAACGCTATACCCGAGATGCGTCGGAAGGAAGCGCCGCGTTACAACGCGGCCATAACCTCTTCGGGGATGTCGAAGTTCGCATACACGTTCTGGACGTCATCGAGGTCCTCGAGGGCCTCCATCAGCCGCAGCACCTGGTTGGCCTCGGAGCCCGCCGCCGGGATCGTCGTCTGCGGGATCATCGACAGCTCCGCGGAGAAGATCGGCACCTCGGCGGCTTCCAGCGCCGCCTGCACGGTCTTGAAATCCGCCGGCGCGGTGATGATGTCCCAGCTCGACTCGGAGTCGGTCAGGTCCTCGGCGCCGCCTTCGAGAGCAAGCTCCAGCAGATGTTCTTCGTCGGGAGCGACCGTCTTCTCGACGACGATGACGCCCTTGCGCGTGAACTGCCACGCGACCGTTCCCGTCTCACTCAGACTGCCGCCGTTGCGGCTGAACGCGTGGCGCACTTCCTGGGCGGTGCGGTTGCGATTATCGGTCAAGGCCTCGATCAACAGCGCGATACCACCGGGGGCGTAGCCCTCGTAGACGATCTCTTCGTATTTCTGGCCGTCGCCGAGCTCGCCCGTCCCACGCTTGATCGCGCGATCGATATTGTCGCTCGGCACCGAGAAGCTCTTCGCCTTCTCCACGGCCGAGGCGAGCGTCATGTTCCCCTCGACGCTGCCGCCGCCTTCGCGCGCGGCGACCTCGACTGCGCGCAGGAGCTTCGCGTACATGTTCGACCGCTTCGCATCGGTCGCTTCCTTTTTGCGTTTGATCGTGGCCCACTTGGAGTGCCCGGACATCGCGTTACACCTTCCTCAGCAGGTAGTCATGGAGCCCGGTCTCGCCCACGAGCTCCGGATGGAAGGATGCCACAACGAGGCTTCCCTGCTCCAGGACCACCGCGCGATCTTCGAAGGTCGCGAGCACCTCGACCCCAGGCCCGATCCGCTCGATCCACGGCGCGCGGATGAACACGCCGCGCACGTCGTGATCGACCCCGCGAACCTCGACGTCGGCTTCGAAGGAATCGACCTGACGACCGTAGGCGTTGCGGCGCACGGTGATATCCATCAGTGCGAACAACGGCTCGCCGCCGAGCACTTCCGTCGCGAGCACGATCATGCCCGCGCACGTACCGAGGATAGGCATCCCGTCGGCCGCGCGCTCGCGCAGCGGTTCGACGAGCCCGTAGGCGTGCGCGAGCTTGCCGATCGTGGTCGACTCGCCACCGGGGATCGCCAGACAATCCACCTCGGACAGCGCCGCGGCGGTGCGCACCTCGATCGGGGTCGCCCCGGCGGCGGCGAAGACGTTCGCGTGCTCCCGGAAGTCGCCTTGGAGGGCGAGCACGCCGGCCTTCACGGTGTTACCAGCCGCGGTCTTGCAGCCGTGTCTCGAGCGTGGCGATCTCGAGCCCGGCCATCGGGTCACCGATGCCGCGAGAGACCTTCGCCAACACGTCGGGGTCCAGGAAGTGCGTGGTCGCCTCGACGATCGCGCGGGCCATCGTGGCTGGGTCCTGAGATTTGAAGATGCCGGAACCGACGAAGACGCCGTCGACGCCGAGCTGCATCATCAACGCGGCGTCGGCGGGCGTCGCGATCCCCCCCGCGGAGAAGTTCACGACGGGCAACCGGCCCCGCTCGGCCACGATGCGCACGAGCTCGACCGGCGCGCCGAGCTCCTTGGCCTTCGTGACGTACTGCTCGGGCCGAAGCGTCGTGCACTCCGCGATGTCGGCGATCAGCTGGCGCTCGTGGCGCACGGCCTCGACGACGTTGCCGGTGCCGGCCTCGCCCTTGGTGCGGATCATCGCCGCGCCCTCGGCGATCCGTCGCAAGGCCTCGCCGAGGTTCCGACAGCCGCACACGAACGGTACCGTGAACGCCCACTTGTCGATGTGGAACGACTCGTCGGCCGGGGTCAGCACCTCGGACTCGTCGATGTAGTCCACACCGAGGGACTGCAGGATCTGCGCCTCGACGAAGTGGCCGATGCGGGCCTTCGCCATGACGGGGATCGACACGACCGCCTTGATCTCCTCGATCTTGGTCGGGTCGGCCATACGCGCCACGCCGCCTTCCTTGCGGATATCGGCGGGAACACGCTCCAGCGCCATCACCGCGCAGGCGCCCGCGTCCTCGGCGATCTTGGCCTGCTCGGCGGTGGTGACGTCCATGATGACGCCGCCCTTGAGCATCTCGGCCAGGCCGGACTTCACGGTGAACGTTCCGGTCTCGCGTTGCACGATGGATCCCTCCTCGAGGCTGGCGGTGAGTAGTGCCTCATTGTACCGCCGGCCCCCGGTGCGGCGGTCCTTGACGTTGCACCGCTACATCTCCTGGAGGCGTTTGATCCGCTCCTGGATCGGCGGATGCGTCGAGAACAGCTTCTCCATCGAGCTCGTGCCCTGGCCGGGCACCTGCGACGGCTGGTCCAGCCACAGATGCGCGGTTGCGTTATTCGCGGCTCGCATCGCATGCGGCGCCGTCGAGATCTTCTCCAGCGCCGAGATCAGCCCGGGCGGATACCGCGTGAGCGCGACACCTTCCGCGTCGGCAAGGTACTCGCGGTTGCGGCTGACCGACAGCTTGATCAGCTGGCCCGCCAGTGGCGCCAGGATCAGCAGCACGATGCCAACCGCGAACAGGATCAATGCGATCGCCCCCGCGCCCTGGCCCCCGCTGTTGGAGTCACGGCGCCCACGACCGCCGCCCCAGAACCATGACCGCATGAAGATCTGCGACATCAGGACCGCCGCACCGACCACCGTCGCCACGACCGTGCCGATCAAGATGTCCCGGTCCAGGATGTGCGACATCTCGTGGCCGATCACACCTTCGAGCTCCACACGGTTCATCGCGTCGAGCAGGCCTTGCGTGACGGCGATCGACGAGTGCTGCGGGTCGCGTCCGGTGGCGAACGCGTTCGGCGCCATCTCGGGCACGACATAGACCTCGGGCTTCGGCACGCCGGCCGCGATCGCGAGGCCTTCCACGATGTTGTGCAGCCGCGGCTCCTGCTCCGACGTCACCTTGTGCGCGTGGGTCGAGGCCAGCACCGCTCGGTCGCCGTAGAAGTACGAGCTGAGCGACAGCGCGATCGCGAGGATCACCGCGACGATGACCCCGGCCGGGCCGGAGAACCAGAGGTAGCCGATCGCGTATCCGATCAACCCGGTGAACAAGACCGCGCACGCGAGCAACAGGAACGTCTTGCGCTTGTTCCGCGCGATCTGCTCGTGCACGGCTCAGGATCCTCCGAAGTCGACCTGGACAGGCCCGCGTGCCGCGTCCTCGATATCGAAGAACTCGCGAGGCGTGAAATGGAACGTCGAGGCGAGGACGCTCGAGGGGAACGATTGGATGGCGGTGTTGAGCAGGCGGACCTGCTCGTTGTAGTACTGCCGCGCGTAGGCGATCTTCGACTCTGTGCCGGTCAGCTCCTCCTGCAGCGCGAGGAAGTTCCTATTCGCCTTGAGGTCGGGATAGTTCTCGGCGACGGCCAGCAGCTGCCGCAGTCCAGAAGTGACCGCGTTCTCGGCGTCGGCCTGGCCGGCCACACTCGTGGCGCCCTCGGCCTGCGCACGGGCCCTGGTCACGCTCTCGAACGTCTCGCGCTCGTGGGCCGCGTAGCCCTGCACGGCCGAGACGAGGTTCGGGATCAGGTCGTAGCGCCGTCGCAGCTGCACGTCGATCTGCGACCATCCCTCGTCGGCGCGGTTGCGGTACTTCACGAGCCGGTTGAATGCCCAGATCACCCAACCCACGACCAGCACCATGAGCGCGAGCACGATCCAGACGGCGGCGGACATAGCCCTATCGTAGCGGGGAGGCGCCGATGTCCAGCGCCTCGCGATAGCAGTCCTCGATCCGCTCGATCACGACGGACCAGTCGAAGGCGTCGGCGCGGAGGCGCCCGGCTGCCGCAAGGCGGGCGGCCAGTTCCGGGGTATCGAGCACGCGGCCGGCCGCGCCCGCGAGGGCCTCCACGTCGCGGGGCGGGACCGCCAGCCCATCGATTCCGTCGGTCAGGACCTCGTCGTAGCCGGGCGTGTTGCTGGCCACCACCGGCAGGCCCGCCGCCATCGCCTCGACGAGCACGATCCCGAAGGACTCCCCGCCGGTCGACGGGCCGAGGTACAGGTCGCAGGCGGCGTGGATCGGCGGTAGCTCCTGGTTTGGCACCGGGCCGAGCATCGTGACACGGGCGCGAAGCGTCGTCGGCAGTGCGTCGAGCGCCGAGCGCTGCGGGCCGTCGCCGACGACGACTAGGTGCAGGTCCGGCCGTGTGGCCGCGAGCTCGGCGAACGCCCCCACCGCGACCGGAAACCCCTTGCGCTCGTCCAGGCGACCGACGAACAGCACCTTCCTACCCGGCCCAAGGTCGGCGGGGGTCGCGGTCGCGAAGCGCTCGACGGCGACGCCGTTGGCAACGACGCGGAAGTCTCCGCCGATGTGCTCGCGCTCGAACGCCGCGGCGCGCTCCGACACGGCGATCCGCACCGCCAGGCGCCGCGCGATCCGACGCAGCACGGGCGCGGCCAGGTCGTAGAGGCGCGCCCGCGTGGCGCCCGAATGGAAGGTGCCCACCACCGGCGCTCGCGCCTCTAGAGTCGCCCACAACCCCGTCGAGGGAGCCATCGGTTGATGCGCGTGGATCACGTCGGGGCCAAAGGTCGCCAAGGCGTGGCGCACCTCGCGCCGAGACCACGGTCGCGGATCGATCGGGGCGTTCGAGTCGTTGTAGGGGATGTCCACGGGCCGCCCGATGGAAACGACCCAGGACTGCTCGGGTGGTCGGCGGGTCGGCGCCAACACCACAACCGAGTGGTCACGTGCCAGCAGTCGTTCGGCCAACTCGCGCACGTGGACCTGCACCCCGCCGGGGTCCTCCCAGGCGTACGGGCAGGCGATTGCGATGCGCATCAGGCCTCGTCCCCAGACCAGCCTGGCTGGAACATGTGCCAGTCCGCCGGCGAGGCGGCGACGATCAACTCGAAGGCGTCGGCGATCGCCTGGGTGATCGCCCGGGCATCGGTGCGCCGGTCGCCCGTGAGGTCAGGCATCGCGAGCGGTCGCATCTGCCCGCGCCAGCCATCCGGTGTCTCGTAGCTCGCGACTACGACGATGGGTGCACCGGTCGAGAGCGCCAGCATCGCGGGGCCGGCGGGCATCCGGCGCGTGGCGCCGAACATCTCCACCTTGATACCGCGGCCGGTGAGATCGCGATCAGCCAGCAGCGCAAGGACGTTGCCCCCTTCGATCGCCGCGGTCAACGCCTTGCCGATCCCGGCGTTCTGCCCGAGCGCGACGATGCGCACTCCGAACGCCTCCCGTTGGCGGACGAACAACTGGTAGAGCCGCTCGGGACGCAGGTGCTCGGCCACCGCCACCATCGGCAGGCCGCGCGCGCGCATCGCGCGGCCGCACGCGTCCCAATTGCCCATATGGGGCAGGACCGCGATCACGCCTTGACCGTCTGCGACGGGATCCACGAGATGCTCGACGCCGTCCCACACGAAGACATCGAGGATCTGCTCGTCGGTCCAGGTCACGACGGCGAAGGCGTCGTACCAGTAGCGGGCGTAGCGGCGGAACGCCTCGCGGGTGCTCGCCACGACGAGAGGGTCCTGGACCGGTCGGCCGAGCACCTGCGCTTGGTTGGCCGCGACGACCGCGCGCGTGCGCGAGGCCACCCGATAGGCGACCGAGCCAAGCGTGCGGAACACCGCGCGACCCGTGTGTGTCGGGAGCCTCGCGCCGAGCCAGGCCACCGATGCGTAGAGCCAATACGCAAGGCGCTCGCGCCAGGTCTCCCCTGCCTCGTTGACCGTCATGCCCGCGTCGGTCTCGCTCACGCGCGTTCCTCCCGGGCCATCTGACCGGTCCGAACGAGCGCCGTGAGCACGGCGAGCGCGGCGGCGGCCCAGACCGCCCACGCGAGCCAGCCGAACAGCAGCCCGGCGGAGATCAAGCCGTAGCGCACACCGCGCGTCACGTGGCTCTCCTCGATCGAGTAGTTGAGTGCGGCGCCGCGGGCGCGCACATAGGAGGACAAGAAGCTGGCACACACTGCGACCAGCGCGCCGATCGCAACGTCGGGTTCGGTGCCGTAGGTCGCCCAGACGATCGGCGCGAGCACGCAGGCGTCCCAGCCCCGGTCGAACAGCTCGGTCAGCATCCGGTCGACCGGTCCGCCGAGCCCGTGGTTGGCGCGGTGACCGCCCAGCAACAGCAGCGCGCCGGCGATCGCGGCTAAGGCCCCCGCCCGCTCGAGCCGGCCGTTCAGGATCAGGAACGCCGCCCCGACGGACAGGCCCATCCCGACGACGGAGCTGGCGCGGGTCAGGGCGGTGCCGGGTGGTTGGCGCTGGAAGCGGACCATGGGGTGAGCGCGAGCCTAGCAACTGGGTAGGATTCCCGAACCTGTTCCGCACACGGACGAAGGAGCCCCGCGTTGAAGACCTACGGCGCGAACGACATCCGAAACGTCTTGCTGGTCGGCCATGCCGGAGCGGGGAAGACCTCGCTGCTGGAGGCCATGCTGTTCACGTCCGGCTCGATCACCCGGATGGGGACGGTCGAGGACGGCAACACGGTGTCGGACCACGACGCCGACGAGCAACGACGAGGGATCTCCGTGTCGCTGGCGATGGCGCCGGTCGAGTGGAAGGGCACGAAGATCAACGTGCTCGACGCGCCCGGCACCGCCGACTTCGTCGGTGACGTTCGCAACGCGATCCGCGCCGCCGACGCGGTGATCGTTGTCGTGTCGGCGGTCGACGGCGTCGAGGTCCAGACCGAGTACGCCTGGGAGCTGGCGGTCGACGAGGGCCTGCCGCGGGCGATCTTCATCAACAAGCTCGACCGTGAGCGCGCCGACTTCGAGGCGACCCTCGCGCAGCTCGTATCGAGCTTCGGCAATCAGGTGGCTCCCTTCGAGCTGCCGATCGGCGCCGAGCAGGAGTTCCGCGGCATCGCCGACCTGCTGCACGAGAAGGCCGACCTGTACCCCAGCGGCCCCACCGCCGAGGAGTCGGACTGGCCCGATGACCTGCACGCGATGGCCGACCCCGCGCGGGAGAAGTTGATCGAAGCGGTGGCCGAATCCGACGACGCGCTGATCGAGGAATACCTCGAGACCGGCTCGCTCCCAGAGGAGCACATCGTGGAGGGCGCGAAAGGAGGCTTCGCGCGGGCTCGCCTCGCACCCGTGATCTGCGGGTCGGCCGCCAAAGCAATCGGGATCGATCGGCTACTCGACTTCATCGTCGAGGAGTTCCCGTCACCGGTCGATCGGGGCGCGATCACGGTGCGCGGCAAGACCGACGCGGAACAGCAGCGCACGCCGGATCCGAACGGACCCCTGGCCGCGTATGTGTTCAAGACCGTGTCGGACCCGTTCGTGGGGCACATCACGATGTTCCGTGTGTTCTCGGGAACGGTTCGGCCCGACTCGACGGTGCACGATGCGACCCAGGGCACCGAGGAGCGGATCAGCCAGCTCTTCACGCAACGAGGCAAGGAGCACGAGTCGGTCGCCGAGGTTCCCGCCGGCGACATCGGCGCGGTCGCGAAGCTGCAGCACGCCCACACGGGCGACACGTGGTCGACGAAGGACACGCCCGTCACACTGCCCACCGTCGAACTGCCCGTGCCGCTGCTCGCCTATGCGATCGAGCCCGCCTCCAAAGGCGACGACGACAAGCTCGCGACGGGACTCACGCGCCTGCGTGAGGAGGACCCGTCGTTTCGGATCGAACGCAACGAAGAGACCCACGAGACCGTGATCTATGGCATGGGCGAGGCGCACCTCGACGTGCAGATGAGCAGGCTGAAGGCGAAGTTCGGCGTCGATGTGTTGCACCACCCCGCCAAGATCGCGTTCCGCGAGACGATCCGCGGGCCCGCCAAGGGCCACGGCCGCCACGTGAAGCAATCCGGCGGCCACGGGCAGTACGCGGTCTGCGACATCGACATCTCCCCCAGCGTGCGTGGCGAGGGATTCGTGTTCGAGTCCAAGATCGTCGGCGGGGCCATCCCTCAGCAGTTCATCCCCTCGGTCCAAAAGGGCATCGTCAAGACGATGGTCGACGGCGTACTGAGCGGAAACCCGATGGTCGACGTGCACGTCGCGCTTGTCGACGGGAAGTTCCATGCCGTCGATTCCTCCGACATGGCCTTCCAAGTCGCGGGCTCGCTCGCCCTGAAGGAGGCGGTCGAAACCGCCGGCGTCGCCCTGTTGGAGCCGGTCGTTGCCCTCCAGGTGGTCGTGCCCGACACGTTCACCGGAGACATCATGAGCGACCTCAACGGCAAGCGAGGCAAGATCCAGGGCATGGAGCAGATCGGCGGTGGCAAGCAGCGGATCAACGCGCTCGTGCCCCAGAGCGAGGTGGCGCGTTACGTGATCGATCTCCGCTCGATGACCGGGGGCCGCGGCGCCTTCACGATGACCTTCGATCATTACGATGAGATGCCGTCACACCTGGCCGCCAAGGTGATCGCCGAATACCAGGCCGCGAAAGAGGAGGCCCACAAGAAGTAGCGCTCACGCGGTCAGCGCGGCCACGAACAACAGCGCCCATCCGATCAGCAGGAGCACGCCGCCGATCGGGGTGATCGCGCCCAGCTTGCGCCGGTCGGTCACCGCCAGCGCGTAGAGGCTGCCGCTGAACACCAGCGTGCCGGCGACGAAGCACCAGCCCGCGACGGCGGCGGCGGCGCTCTCCCACCGGGCGGTCGCCAGCCCCGCGGCGATCGTCGCGAGCGCGTGCCACAGCTGGTAGTCGGCCGCCGTCTTCCAGTTCTCGAGACGTTCGGCGGTGAGCTTCGCGCGCATCGCATGTGCCCCGAAGGCGCCGGCCGCCACGCCCAGGAACCCGAGCAACGCGCCAGCGCCGAGCAGTGCACGTCCCATCTACGGTCGGACCTCGGCCAGGAACGGGAGCACGGCCGCGTCGAAGGCCGCCGGCTGCCGGAGGTTCACGACGTGATCGGCGTCGATCATCACGATCCGAGCGCCCGGGATGCCGGCCGCGACCAGGTCCGAGATCCGCCGCATGTCCGCCGGGTCGTGCTCGGCCTTCAGCACCAGCGTCGGCGCGTCGATCTCGTGCAGCCGGTGCGCGGCCGGCGGGTCCAACTCGATCTCCGCGCTCTCGTCCATCGTGAGCTCGTGGATGTTGTCGAACGCGATGCGGCGGATCGTCGCGCCCGCCGCGTCATCCGTGCCGAGCGGCGCCCAGATGCCCAGTCGAAGATCCTGCGCGCGCAGCAACTCCCCCGCTTCTACCGCTTCCTCGATCCCGGACCAGGCGTTCTCCCACCAGCCCTCCTCTTCGGCGGTCGGCTCGAAGCCGCTGAGTCCGGCGGCGACCAGCACCAGCGCCCACACACGCCCCGGCGCCGTGATCGCCGTGTCGATCGCGACGGCGCCGCCCATCGAGCACCCGACGAGCGCCGCCTGCTCGACGTCGAGGCGATCCAACAGGCTGCACAGGTCGGCGACGTGGGAATACGGCTCGGCGCTCGGGCGGCTCGACAACCCGTAGCCGCGCAGGTCGTAGCGGATCACGCGGTAGCCGGCATCGGTGAAGGGCGCGATCTGCGGGTCCCACGTTCGCATGTCCCAGAGGCCGGGGTGCAGGAGCACCACCGCGGGCCCGTCGCCCACGTCTTCGAAGGCGAGGTGCCCACCGTCTAGGAGCGCGATCGTGCCGTCCATCAGCCTGCGAAGTGCGGGGCGAGCTTCTCGTAGCTCTCTGCGAGTAACTCCGGAAGCACCCGCGTCCCGCCAACGACCGGCATGAAGTTCGTGTCGCCGCCCCAGCGCGGCACGACGTGCCAGTGCAGGTGCTCGGGGATGCCCGCGCCCGCGACGCGGCCCAGGTTCAGCCCGACGTTGAACCCGTGTGGCTCCGCGGCGGCGCGCAAGGCGCGGACGCCACGCTGCACCAGCGACGCGATGGCCGCGTTCTCACCCACGGCAAGCTCCTCCAGGTCACCGACATGGCGCACAGGCAAGACGAGCAGGTGGCCCGGGTTGTAGGGGTACTTCGCGAGCGTAGCGAAGGCGTGCTCGTCGCGCCACAGGATCCGTTCGCCCTCCTCGTCGCCCTCGAGCAGCGTGCAGAACACACAGCCTCGCTCCTCGGACTCCTGTTTGTTCGCCTGGATGTACTCCATGCGCCAGGGGCTCCAGAGACGGTCCACTCACACCGCCGTGAAGTCGGTCGCGTCGAACGAACGCGACGAGGACTCCGCGACCAGCGCCTCGACGATCGCGTCGAACGTGAGCCCGGGCGTTTCGACGCCGTCGCGGTTGCGTACGGTGAACGTGCCGGCCTCGAGATCGCGATCGCCGAACACCACGGCATACGGCGTCTTCATCAGTTGCGCAGCGCGGATCTTCTTGCCGACCGACTGCTTGGAGTCATCGATCTCGACCCGAAGCCCCGCTGCCCGCGCCCGCGCGGCCAGGTCGTGCGCCACCCCGACGTTGCGGTCGGCCACCGGCAGCAACAGCAGCTGTTCGGGCGCAAGCCACAGCGGGAACGCTCCGGCGTAGTGCTCGGTCAGCACTGCGAAGAACCGCTCGATCGAGCCGAACAAGGCCCGATGGATCATGATCGGACGGTGGCGCTTGCTGTCGTCCCCCGCGTAGTGCAGGTCGAAACGCTGCGGCGTCTGGAAGTCGAGCTGGATCGTCGATATCTGCCATGTACGCCCGATCGCGTCGCGCGCTTGCACACTGATCTTCGGCCCATAGAATGCGCCGCCGCCGATATCCATCACGAGATCGAGGTCTTTGGTAAGCGCGGCCTGGCGCAGCGCCTCGGTCGCCTCGTCCCACTCCTCGTCGGACCCGACCGCCTTTTCCTCGGGCTTCGTCGAGAGCTCCAGGTAGAAATCGTCGAGGCCGTAGTCGCGCAGCAGCGAGAGGGTGAAGTCCAGGAGCGACTGCAGTTCCTCCCCCATCTGTTCGCGGGTGGTGAAGATATGCGCGTCGTCCTGCGTCATGCCGCGCACGCGGGTCAGGCCGTGCACCACGCCGGACTTCTCGTAACGGTAGACGCCGCCGAACTCGAACAGCCGCATCGGCAGCTCGCGATAGGACCGGATCCGGGACTTGTAGATCAGCACGTGGAACGGACAGTTCATCGGCTTCAGGTAGTACTCGGTTCCGCCGTCGAGCTCCATCGGCGGGAACATCCCGTCTGCGTACCACTCCAGGTGTCCGCTCGTTTCGAACAAGCCGCGCTTCGTGATGTGGGGCGAATACACGAACTGGTAGTCGCCCTCCACGTGCCGCCTGCGCGAGTAGTCCTCCATGATCATGCGCACCAGCCCGCCGCGCGGATGGAAGACGGCCAAGCCGGAGCCGATCTCTTCGGGGAACGAGAACAGGTCGAGGTCGACGCCGAGCTTGCGATGGTCGCGCCGTTCGGCTTCCTCCATGCGCACGAGGTAGGCGTCGAGGTCTTCCTGGGTCGCCCAGGCGGTGCCGTAGATCCTGGTGAGCTGTGGGTTCTTCTCGTCGCCGCGCCAATAGGCGCCGCCGACGCCCGTCAGCGTGAAGGCACCCAGCCGTCGGCTCGAAGGCACGTGGGGGCCTAGGCACAGGTCCTCCCAGCCGTCGTTGCGGTAGAAGCTCGCGGACTGGGCGCCCGCGGCGATGTCGCCGGCAGCCTCGCCGGCGCCGAGCCCCTCGACGATCTCGGTCTTGAACGGCTGATCGCTCAGGCGGCGCAACGCCTCGGCTCGATCGACGTCCTCACGCACGAACGGCTGGTCCTCGCCGACGATGGCACGCATCGTCTCCTCGATCCTGGGCAGATCGTCGGCGGAAACATGCGCCGGGATCGCGAGGTCGTAGTAGAACCCGTCGGCGATCGTGGGGCCGATCCCGAGCTTGGTACCGGGCCACAGCCGGCAGACCGCCTGGGCAAGCACGTGGGCGGTGGAGTGACGCAGCACGTGGAGCCCGTCGTCGGTGCGCACGTCGACCGGCTCGACGACGACGTCGCCGGGCGGCACGAAGGACAGGTCACGCAGCTCGCCGTCGACCCGCACCGCGATCGCCCCGGGCGCCAGGGCGCTGCCGACCGGCTCCCCTTCCGGGAGCTCAACGGTGCTGGCATCGGGCAGACGCAGCTGCGGCATGCGTTGCAGGATAGCCGACGCCCCACGGCGACTCGCGACTACTCGTAGGAGATGGCTTCGAGCATGTTCAGCTTGGCCGCCCGACGGGCGGGGAGGATGGCGGCGAATACCCCGAGCAGGGCGGCGACGATCAGCATGAAGACGAGCTGCCCGACCGGGATCGACAGCTTGGACACACCGAGATCGACCAGCGCCCGCTGCATCGCCCAGGCGAACACGATCCCGATCACGAGCCCCAGCACGGCCCCGAGGATCGCGATGATGACCGCCTCGACCCGCACCATCCGCTTGACCTGTTTCCTGCTCATCCCGACCGCTCGCAACAGCCCGAGTTCGCGGATCCGCTCATAGATCGACAGACTCAGGGTGTTCACGATCCCGAACAGGGAGATGAACACGGACAGGAAGAGCAGGACGAACACGATCGCGAGCAACTGGTTCACCGACGAGAGGTACTGCGCTTTCGTCGCCGCCTGATCGTTTGCCTGCACGTCCGGGTAGTCCTTCTGCAACAGCGCGTCGAGATCGCCCTTGGCTTGGTCCATCGACACCCCGTCGGCGACGTTGACGAAGACGGACTGGTCGAGCACCTGCTCGACGTTGGCGTCGTAGGTGGCGAGCGAAACCGCGTAGTCGTTCAAAAGCCCGTTCGTCTCGAAGGTGCCAACGACCCGGAGGGGCTGGACCCCGGTGGCCGCGAACTTCATGTCGACGGTGCTGCCGACCGACAGCCCTTTGCCGTCGGCCTCGGTCCTGGAGACGAGCACCGTGTTCGGCTGCGCCAGATCCGCGAGCGATCCCGAGGTCAGGTCGATGTTGATGGCGTCTGCGATCGTGGCCGGGTCGATGCCGGTGACGAACGTGTCCGACGCGCCCGCGTGTGCCTCGGCCTGACGCAGCACCGACACGGTCGAGAACTCGCTTTTGCCAGCGAGGTCCTTCGCCAACTGGGGTGAGAACGGCGCGAACTGGTTGGACGACAGGGTGAAGTCTGCGCCCAGCACCTGGTCGAGCGTGGCCGCTGCCGAGGCCTTGAGCGACGCCGCGAAAACCGCGACGAACGCGACGAGCCCGAGCCCGATCATCAACGCGGCCGCTGTCGAGGCGGTCCGACGGGGGTTCCGGTTGGCGTTCTCTCCGCCGAGCCTCCCGGCGATATGTCCACGGAAGGGACGGCCGATCACCGCGGCGACCGGCCTCGCGAACAGCGGCGAGAGCATCGCGACCCCCAAGAAGGTGAGCGCCGCTCCGAGACCGACCACGATGCCCGCGTTCGACACGTTGCCGAACAACGCGGCGCCGATCGCGGCGAACCCTCCGGCCGTGATCACCGAACCGACGATCACGCGCCGCCGGATCGACGCGCTGGGCGCACGACTGTCACGCAGCGCCTCGAGCGGCGCGACCCTCGCCGCACGGCGTGCGGGCGGGATCGCCGCCGCGATCGTGATGCCCGTGCCGAGCAACAGCGATACGACGATCGTGCGGCTGGCCACGACGAGCGAGGTCGGTGGCAACTTCAGACCGATACCGGACAGCAGCGCCTCGAGCGCCTTCGCCAGCAGCATGCCCAATAAGACGCCGCCGATCGACGCGACGAGTCCCACGATCGCCGATTCGATGAGCACGGAGGTCATGACCTGGCGCCGACGGGCGCCCAAAGCCCGGAACAGCGCCAACTCGCGGCTTCGCTGACTCACGACGATGTTGAACGTGTTGAAGATGATGAACGCGCCGACGAACAACGCGACGAAACCGAAGACCAGGAAGAACGTCCGCAGGAACCCGAGCCCCTGGCCAACCTGATCCTGCTGCTCGGCTGCGGCCGACGCCGCGGTGATCGCCTGATAGCCCGACGGCAGGACCGCCGCGATCTGGGTCGCGAGCTGATCGGGTGAGACGCTGCCATCCCCTTTGACGTAGATGGCGTCGAACTCCCCTTCCCGATCGAAGAGCTTCTGAGCAGTGGGCAGATCGAACAGCGCAAGTGTCGCGCCCAGGAGGCTGCTTGCGTCGCCGAACCGGACGATCCCCGAGATCGTGTATTCCCCGGGGCCGGTCGAGGTCACGACCTTGACCTTCTGACCGACAGACAGGTCGTGATCGGTCGCCGTGCCGGCGTCGATGGCCACCTGGTCAGGCCCGGTGGGCGGCGTGCCACCTGCACCGACCGTCAGCGTGGTGGTGTCGGCGTTCCACGATCCCCCGATCGGCGGCGCTCCGCCGTTCTGGACGACCTTGTTGGTGACCGGGTCGACGATCCAGGCGGTGCCGCCGATCGAGCCGTCCGCGCTCGCCACACCGCCGACGCTCTGGACCTGCGGCAAGACGCTTTCGGGGATGGGTCTCCGCTCGCTGCCACCGCCGCTGTTGCTGCCCGCGCCCGGCGCGAACGCGGTCGTTGCCTGCACGACGACGTCGGTGCCCTTGAACACGTTGCCGAACAGGTCGTCGAAGCTCTTGAGCGCGGTGTCCGTCAGGATGAAGGATCCGGCGGTCATGCCGACCCCGAGGACGACCGCGAGGGCGGTCAACAGTAATCGGAGCTTGCGCCCGAGCAGGCTCTTGATCGTTGCTCGTAGCACGCTTAGCTCTCCATCGCCTTCAGTCGATCCAGGATTCGCTCCGCGGTCGGCTCACGCAGCTCATCGACGATCCGGCCGTCCGCCAGGAACACGATCCGGTCGGCGTAGGCGGCGGCGTGCGCGTCGTGTGTCACCATGACGATCGTTTGACCGTGCTCGTCGACGGCCGTCCGCAGGAACGAAAGCAGCTCGGCGCCGCTTTTCGAATCCAGGTTTCCGGTCGGTTCGTCGGCAAAGACGATGGCCGGACGCGACAGGAGCGCCCGGGCTCCCGCCACACGTTGTTGCTGGCCACCGGACAGCTCGGAGGGACGGTGGTCCAGCCGGTCGCGCAGCCCGATGGTGTCCACGACGGTGTCGAACCACTCGCGATCGACGTCCGTTCCGGCGATGTCGAGCGGCAACGTGATGTTCTCCCTGGCCGTCAACGTCGGGATCAGGTTGAACGCCTGGAACACGAACCCGACACGGTCGCGGCGTAGCTGCGTCAGCAGCTTGTCGTTGAGCGAGGTGAGATCCACGTCGCCGATGAAGACCTTCCCGTCGGTCGGCGAGTCGAGCCCGGCAAGGATGTGCAGCAGGGTGGACTTCCCCGAGCCGGACGGACCCATGATCGCGGTCCATTCGCCCGCGACGAGATCGAGTGAAACGCCGCGGAGCGCCTCGACCGCGGCGCCGCCGCTGCCATAGACCTTCCGCAGCGCCTGCGCACGCGCCGCGGGTAGCGCCGTGGTGGACGTAGACATCGAGCGACCCCCCATCGTTCGTGGTGGGCTGGGACGACACGCCCAGCCGAGCAGTGGGCGCGGCTGGGATCGAACCAGCGACCTCTCGCGTGTGAGGCGAGCGCTCTCCCGCTGAGCTACGCGCCCGGGAGAACGCCACGATACCAACGCGGCCTACGAGAGCGTGGCGACCTGCACGGGATCGGTGGTCGGGGCCGCCGGGCACGAGGCGCTTTCGACGGTGATCGCCGCCACATCCGCCGTCGAGAAATCGCCTTGGACCTTGATCGTCACGTGCCCGTCGCTCGGGACCGCGCAGCCGACCGACGTCGGGGTCGTGCCCGCGATGGTCCACAATTCATAGACCTGACCCTCCGGCGGCGTCGGCAGGCCGGTGCCGATCATGTAGGCCTGGGTTCCGTCGGGCCCGATCGCGAGCGTCATCGTGCCCGAATCCGCATTCGCCGCTTTGAAGGGCACCAACGTCACCCCTTGTTGTTGGATGAAGGCGGCCACGGAGCTCTTCGGTGCCGCGAGGTAGCCGCCGAGCGCGCCGAGCGCCACGAGCACGACCGCGGCAGCCACGGCGAGCCAGGCGATCGACCGCCGGCGCGGCGATGTCGGTGTGCCGGCGCTGCGCTCGGACAGAGCCGCGGCAACGACCCGGTCCTCGAAGTCGACGGGAACCTCGGCTTCGGGCAACGCCGAGCCGAGAGCCGCGGCGGTCTCCCGGAACCCGATCTCGAGCTCGGCGCATTCCTGGCACTCCCCGTGGTCGGTCCGCAGGGTGGCCAGCCGCGCTCGGTCCTCGGGCTCGATCCCGCCGAGCGCTTCGACCGCCAGCAGCTCCTCGATCTCGTCGTGTTGTCTCATCGTTGCGTCCCCAAGGCACCGCGGAGCTTTCGCATGGCCAATGACGACCGCGACTTGACTGTTCCCAAGGGGATGCCGAGTCGCTCCGCCACCACCGACTGCGACACGCCCTCAAAGTACATGAGGTCGATGACCGCCCGTTGCTCCGCCGGCAGCACGGTCAACGCCTCGTGCACGGCCGCCCGCTCGGCCGGTCGAGCGACCGCGGCCACCACATCATCGGCGTGGTCGGGCTCGACCGAGATCGTGCCGGCCTCGCCTTCGGCCCGCCGGCGCTGCGCCTGCTCGCGACGCACCAGGTCGACCGCCCGCGCATGCACCAACGTCAGCAACCACCGTCGCACGGTGCTGCGCGCCTGGTCGTAGCGCTCCGGAGCGCGCCACAACTGCAGGAACGCTTCCTGCACAGCCTCCTCGGCCAGTTGTTCGCTCCGCGTGATGCGCAGGGCGACCGTCTTGGCCACACCGGCGTTGTGCCGGAAGAGCGCTCGGAATGCCTCTCCCGCGGGATCGCCGTCGCGGACCCGGTGCAGCAGCTCCCGGTCGCGGGCATCGTCCATGTCACGTACGGCCAAGGTGGCCTCCGGGATCACCACGACGCGTGCGCGAGGGCGCTGCGTAGCGACTCGAACCTCGACGGCGATCACGGCACATATTGTTCGCAGCTCCCCCCTCACCGGATCGGCCTGGACCGAGCGGTCCGAAGGATGATGCCACCCGTGCGGGGAGACGGCCAGCCCCGGTGATCCGACCCCGCCGGGAGTGCGAACCGCTTGGGACACCGGCGGGGGGAGGCTCGATGCGGCGACGAACGGTACGGCTGGCCACGATCGCGGTCGTACTCGGCGGCGTGCTCATCCTGGGCGCCGGCGCTGCCCAGGCCCACCCTCTGGGGAACTTCACGATCAATCTCTATGACGGACTGTCGATCCGAGCGCACGGCCTCGATGTGGATCATGTCGTCGACATGGCCGAGATCCCGGCGTTTCAAGAGCGCACCAGGATCGACACAGACGGGGACGGGCAGATCAGCACCTCCGAGTCAGCTGCATACGTGGAAGGCGCCTGCGCCGCAGCGGCGGACGGGCTCAAGGTCACCGTAGGCGGGACCGAGATCACCCCGACCCCCGGGGCCGCCGGCTCCTTGGCCCTCCCGCCAGGTGCCGGCGGCCTCTCCACCCTGCGGCTCGAGTGCTCCTTGCACGCCGACGTCACGATCCGACCCGATAGCTCCATCGCGTTCCGTGACGACGCCGACCCCGGTCGGATCGGCTGGCACGAGGTGACCGCGGTCGGCGTGGGCATGACGCTCGCAAGCTCGGACGTGCCGACCACCAGCACGAGCGAGCGCCTCACCTCCTACCCCGCCGATCTTCTGAGCTCGCCGTTGGATCAGCGAAGCGCTTCGATCGTGGCCGGATCGGCGGCGGACACAGGTGCGGCGCCGGCCACGGATCTGGCGACCGCGCCGATCGCACGAGGGTTCGGGGATCGGTTCACGACCGCGTTCGCCGGCCTCGTCACCACCGGAGGCTCCTCGCCCGTTCTCTGGTTGTTCGCCCTAGCGACCGCGTTCGCGATCGGCGGGCTCCACGCCCTGGGTCCCGGGCACGGCAAGACACTGATGGCCGCCTATCTGGTCGGCACCGACGTGCGGCCGCGCCAGGTTGTCGCGGTCGGCGCCGCGGTCTCGGCGATGCACACGGCGTCGGTGGTGGCTTTGGGGTTCGCCGTGCTCGCTGCCGGCCAGGCGTTCACGCCGGAGGTGGCGTATCGATGGACGACGCTGGCGTCGGGCGGCCTCGTCGCGCTCCTCGGCGCATACCTCTTGTTGACCCGATCGCGAGCGGTCGCGCACGGCCGCGCCCACGAGCACAGCCACGATCATGACCACACACACGAGCCGCGGCCGGGTCGATTCGGCCTGGCCACCCTTGCCGTGTCCGGCGGCATTTTGCCCTCGCCGTCGGCTTTGATCGCGCTGCTGGCGGCCGTGGCGATCGGACGGCTGGTCTTCGGCCTCGCACTCGTGCTCGCGTTCGGCGTCGGGCTCGCCACCGTCTTGATGGGCGTCGGCTTCGGCACGATCCGCATGCGCGACCTCATGGGGCGCCGACTGCCCGGCGCGCTCGCCACCTGGGCACCGATCGTCAGCGCAGCCGGGATCTGCCTGCTGGGGGTCGTCCTGGTAGCTCGCACCGTGATGGCCTGAGATCGTTCGCGCGGCCCGGGCGGAACGGTAGGATGTCGAGGCACCCGAGGCGGAGGACACGATGCTCGCAACGAGCCAGGATTTCATCAACGGGCTGTTGGACCACCTGCCGCAGAAGCTGCAGCTGATCGCCGAGATCGCCGTCTACTTCGCGCTGCTGACCGCCATGATGCTGATCCCGCTCATGCTCTGGCTGGGCTACGCGGTGTCCTCCACGAAGAAGCGCCAGCGCCAGACCGCATGAGCATCAGCGGACCGAACGTCCCGAGCCCCACCCTGAGCGACATCGGCAACGGCAGATTCGTGCGCGGTCGGCGCGTCGCGATCTTGGAGCACTTCGATGGGACCATGTGGCTCGAGATCGGCCGGTACGGGAGCGTGCGCGATGCCGACGAGGCCCTGGACCGGACGATCGCCACGGGAGCGGAGGTCGGAACGCTCCGCGTCACCGAGGCTCCCCGCAAGACCTCCACGCTCGTGCTCATGGGCGTGGGTGCGGTTGCGTTCGTCGCCCTGTTGGTGGCGGTGGTGTACGTGCTATCCGGCGGTTGACCCGCGCCGGGTCTACGCGCCGTCCCGCAGGGCTTTGATCTGTTCCAGGGTGTAGGTGGTGTCGAAGAACATGCTGTCGATCCCATCCGGCGAGACAACGGCTTCCTC
Source organism: Actinomycetota bacterium (assembly GCA_040004125.1). Taxonomy (GTDB): domain Bacteria; phylum Actinomycetota; class UBA4738; order UBA4738; family HRBIN12; genus AC-51. The sequence continues at coordinate 39,900 of JBDUBL010000010.1, forward strand.
GGAGTGCTCATCGCAATCAGCGCCCTGCATCTCGAATGTGAGCTTCCATTTCGACCCGCCATCGACACGGATCAGAACGGCGCTCGTGACCACGTACTTCCGTCGCTCTGCCATGTGTGGGAATGATGCCCAAAGATCCCACCATGTCAACGGGCACGAGCCGGCCGCTGAGGCGTCAAGCAGGGAGGAAGCGGTATTCGGGCTTCGAGAAGTACGCGGCGTGACCGCAGGACGTGCAGTGCTCCAACATCCTGTCCATCCTGATCTTCTCGAAGGTCGCCGGGTCCATCTGCATGGCCGAGGGGAACGATTCTTCGCACTGCGGGCACACCAAGCTCAGGACTTCCCTTTCTTCGGTCACGGTTCCGTTGTCGACCGGACACACGCTCCGACGACAGTCGTGCGCGCCCATATCGGGCGCAGGAGCGAGTGAAATGACGCTCGAGTGCTACACCGCGACTGGTTGACTACCCTGACCACTTCAGTGTGCGCTCGATACACCCGATGCTGGAGACATGACTGGCCACATGCAGCAGACGTTTCGCGAGTGGGTGCGCAAGGGCATGCCCGAGCCTGCTCCCCCGTTCGAAGCGCTGCGGGACAGCTCGATGTATCTCCCCGGCGACGTGATCGAGATGCTCGTCACGAAGCGCGGGCTGACCGACGTCCGGACGTACGGGCAAGCCGTTCGGCAGCTGGGAGCCCAGCGGCCATTCCTTGCCATCTAGCGATCCGCCACGCAGCGACGCGAGTTTGACCTCCGGCTATTGCTCCCCCCATCCTCGGAGGCGACTGCCTTCGCACCGACCCTCGCAATTGATGCAAAGGGCGAGGCATGGATACGCCCGGGTCCTCCCTTAAAGCTCGCTCTTCCTCGCGATCGATAACAGGTACGTCGACTCGAGGACCAGACTGCCGTCGTCAGCCAAGTTCAATTCGGCAGCAAGACGAGGGAGCTCGTCACAAAAGGCCCTCCACTGCTCAGACGTCACCCTCTGACGAAAGTCGTTCACATATGGATCCTTCTGCAGTAGATCGGCAATGAAGCTGCCTGTCGACTCGAACCGGGCGGAGATCTCAGCGCGACGAATGTCGACGGCATGATCGTGCGGCTCGAACGCCGCCCGGACGTGCTCCTCCTGCCCCCAGAAAGGGGCATGCCCTCCCCCTGCCCGCGGCTCGAACCTCGCTTGGAGCTCTGACAGCCCGCCCTCGAAACCTTCGTTTGTCCATTCGGTTATCCCCACAGCGCCGCCAGGTCTCACAACCCTCAACATCTCTTCGACGGCGATCACGTCGCCGAACGAATTGAAGGTGCAGTCGAAGCTGTCATCGGCAAAGGGCAGGTGCCGAGCGTTCGCCTCGACCCAGGCGACCGGGATACCCTCCTTCAGCGCGCGGTTCCGTCCCCTACCGATCTGCGCGGGGGACATATCAAGGGCCGTGACGATCGCGCGACGTCTGGCAGCTGTGAGGGCGGTGTTCCCGTTGCCGGAAGCTATATCCAGCACGCGGTGGCCTTCAGAAACGCCCGCTGCGTCGATAAGTTCCTCAGAGATCGGTTCGAAGATGCGAGACCAGAACGAATAGTCCCCAACCGCGAAGAGGTCGCCCTTGCGCCGGTGACCACGATCCGGATCCATCGGTACCTCTGTTCGGCTGACTCCTTGATCGTTCCACCCGGCGCCTTCCGCCGCAACCGGATCGTTCAACCTGTTGCCCATCAGGCTGTCCGAGCAGCGAGGCGATTCAACGCCCGCAGTGTG